>JAJFBJ010000032.1 GCA_020697375.1 Nitrospira sp. | reverse complement strand
GATCGCCCGGAACGGTAGACTTCCCCGACGCCCCTCTATGCTGCATACCCATCCATGACAGATCGAATCGCTCGTCTGTTCTTTCACGACTGGAGCCGCTGATGTTTGAATGGCTGGCCGATCCTCAGATATGGATCGCATTGGGAACGCTGACCGCCTTGGAGATCGTGCTGGGAATCGACAACATCATCTTTATCTCCGTGCTCGTGGGCCGGCTACCGGAGAAGCAGCGCGCGATAGCGCGCAAGCTGGGACTGGGTCTCGCGATGGTCGCCCGCCTGGCGTTGTTGTTTTCCATTTCCTGGGTGATGGGGCTCACCCATCCCTGGATCACGGTCTTCGGACAGGAGATCTCCGGCCGGGATTTCATTCTGATCGGAGGCGGGCTGTTTCTCATGGCGAAAGCGACGCATGAAATCCACAACAGTCTCGAAGGAGTCGAGGACCGCTCGGTCCCGATCGCCACGGCCGGCCTGGGCATGGTCCTGGTTCAGATTGCGCTGCTGGATATCGTCTTTTCATTGGATTCGGTGATTACGGCGGTCGGCCTGGTCGACCATGTGTCGATCATGGCGGTTGCGATCATCCTGGCCGTAGTCGTGATGATGGTCGCGGCGAAGTCCATCGGAGAATTCGTGGACGGGCACCCCACGATCAAGATTCTCGCGCTGTCGTTTCTCATTCTGGTGGGCGTCACACTGATGGCCGAAGGGTTCGATGTGCATGTTCCCAAAGGGTACATCTATTTCTCGATGGCGTTTTCGGTGACGGTCGAGATGCTGAACATTCGCATGCGCCGGAAACGAATCCGAACGCCGGTCAAGCTCCACCGCCGCTACAAAGGAAGGCACCAGCTGGAAGGTGAGCAGGCCGTTCAGGCAGTCTCCGGCGAAATCGAGCAATAGCAGTTTGTTCTCGCGTCGTTCAGAGGCTCAACGTACTCGGAGTACGCTTCGCCTCTTCGCTTGCTGCGGCCGCGCTGGACGGCCATTTTGAACATCCTGTGCGCGGACTATTCGCGATCTCACACGGTGGTACATTGGTCTCAGGAACCCTTCAAATAGTTTTTTAACGTCTGATTAGGGCGCGTCGGGCTTACCCGCTTGCAGGCCCGGCCTCATTGACCGTGAAGGCCTTCCGGCACGGAGAGCAGATAATTCGCATCGACTGATTCCTCCCAGGTCCCTCCCTGCTGAGCCTGGCCCATCGACCACCCTCGCATGAACAACAACGCGAGAATCGGCTCCATGGAGCGGCCGACCGGGGGCTCGATCTGTGTTGGATCCAAGGCTCGTCCCACTACAGTCACCCGCGCCCAATGTTTCCATTTGGGAGGCAAGGTCGAGGGATTCGTCACCACGACCCAATAAAAGCCCGCTTCCGGTCCCTCGTTCACGGTCGGACGATGCGGCCGATATTCCTTATCCAGCGGCCGGTTCTTGATGTGGAGCCAGAGCCGTTCGCCTTCCTGCTTCTGGTCGACGATCACGCCGCCCAGGGCGATGGTCTTCCCTCGATAGGTATCCGGAGAGGCCGTGAGCGCGCTCAGGGTCACTCCCGGTTCTGCCTGCTTCAGGTACCGAGAGGGCAACGGGCTGCATCCCGTCAACAGAACCATCCCTATGATTCCCAACAACGTCGGCTTGATGCGAGATCCCACACCTTCCTCCTTTGATTCCGTCCGGCGATCGAACGTTTCGCCTGTACCTATCGGCGCTTCCAGCCGCAAATGACGCATCGTTGCGCGATCAGTGGGATCATGCTGTCCATATCTTCCGATACCCGCGCCATGACCTCCTCAGCAAGACCAGGATCATCGAAACATTCGTAGGCATCGTCGAGAAAACCGCCGCGCAAGAGCGGATGGTGAAGAAACCGCGGGCCTGAGCCGCTCGCGACTTCGAGGGGCCGTTCGAGCGCCTCGATCCGTTCCAGGTCCAGCCGCTCCAGCCATCCTCGCGCTTCTGACGCCGAAGGCCGCTCCGCGACATGGGCCGCTAAACGGTCCCGTTCGGTCGTGAGGCCGCGCCGGTTCATTTCCTGATCGATGCGCCGCCAGATGGAGTCGAACGTCCCGAGAGAGGGAAAGGTCAGCGCCACCTGGCCGCCCGGTTGAAGATGCTCTATCAATCCTCGAATGGTTTCGAACCGGTCGGGCCGGAAGAACATCACCGCGAGATTGCCGGTAATGCGCTCGAACGTGGGGAACGAGGCGGGCAATGCGCGCGCGTCGAGACATTCGAACCGCAGCCAGGGCAGCTCGTTCCGTTGGATGGCGCGCGCATTCGCCACCTGGCGACGGCTGGCATCGATGCCGACGACCGTCCCGGTCGGGCCGACCTGTTCAGCCAGGTAGAAAGCAGGAATACCATGGCCGCAAGCCACATCCAGAATGCTGAGGCCTGGTCTCAGATCGACCTGCTGAAGCAGCACTTCGGCAAACGGGGTGGACCAGTCATCCTGCCTGGGTAGGGGCCAGCGAGGAGACAGGAGAGGCGAAGACTCGTTCATGAAATTCCTTATTCCTCAGGAGCACATGCCACGGTGATGATGGGAGACGCGTTACTTTATGCCGATCACCATCGAATCCGGCCCCACCAGCTTTTCCACCCTCGTCCGTTTGAAACCCGCCTGCTTCATCCAGCGCGTGCAATCCGCTCCGGTGAAATCGAAACCTCCCGGCGTTTCGATGAGCATATTCAGACTCATGAGAAGACCGAAGGCGCCCTGTTTGCGCGCATCGTCGATGATGGCCTCGTGCACGATCAACGCCCCGCCGGCCGGCAACGCCTCATATGATTTGCGGAGCAGCGCCATCTTCTCGTTCAGATCCCAATCATGGAGGATGTGCCCCATGATCAATACGTCAGCCTGTGGAAGAGGGTCTTTGAAAAAGTCGCCCGGGTAAAACGTCACCCGCCTGTCGACTTTCCTGGCTCTGACATAGGATTCGAATATCGGCTGCACGACAGGCAGATCCATCCCCTGCCCGGTGAGATGCCTGTGCGCGACAGCCAGTTCCACGGCGACGCCGCCTTGGGCGCAACCGATGTCGACAAACGAGCGATATTTCTTCCAGGGAAATTTGGCCGCGATGGCCCGCGCCGTTCCCTGGCTGAGGCCCGTCATGGCCTTGAGAAATCCTTCCAACCGCTGCGGGTCTGCGTACAGCGTCCCGAAGAAGTCCTCGCCGGTTTTCGCTTCGTTCTGCGGCTTGCCCGTGCGAAGCGCGTCCGTGAGCGACCCCCAGAAACGATAGAGCCTGGCATTGGACATTTCGAGCATGCCGCCGACATAGGAGGGCTTGGCGCGATCCAAAAAGAAAGCCGTCTCGGACGTATCGGCATAACGCTTCCCGATCCGTTTGAGCATGCCCAACGCGACCAGCGCGTCAAAGAAATCACGCGCGCTTCGCGGATGGAGCTGAAGCCGCTTCGTCAATTCATCCGCATCGAGCGGCCTCCTGGCCAACTCCGTAAACACACCCAGCTCCACGGCGCTGAGCAAAGTTTTCGACCCCCAGAACCCAAACCCAAGTTGCATGATCGCGTCAGGAGCCATCGGACGTTTTGCCATCGTTGCGTTCCTTCCCTGTGTGAAAACGCAGAGAGGCTACGTGGCGCAAGCTGTTCTGTCAATGTGGCAATTCCAGGGATTCTCCTAGTTATGCTTAATCAAGCTTGCTGCGCTAATAGTTACAAGGACACGATATGCCGGTCGACGCCGCATGGACGGGATGAAAACCACATTTGAGTGCCTGCTTCGGGGGTTCATTCTCATCGCGCTGATGGGAGGATGCTCGACGACCTACGAGCCTCGCCTCATCATGCCCCCATCGGCCCTCAATCGATCGATCGATGCCAACGTGGAGGTCCATTCATTTATCGCATCCGAAGATCTCGTCTCCGGACATTCCACCTATGGCCTGCTGGCGGAGGACTATGTGAACAAACCGCCGTCCCAGTTGACTCAGGCGCTCACCGACCAAGTGGTAGAGGAATTGTCGGCGCAGCAAGTCTTCCGGAAAGTGAGCCTCTATGACCCTCAGCCCGACCTCATGCTCACAGGACGCATCGATCGATATTTCGAGCATGACCGACGAAAACTCTGGAGCCTGGTTCCGTACTATTCGGACAAGCTGGCCAGCCTCTTCCGGGTGAACAGTTACCAGACCGATGGAGAGGTACGGCTCACGATGATGTTGCTGAAGCCCAACGGCGAACTCGTCGGCTCCTATACGGGCCGCTCGAAATTCAATGAGGATTACACTCCCAATAGTGAAGTGCGGCCGGGAGACCGTCTCAATCGCGCGTTGGGAAAGGCAGTCGCGCAGATACGTGACGAGATGTTGGCGGATTCAAGCCTCCCTAAAACCAGGAAGCCCGGTCTTTAACCGTGGACCTTCTTACCCGCCCCCCCCTTGAGCCCCGAGACTGGCTCTTTCCCATGGCCGTACGGACAATTCGTAATCTCCATCCGAGGATTTCCCCCGCGCATCGAAATGGCTCCCCCAAGACCATCGACCCCTCCTAAGCGGCCCTGAGCCAGGGTGACACCGGACAGCCGGACCAGGGCTCCGTCGATGGTGAAGATCCGTGAGAACATACCGGGACCCGGCCGAATGATTCTGTCGCCTGGGTTATTGCCACCGACCAAATCAACGAAGCGCCCACTCTCAATGACCAGACCGTCCTCCGCATTTTCGTCAGCGGCGGGCTTCGGCGATATGTATCACCGTCTGTGGGCCGGCTTTGGGTGTCGGAGGCACGCAGGCCGATACCGACAGTCCTCCGGCCAGGACAAGCAGGAGAATGATGGCGCGTGCGACTGTCATCATGTCCTCCTCTATCGGATACCTCCGCCTTGCCCGTCGACTCTTGACGATCATCTCTCGCGCCGGCAGGACGAGCCTATGCCGAGCGAAGTGAATCAAGACCGATCAAGCAGGGCGCCGCGATGGCCGGCAAGAACCTATCGCACGGTCGAAGGTGTATGATCGTCGAGAATCGCGCCGCATTCCGCGCAGCGCACCTTTCCGGTCTCTTTCCCATTTTTTGCAAGAATGCGATCGACGAGTCGCTTATGTCGGCAGGTAGAAGTGACCGCAGCAACGGATGGAGCCGGATCGACTTGGCGGCTGTTCATGGACCCTCCGTAGAGTTCGCGTTGAACCTCAGCGCGTCATGCCTCATCCTCACGTGGAGCGGATTCTAACGAAGGATGCAAGTCAACGCAATGAGACTGGGTTACAGTCGATGTCGCGCGGCATTCGGAACCGGTGAAACGTGACGACGTTATGGCCGGGCATATCCCGGCGCCGGAGCGCTGAGATGGTCTACTCCAGCAGGCCACCGATAGCAATCGCCGTTTTTATTACGTAGAAATGAGTTTCCGATGGCTCTGCCATCAATCGGTCATGAGCCCCGCGGAGCCGAACGGCGTTGCGATGCTTCCAACGCCGCCGTGACCGCGGCTTTTTTGCGCAGGCGACCGGCGGCCGTCACCGTCCGCTCCAACGCCTCCGATGACCGTGGCTGCTTGAGAGTTCCGGCTGCTCGCTGCGACTCCTCCATGGCCTCGGTGATCGTCTGTTTCTTGCGCCGGAGCTTTGCTGCCTCGACGGTTCGAACCAATGCGGCAGAAATCTTGGCCGCGCTTTCAGTTGTTCCTTTCCGTTGCGCTTTTTCCATCGCACCGGTAATCGCTTCCTTCTGCTGCTGCCGCTTCACCGCCAAGGCCTTGCGAGCCAAGGCGCTAGGTGACGTTGCCTTCTTCTGACTCTTGCCGCCCTTCGGGGTTTCCGGCCCTCGTTTTCTCATGCTGTCTCTCCTTCTTGACCGTAATAGGTTTTCACCGTACCGCGGAGAAATTGTGGCTCATTATATCAAGGCGTTCAACGAGCGGCTGTCACTCAATTCAGGCACGTTAGAGGGCATTGTGTCGCCGGCAATCGCGACATACGCGGCATGCGCCAGCGACTTTTTTATAAAGGGAAGTGGAAATGGGGAGCCAAGCGGGCCGGCAAGCATGGCGAGACGAAGGGCGATGCAGAGCGCGAACCGTGAATCATCCTGCCAGGAAACCCCTTCCTCAAACTGAAGAGGCTCGTGAAACCGACATAATTTGAGCAACCTTGCCATTTTTTTGACTAACGTCCGGTCGTGCGATACCGCACCGCCACATCAATTCAACCACTTACGATGTGACGTTCCGCCAAAATCTCAATTAGCCTTGGCACTCCGATTGCACACATCCAACAGCGTAATGATTCGAACAGTCGAATGTCACACGTTACATAGTAACCCTTAATGCGGAACAAGGAGCGTCATCCATGGATGTCGTAGGGATCGGAATTGTAGCAACCTTTTTCTCCATGCTGGCCGTCAGTGTATTCGGCGTGGAATCGCAAAAGCCTCCCTCGATTTCCGCCGGGACGCAATGCCCGGAATCGAACGAGCCCGCGCAACTCAACATCACCTGGGATTCCGCGAAACAAGGCATGGTGGTCCAGACTTGTGACGCCGAACGCTTCTCCCATGGCAAGTGCGGGCAGAACTGCCTGCCTTCCTTGAGCAAGACACATCCCGCGATCGCCCCAAGCACTGTCATTGGATAACGGTTAGTGAACCAGAAAAGGCATGACCCACGATGATGCGCTCCACTGTTTGTGCTCTTATAATGCTGCTGACCCTCACCGCTGAACGACCGAATGCCCTCGCCGTTGAACGCTTGAACCTCACCATGAAGGTGACGGCCCAGGGGCTTCAGGTGTCCGGTATTCCGATGCAGGACAAACGAATGACCATCCCGCGCGGTACCCGCGTCCATATCGTCCTCGAATATGCCGATGCCAACAAAAATGCGCATCAATTCACATTGACTGCCAAGGATACCTCAATCACTTCGCCGGTTATCGACGGCGAGACCCGCAAGACCAGCACGATTGATTTTACGGTGGGAGACCGAGGACAGGAGTTTTATCGCTTGTCATGTGAGCTTCCATGCATCGCCATGGATGATTTAGTGGATTACATCATCATGGTAGCTCCGCCACGCGCCTGATTGTAGGCATCCGTTTTCGCGGCTAGGACCATCCTCCCTTTGCCCTGTGTCAACTCTTCCTCGCTGTGGCAATACTCGGAGTGTTCCTCGCACATCAACCAAGGGTAGAATCCCTCACACAGACCCTTTATCCTCGACATGCATTGCCGATCCTCTGTAGCCTTGAGCTTGGGCTTCCTGAGGAGGCCTTAGCAGGATGCGGAAAAAGTCCGCAGCGGCCTTCTCGCATCGCTCAGCGGCCACCGTACGACACGAGTGTGATTCGTCGCTTCGATCGCTGCGGCCTTGCCTGGGCCAAGGCGCGTCTTGGCGCGCCGAGGGTTGGGCGGGTAAGAAGGTTGCCTTTTTGCGCATCCTGCAGGTTATTTTGAAACCGATATGGCCGTGAGTTGATCGTAGCGTATTGAGCAAAAATGAGTTTTTCCGCAGCCTCTTAGATTGGGTATCCCACTACAGCGACGTGCGGCCCCAACCATGCTAACCGACAGAAGGACTTCTTCCGGCGATGTTTCCATCCTCAAGGTTGTGGTCGGTTCGCATGCTCACGGACTAGCCGGCCCCGACAGCGACAAGGATTTCCGCAGCGTCTTCGTGCTGCCCACCGCCGACATGTTTCGCGTGGGGTTCAAGTACCAAGGCATGAGGATGATGAAGGAGGAGGCCGACGAGACCTCCTGGGAAGCCGCTCACTTCCTTCAACTCGCGCTGCAAGGCCATCCACTGGTATTGGAAACGTTGGTCGCGCCGGTAGTGACGATGGACGATTGGGGCGCGGAATTGCGGCAACTCTTCCCGCACCTCTGGTCGGCGCAGGCTGCCTACGACTCATTCCTCAACTACTGCGACCATCAACGCAGGAAAATGCTGGAAAAAAAGGATGGCCGGCCCGCCAAATATGCGGCTGCCTATGTGCGGGTGTTGTTCAATCTTTGCGAATTATTGGAACGGGGAACCTTCAGTATCAGAGTGGCGGAGACGCCGGTCGGTGAAACGGTCCGGCGGATTAAAGACGGCGACTATCGTCCCGGCGAAGTCATCGACCTGGGAGAATATTGGACGGAAGAAGCCTCTCGTCGCTTGCGAAGCTGCTCGCAGCAGACCCGACCCGATCTGGCAGATGCGTTCTTGCTCAAACTCCGTAAGGCATTTCTGCGCTAGATGGGCTTTCTGCATCAATTTGATCCACCTCGCCTCCACTGAACCGGATTGAGGTAATTCGCAACATTGCCTTCAATTCACATTGTCCCGTATCGCCCCAACAAAGGGTAGTCTGCCGGGACTACGAGTCCTCCTTCAAAGATAAGTCAGTTGAACTCTTGAGATTCTGCTGGGATTCCTTTCGATTCGTCTTTGGCATCCTGTCTGCAGTAGAACTGACCCCATCCATTCGTCAGCGTACTATGGCGGCCGGCAGGAAGAGGCCGTCTCCTAGGGAAACCGTATGTTCCAAAACCGTAAGGAAGCAGGCGGGCTCCTTGCACAGGAATTGTCAGAACTTCGCGACGACCCAGGCGCGATCCTCCTTGCGCTTCCTCGCGGCGGAGTGGTGGTGGGATATCAGTTGAGTCTCGCGTTGCACCTGCCGCTCGATGTGTTGATCACGCGCAAGATCGGCGCACCGATGAACCCGGAATATGCGCTCGGCGCAGTCGGTGAAACCGGTGCCCTCTACTGGAATCGCCAGGGGCTGGCAGACTTGTCGCTTTCGGAGCGGGACCTTGAGCCTGCCGTGCTGGCGCAAAGAGAGGAAGTTGCCAGGCGCGTAATCCTCTACCGGCAGGGACGGGCCTTCCCCGACCTTAAGGACCGGACGGTGATTCTCGTGGACGACGGTTTAGCGACGGGGGCGACCTTCTTTGCTGCCGCGGCGACCGCCCGCCAAGGAAACCCGCGCCGCGTGATCGGAGCCATTCCGGTCGGCCCTCGCAGCACCGTGCAGGAAGCTCGCAGCCTGCTCGACCGGCTGGTCGTGCTGATGGTCCCGGAGCCATTTTATGCCGTCGGGAATTTCTATCACGACTTCGCGCAGGTGCAAGACCGGGAGGTCTTGCAGGATCTCGCCTTGGCCGAGGAGGCATGCCTGGCAAGGAAAACAACCGTCGCGGAGCCGGCCGAAACCGGTCACCTACGCAGAGAAACAGAAGACCGGCGATGAATAGACAGACGAGCAAACTGTTGGAGATGGCGGGAGCCTGACGTCCAAGGGTTAACAAGGAGTTCCATGCGTGTCCTGATCGCACTCGATTGGTCGGAGCAGGCATTCGCGGCCGTTCGGGAGGTGTCATATCTCTACGAGCTACATGATGTCACACTCGTGCATGGCATCGATCTGGGAATGTTCCAGTATCCGCTGGTCGCTGAAGTGAGTAATCTCCCTGGCTATAACGATTTCCGGGAAGCCATGGAAAAGGCGGGCGAACAACTGCTCGATCACACGACCACCCTTCTGCCCTCGATGGGCCTTTCGATCAGACGCGTCTCTCAGTTTGCCAAACCGGCTTCGCTGATTCTGGATATGGCCCGCGACACGAAGGCGGAGTTGATCGTGATCGGCGCCCGCCGGCAAGGAAGGGTCGGGGAACTCGTGCTGGGCAGCGTCTCCCATCGCGTCGCCTTGCATGCCGATTGCTCCACATTGATCGTCAAGGACCACAGCGGACCGGTGAAGCGCGTCGTAGTAGCCGTCGAAGGGCATGAAGATGGCGGCCGGATCAAGGCCTGGCTCCTCGCCCATCCGTTCAAGAACCCGGTAGACCTCACCATCGTCACCGTCGTACGCCCGATCCCCTCCACCGATCCGTACCATCTGTTCCCGCTCCAGGATTGGACGGATGTCGCCCTGCGTTCCGCCGAAGACCTCGTGAAGGATCTGGCGGCGTCGGTGATGGACCGGGATTATACGGTCGGCACACAGGTGATCATGGGAGAGCCGACGGACATCCTGACTGAACGCGCCATGACGACAGATCTGTTGATCATCGGGTCTCACGGGCGCAAGGGCCTGGAGCGGTTCCTTTTGGGCAGCATCTCTCACGCCCTCTTGCATCGCGTGGCCTGCCCGGTTCTGATCGTACGATAAAAGACAACACGGGCGGCCTGTCATACGGCGAATGGAAAGGAGCAGGCGCATGAGATCCTTGAGTGTCTTATTTGCCCTCTGCCTCGTCATCCTGGGAAGTTCATGGGCCTCCGGACAGGCCCCTCGCGGCAATCCGCAGGACGGGCAAACCATCTATGAAAAGCAATGCCTCCGTTGCCACGGACAACGGTTGGACGGCAGGGGGCCGGAGGCAGAATACCTCATCGTGAAGCCGACTGATTTTCGATCCGTGAGTTCTCGGTCCAAGACCGACTGGGAATTGCTGATTACGATCGCCAACGGCATCCTGTTCACGCCTATGCATGCGTTCCGAAGAGAACTGACGGATCAGCAACTGGTGGATGTGCTGTCGTACATCCGCAGGGTGGCGCCGCCTGGGTCCATCAGCTAACAGGGACTCTGAAGTCCGCCGGCTTTCTGAAAGGTTCAGGCTCCAGCTGCCTTGAAACCGGACCCTTTTCAAGATAGTCCATGCAACGTATTCGCCCACTCCACATGCCGCTTCCGCAGGAAGACGGCTCCGACTCAGGCCATGCGATTTTGAGCGATGGCACGACTGCGCTTCTGCGAGTGGCCCAGCCAGGCGACATCGATGAATTGCAGCGCTTCGTCGAGCGTCTGTCGCCGGCGGCAAAGCGCCACCGGTTTTTTTCTGAAGCATCCCCTCCCGTCGAGGTAATCCGCTCGCTCTGCGACAGCTCAGACCCGCGACGCAGCCTGACCGTGATCGCCCTCAGACGGGAGGATGGAGCGCTTCGCGTAATCGCGTCCGGTTCCTATCACGCGCGGGACCAGCAGCAGGCAGAAGTGGCCCTGGCCGTCGATGACCGGCTCCATGGACGAGGCCTCGGCACCATCCTCCTCGAACGCCTGGCGCTCCTCGCGATCCGCCATGGCTTCACGAAACTCTGGGCCATGACCCACGCCGAGAATCTTGCCATGCGCGAGGTCTTTGCCTCATCCGGATTTACCATGGAGGAACATATGCAAGGCGGCGACATGGAGGTCGAGCTGTCATTGACGCCGACCGACCATAGCGTGCGTCAATCCGAGTGGCGTGAACGGGTCGCCACGGCGGCATCGCTCCGCCCTCTGTTTCAACCGCAGGCCGTCGCCGTCGTCGGCGCCTCACGAGACCGTCAGAATATCGGCTACCGTCTGCTGGATGCCATGCGCAGTAACCGGTTTCAAGGCCGCTGCTATGCGATCCATCCCCATGCCTCTACCATCCTCGGACTGGAAGCCTACTCCTCTCTCCGCGCCCTGCCCGAACCCATCGACCTGGCCGTCATTGCCGTCCCTAAAGAATCGGTCTTATCCGTGGTGGAGGACTGTGCCGCTATCGGTGTCCGTGCGCTCGTCATCATCACCGCCGGGTTCGCGGAGGTCGGAAAGGAAGGTCGTCGGCTGCAAGCGCAGCTATTGAGCAAGATCCGGCAGCATGGCATGCGCATGGTGGGGCCCAACTGCTTCGGCATCGTAAATACCGATCCGGCGGTGCGGCTCAACGCCACCTTCTCCTCCACCTTTCCCCTATCCGGCGCCATTGCGATGTCCTCGCAGAGCGGCGCGTTGGGAATCGCCCTGCTGTCCGCCTCCGAGCGTCTCAGGCTCGGCGTCTCGTCTTTCGTCAGCGTCGGCAACAAGGCAGACGTATCGGTCAACGATCTTCTTCAATATTGGGAGGGCGATATCGCAACGAAGGTCATCCTGCTCTATGTGGAATCGTTCGGCAATCCACGGCGCTTTGCGAAGATCGCCCGGCGCGTCAGCCGTCAAAAGCCAATCGTGGCGTTGAAATCCGGCCGCACCGCTTCCGGCAGCCGCGCCGCCGGCTCCCATACGGCAGCGCTGGCCGCCAATGACGTGGCCGTGGAGGCCCTGTTTCAACAGACCGGAATCCTGCGCGCAGACCGGCTGGAAGACATGTTCGCTTTGGCGCTGTGCTTGTCGGAACAACCGTTGCCGAAGGGGAAACGGGTCGGCATCCTCAGCAATGCCGGCGGGCTTGCCATTCTCTGCGCGGATGCCTGCGAAGCGGGGGGCCTCGACGTACCGGAATTATCTCAGGCCACGATCTCTCAACTCGCGCCATTTCTGCCGTCAGCCGCGGCGCTGGGCAACCCGGTCGATCTGATCGCATCAGCCACTCCCGAACAATACGAGCAGGCCATCGCCACGCTGCTGGCCTCCGATGACATCGATGCCCTCATCATTCTCTACATCTCCGTGATACCCACATACATGGAGGCCATCGCGGAAGGAATCAGGAAAGGACTCGTCGCGGCGCGGTCCACGGAGGGAACAAGGAAACCGATCTACATCGTGTGGATGGTGGAATCGGATCGAGAGCGGAAATTTTCCATTCAACAGGAAACCATTCCCACCTTCGGGCTGCCTGAACTACCCGCCCGCGCCTTGAGCAAGATCATGAGCTATGTGCAATGGCGCGACCGGCCGGCCGGCATGGTTCCCGACTTCGATGATCTCGACCTTCCGACGATCACCCGGATCTGCCGCGAGGCCATCGCCAAGCGTGGAAACGGCTGGCTGACGGTCGCCGAAACGCGCGCCTGCTTGACCGCCATGGCGATCCCGCTGCCGGCGGGAGCTGTGGCGACGACTGCGGAAGAAGCCGCGACGATCGCCGGGCAGATCGGATTTCCGGTCGCCGTGAAACTCGCCTCCCATACGCTCGTTCACAAGACCGAGATCGGCGGCGTGCAATTGAACCTGGCTACCGCGGCTGAGGTGCGCGCCGCCTATGACAAGATTGCGGCGCGGCTGACTCAAGACAGGAACCTTGAGGCGATGGAGGGAGTGCTGGTTCAATCGATGGTGACCGGCGGTGTCGAAGTCATGGCCGGCATGGTGCAGGATCCGTCCTTCGGGCCCTTGATCGGATTCGGCCTCGGCGGAATACATGTCGAGATTCTCGGTGACGTGCGCTTTCGTATCACGCCATTGACGGAACTGGATGCCGCCGATCTGATTCGCGGCATCAAGGGGTATCGCCTCCTGCAAGGCTATCGCGGTCATCCGCCGGCGGATGTCGATGCCATCCAAGAGCTGTTGCTCAGACTGTCTCGATTAGTCGAAGCGGTACCGGAGATCGTCGAATTGGACCTCAACCCGATTTTGGCGCTGCCGCCGGGACAGGGTTGCAAGATCGTGGATGCGAGGATTCGGGTTGCTGGGCCGCCGCCGTGAGCCGGGGAAGAAGAGCTTGGCATTCAATTCATTTCCTATCCAATCCGAAAAGCTGGCAATGTTCGTCAGCAATACCCTGTTGATATCCCGAATGAGGTAACGCAATGACTGTTGCATTGCGATAAAACTGCATTTCCCCATTCAGACGCGGATGCCGCAGACCCGTCAGAACAAGGTCCCTAGGCTGTGACAACCAAGGCAGAATACACTCTGTTTCTGAACAGTTCGCGCCTCAAGTTATACCGATAATCGCCCGATAAGAGACTCGCTGATGTATCTCATTGCCGACCTTCTTCTCTATCGAATCTCCCTCCGGGATCAATTTCAATGCCCATCTTGATCGTTGAAGACAATGCGGTGAGCGCCAAGCTCGCCGAGCATCTGCTTCAACAGGCCGGATACCAGACCGTTGTCGTCAACAATGGGAACGAAGCGCTGGAAGTCCTTCCCACGATGAACAATGTTCAGCTCGTCATCACGGATTACATGATGCCGGAGATGGACGGGTTGCAGCTCATCGCGAAGATCAAGGCACTCTCGGCGCTTAAAGACATTCCGATCATCATTCTCTCCGCTCGCTGTGATGCCGGGACCGTCAAGGCGGCACGAGGCCTGGATTGCGAGGGATTTTTAGTGAAGCCCGTGGAGAAGAATCAACTGCTCGAACGGGTCGAACAGATTCTGCGCGATCAGCCCCAGGTACTGTGCGACAAGACGCAGGTCATGGACCGTTTGCAAATCGGGGCGGACGAGTATCAAGAGTTGACCGGCCTGTTGGCAGGCCAGGTGAGTACCGCGTTGCCGATCGTATGCTTGGAACAGGCGGAATCAAACGAGCCGCCTTCCGCTCACCTCGCGCAATTACTCGCCGAGCTGGCGGAAAGCGCGACCATCCTGGGCGCCGACAAACTGTCCAGGCTGCATTCGGAACTGATCGAGACGAAATCGATGACGCGAGCACAGCTCCCCGCCATGCATAGAACATTGTTGGAATTGGAAGCGGTGTTGGCGACGCATCCGGATTCCTCGGAGCAGGAAGACTCTTCCCAACGATCTCTTACCTCGTAACCTGGATCATCGCAAACTCTTGACCCAGGACTGAATGTCCGCAATCTGCTGCGACGTGAGGACATCACCCAACGGAGGCATGTCCTCCTCGCAGGACCCTATCCCAGAAGGCCCTGTCGTTGGACACCACTGGATTGCCGGCCAATCGCGGCCCGATTGCCCGGCCGCTCCGATACCGTGACAGACGATGCAGCTCGCGTCGTAGAGAACTTGGCCGCGTGCCGCGTCACCAGGCGGAAGTGGAACGGGGGAAAAGTCGGGGTGTCCGCGGAACCGGCTCGCGCCGGAGCCGGCTTCGCATCGCCGGAAGCAAGCCGGTCCGGAGCAGTGTCCATAGCCAGGAGCCATGTCGATACCGCCCCAAAACTGGTCATCATCAACAGTTTCGTCACCGCGTTTGAACCGGCTCTCGTCATGTGAAGTCCTCCTGGGTCCCTCCCGCCCACCTCTGTCGTTCATTCGGAACGGTTCGCGCCTCGTGCGTCGCGTCCCACGCGTTCCCCATCTGTCCTGCTCAGTGATATCTGGTTGGCCATGATTCAATCCATTTCTCTTATTCGGAGTTCTTTCCCGTCGCGTGGCACGTAAGGCAATCCGCCATTCGTCCCGGCTGATGGGCCGCACCGCCTGCTGCGAGCAGCTGCTTCACGAGGGGATCGGCTTTGAGCCTCGGCCGGTCCGCGACTCTCGTACCGAACTCATGGCAGGCGCTGCAGGAATTGGTTCCGGTAGCCAGGAACACAAACTCGCCGTGCGGATTGACGCGCGCAGCATTGGTGATCCGTGCGAGGGCACCCCGATGTTCCGTATGGCAGGCCGAGCAGACCGTCTTGTTTGCCACCATATCCCGATGCAAGTCCGCACTACCGGACGATGATCGTCTTTCGAAATACGGACCGGTATGGCAGGTCACGCAGAGCAAGGGACTCGGGCCATGAAACGGCTTGTGGCATTGCATACAGGAAGTCATATCGGCATGGTACCGGCTCAGGTCTCCCGGAGCCCAGAACGCCATGGGATGCCGCCATGATCCCCAACCGATCCACATGACAGCCACCAACGTCGCCAGCGCGACGATCGGGACGGCGGTCCTGGGCAGCGGGTGATACCGCATGGCTCACAGACCGGCGAAGAACAGCGCGCCCGCGACGTGCAATGCAGTGAGCACCAGGAACATCAGGGTCATCGGCGCATGAACCGCCTGCCACAGCCGGAAAGTTTCCTCTTGCGATGCCACCCGGTGCAGCAGGGTTTCGATCTCCCCAGCAGATAATCCTTCCTGCTGGAAACGGCGTCGTTCATCATTAAGCGTCCTCACAACATAGGCATGAACAGCTTGCCCCACGATCCCGCTGATGACCACGACCACCATGGCGCCCATCGCGAATACCGGAACCAGGGCATGGTAATGTGCGCCCGAATGGAGAAAAATAAGCAGCGGCCCAAGAATTCCGGCGACCATGTGGACCCGAAACCAGCCGCGCGGCCAATGACGCGCGAGACTATATCGTTTGCGAATAGGATAGATGAACACCAGCAGGATGACGGCCAGCCCCAACCAACCGACAGCATGGCCGTAACGCGTATGGCCGAATCGAGTAGAGGAGCCGATACTGAGCACGGCTTCGAAGACCAACGCTCCCGCAACGGCTGCGGCCATGATCGCACCGATCAAAAGGACGCGACGCTGCACGGTTGTCATGCGTTCCATCCGTCGTTCGTCATTCGCAGCTCTAGAAGCCTCTCTCGTCGTTCACCGCTGATGACCCGTCCCCTCGCTGCTGAAACTCGGAATTCCGGATTCAGAACTCAGTACTCTGAACTTATCACTTCCTATACTTCTCCACTCCTTTGTTGCCTCCGGCATGGCAACGTAAGCAGTCCGCGAACCGGCCCGGCCCATGGATGCCTTTGGCCTTGGCCCTGAGTTCCTGAACCAGAGCATTGTCCAGAACCTGCGAGGTCGGCTGATCTTCCTTGCCGGCCCGGTGACAATTCAAACAAGATGTGGCTCCCGTCGCTCGAAAGATCAGATCGCTGTGAGGATTGACTGCCATGCCTCCGTCGGTGACCAACCGGAGGAGCAACGGCTGCCCGGCCTTCAAGGCGCCATGCAGATCCGGCCTCGCATAGGTCCCGCCCAAGCCAGCTGCCGCCGGCGATAGCAACGATGTGCAGAGCAGGACCGCCCCTATGGATATCCTCACGACCGTTCGCTTCCGCAACAGGCGCGATACCGTTCTTCCGGAATATCCCGCATGGCGCGATAGAGCATTGTGCGCTCTTCATCACTGATCACTTGATCCATCGACGGATAGAGAATCCGTTCCTCTTTCATGTTGTGCGCTTTCAACAGCTCCAGCAACCTCTGTTCATCCTTGTCGCTGTCCGCGTTCTGCGCCTGGAGTTTCTGGTGAATGGCTTCCAAGCAATCGGCGATCAGCCGGTGTTCGGTGCGCATGACCTGCGTCGGGCCGCCTTCCGCCATGCCGGAATTCTCCTCCCACTTGGGGAACAGTAGCTCTTCCTCCCACAGGATATGGCGCTGCAACCCGAGCTTGAATTCGGCGAACGCCTCCTTGGCCCTGGCGAAGTCTTGTCGCTTCTGCTGTTGGAACGATGCGAAGAGTCCGTCGAGGCGCTCGTGGTCCTGCTCGAACGTGACGCTGATCTTTGATTCAGACATTTCGTTCCCCCCTCTCGCCCCTTTCCTTCTTGAACACTTCTTTGGCAGCCGACAGAGCGGCGGTAATAGTGGTCTCCGTCTCTTTGAGATAGCGCTTGGCATCCTCGACGGTACGCGAAAGGTCCGTGCGGATCTCTTTCGCCTTCTCCAGAACCTCATCCTCCGTCCTGCGTGCGTAGTCCTTGATCGTACGGCGGGTTTCTTCGCCGGAAGCGGGCGCGTACAACATCGCCGCCATCGCGCCGAGCATCGCTCCGGTCAAAAAGGCAATCGACATACCGGCGCCAGAACAACCTTCATGTTGATCGGCCATGATGATGACTCCTTCCATTTGTTATCGGTTTTTCCGGTCTTGCAGCTCTTACGAGTCTCCCGTGAAAAGAAGCAGAGGCCGTGCCAGGATGCAAGGCCGCCTGCAACGACTATGTAGCCTGTTTGGCGAGGATTTTCAGGGGCAATGGACCGGACGACCGGCGCGCGCTGAAAAACTGGGGAATTCCAGAACCGCCCGCGATTCAGGCTGTCCCAAAAGGCGACAGGCACGGCGGCTTCGGATCATGCGCTTGATCTGTCACGGGATAATTCCACTCTCGGCAAAACTGTCCAGCTCACGGATACTCCGTTCGAAGCGAGGTCTAAAGTCCGGCTGAGATGCATGATGTGCCGAGTCAAGGATCGAACGCCGATACAAGGCGGCGGCCCAACTTGCCCATTGTCTGGCCGCATCGACACCATCCCGCGCGCAAAGAGTCTCAAGCCGTATGCGTTCGCCTATCACTGCTCCTCACCCCAATCGAGCACGAGGCAATCCTATCGTATCTCATGCCGGTTGACCCGCATGCATCAATGGTATGCATGCGCTACTTCAATGTCCACGCCCGCGCGCGATCAACCGGCGGGCATGGTGGCAACGAACGCCACTACGAACCACGGATTGTCTCTCGTGAAATGCTTATCGATGTGCCGCCACGCCTACAGACGGTGGAGGAATGAAAATATTACACCCTGCGGTTGAATGTCAGGAACCGCCTTGACGAGATGCAGAATCAGCAGCCGGCCGATTTTCCTCATATAGGCTGATTCGATGGAGGGCCGAGAACGGCAGCGCCAGAATGCCGGCCAAGGTCAACCGGCCGGGATCTCGAAATTCCTCCAGCCCGATCGTCATTCCGGTCTGTCCATGGACGGGGTCCTCACGATAGGTCCACAACAAACGGTCCCACCAAGGTAGATTGAATCCATAATTTGAGTTGGTCTCCCGAGGTATGACCGAATGGTGGATGCGATGCATGTCCGGCGTGACGATGATCCACCGAAGGGCTCGATCCACCGGAGAAGGAATCCAGACATTCCCGTGATTGAACATCGAGGTGGCGTTCAACAAGACTTCAAAGATCAACACTGCGGCAGGAGCCGCCCCCAGGAGAACCACTGCCGCTACCTTGATCGCCATCGAGATCACGACTTCGACTGGATGAAAGCGGATCCCGGTGGTGACGTCAAAATCCAGATCCGCATGGTGCATCATATGGAATCGCCAGAACAGAGGGACGGCGTGAAACATGACGTGCTGTAAGTACAGCACCAGGTCCAACAGGACGACCGCCGCCACGATCTCGATCCAGAGCGGCCAATTTACGTGATTCAGCACGCCCCAGTTCCGGTCGGTAGCCAGGGCAGCCGCGCCGACTGCGCCGGCGGCGAACAGCAGGCGCAGGATGATCGAATCCAATGCCACGACGGCGAGGTTGGCGCTCCAACGTCGTCTTTTGGCGGTGGTCAGCGGACGCCGCGGCATCCTCACCTCCCAGAGAGCCATCAGCCCGAGCACCCCGGCAAATGCCGACAGCCGGATCAAGACATCTGTGTTCAGATAGCTGTCCATGGATGGTCGTTCCATCTCTGCGTCCTGTACCCGCATGATACAGCGCGGACCTCGCAAATGCTGCCTTCATCTCTCCGCAACATCTCTCCGCAAGGCTTGTCGCGATCAGAAATCGCGGACCGACTACGGTCAATTGATCCGCACTCTCCGCAACCGCAAGCTGTTCATCACGACGCTGACCGAGCTGAAGGCCATGGCCGCGCTGGCCGGCACGGGGCTCACCATCAAACCCGGAAGGGGCACAACAGGCCGGACGCAATGGTGAATGACCGTGAGAGTCATCAAAGAGAAGGCTCACGGAGCAGAGGAGGAGGGAGAGTCGAGGATTATTGAATATGGTGGCGGGCAAATCGGTTCTGACAGGCGCAACGGAGGCGGCAATGCCTCTGTTTCATTCACTCTTCGGGATTGTGTCGCCCTCTTCCGGGGAAGCGGTATCGGCTTCCTCCTGGTCATGCTGGTCCATGCGGTCATGTTCCATGCCACCCTGGGACTCCATATGACCCATCCGACCGCGACCACCCATCCCCCTCATACCCTTGCGAGGACCTCCATGCCGGCTGAATGTCCGCTCGTATTGGATGAGGCTCCAGATTTCTTCGTCAGTCAGAATCGCGCCGAACGGCGCCATCGCCGTTCCCGGCGAGCCGTTCTGAATGACGTAATAGAGCTCGCCTTCCGTCCGATGCCGCCAGAACCCGTAGCGCTGAAAGTCACGCGGTGAAGGATTGAGACCCGTAGAGGCAGGTCCATCGCCGGCCCCGCTGGTTCCGTGGCAGCTTACACAGGTCCCTTTGCCATGGTAAATCGCCTTGCCCTTTTCAACGATCTCCGGCGAATCCGGCAAAGGACTTCGAATGGCCCGCACGCCTTCCAATTTATCCGCCGGCACACGAGGCCGCATCATGTCCGGACCGACTGCCATGACAACGGTCGGAACAACCACCACGAACGCGGTCAGGATCCTTGCCATCATTCGGCTGATCATTCAGTGACTCCTTAGGTACTCCATGGGTTCCGGATGTTGCATCAGGGTATCACCAACCGGAAGCGTTGCTAGAACGCCACTGTCCGATCTCGCTCCGCCACCGCCTTGATGTAGTCCGGCATGCCTTTCATCACCGCGCCCGCCACAAGATCGTCTTGTCCGATTTGCCGCGCGACGGCGCAGGCGCCGCAGACCCAAATCGGAATGTCGGCGGCCTGCAGGACGCCCAGTAAATCTTTCATCGGCGTCAAATTGACACCGACAACATGGTCCGCCGTGCCTTTGCGCGCGGATGTGACCGCTTCATTCCACAGCCACAATACGACGTCATGGCCTTGTTCCTTGGCCGTCTTCGCCGCCATGAACGGCAAGGTCGCCATCGTCGGATCGTCCGTTCCTCGACTGCCGGAAATAATGAACGTTGCCACTCTGACCTCCTCTGCTCGTCATTCGTCTCTCGTATCTCGTCGCCGGAAACCCATTACTTCTTCACAATCACTCCGCAGGCGATCCTGGAGCCTCCCGGCGCGTCCTTGGTCGGAGGATCGGGCAGATACTTGTCTTCAAGACCGTGGATGATGAACGCGCTGCCGTCCGCATCAAAGAGCGTCGTCATGCCGGAGGCCAAGGTTGCCCGATTCGTGATGGTATAGAGGGTCCCTTTGCGGTTCTCATCCACCACGAGGTTCGGCAAATCCCCGAGATGATAGGGATGGTTCCCCAGTCCGGGACTGACGTTCGCTTCCGGGTTGGCCTGCGGATCGACATTTCCATCATAATGCCCCTTCGCAGCCGTGAACGGCTCACAGGCCCCGGTTTCGTGGATATGGACCGCGTGCCGGCCAGGAGTCAGCTTGCTGTCGGCGGTTCCCTGCACCGTCATTTTGATACGCACTCGCCCCTCATACTCTTGATACAGACGCGCTTCTCCGGTGATGCCGGGGCCGCTGATCGTGGCATTCGCCTTGAGCTTGTCGTCGAGTTTTCCCGTATGGTGACCTGCGCATCCCGACAAGAGCAGCGCGCTGCCCGCGAGAACCATTGCCCTGCCCACTGCTTGCTTCACATTCATGACACACCTCCTTTTGAGCCGACGGCCTACCGCCCTCACGATCGACTGCCGTCAATTCCGAACTTTATGATGCATTGCATTCCTTACGAATGCTCAGTGATAGATTCATTTGCTGGACAGCCAGGCATGGATGTCCGCGATGTCTTGATGGCTGAGCAGCGCGCCCCAGGCCGGCATCGGCCCGCGGCCATGGACAACCGTTTCCCAAAAGGAACCTTCGTTCTTGAGGACCGCATGGTTTGCCAGTTTCGGTCCCACGCCACCGGCGGCGGCTTCGCCATGGCAAGCCCGGCAGTTGTGCGCATAGATCTCCGAACCCCTTGAGGCCACCCCGGCCGGCGGCCTCCCGCTTGCCGGATCCTGTCCCCTGGGAGGCTCCATCATCCCCAACTCATGTTCGATCGCCGGCAGATGATCCGCTGCGCCGGGATGGTAACGCATCGTCAAGTATTGTAGGAGCAGGGTAACTTCTTCCTGAGAAAGGTCGGCGCCCCAGCGCACCATCTTTTCCACCGTCGCCTTCCATCGCTCTTCAGGCAGCCGCTGTTGAGAAATCAGGTCGGTCGTATGGCAGACCGCGCAACGGGCCAGCATCAATGTGCCTGCGCGCCGGGACAGGCCGGGATCGATCGTGGCCTGCTCCTCTTCCTGAGCGGCCGTCACCGCCCCCATACCCAGAATAACCAGCAGCATCATGAAGAATGGTGAATACATTCGCCCGGCAAGGCCGCAATGAACAAGAGACTGAGACCTACGGTGTTTGTACATTGAGGTCCTGAGTAACGCGAAGAGGCTGCTGAGGGGATGTTGCAACATTCTCACAGTGCCACCGTCACGATCCGGCGATCCCATCCATTCCAAAGAAAGCCACTGGGATTCCATGGGCTCGTCGCCGGTTGCCGTTCTCCATGCGCATCCGTCGCTCGGCAGAGGATGACCGTCGGACCAGCCGCGCGCGCATTCCACACATACTGCCATTGCCGCCATGCATAGGGTTGCTCTTCACCGATCAAACGAGCCTGGTCCCATGCCTGCCCGTCGTCACAAGACACCTCGACCTTCGCCACCGGCGCTTCACCGGCCCAGGCCACGCCTTGAATCGTCACCGGGCCCTTCCTCACCGTCGCTCCATCGGCCGGTACGGCAATCAGTGATTTCACCACCATCTCTTCGACGGGAACCATTGCGCTGCCGGGCAAGCCGGATCCCTGTTGGATCGACGTCTCCGGTATGCGATAGGCCTGCTGCATGTAATGGCCGGGAGATTCGTCCCCTCGCACCGTGATCTCGGCCAGCCACTTCATGCAGGACTGCCCTGTCCATCCGGGCGTGATCACACGCAGCGGCGCGCCGTGCAGCAACGGCAAGGGACGCCCGTTCATTTCATAGGCGAGCAGCGTATCGGGATGGAGCGCCTTCGCCAGAGGAATGCTGCGCGTGAACAAAGGCACCGTCGCAACCGCCGGGCGATCCGCCCCTTGCAGTTGCACATGAAGACCCGGCGGCTTCACTCCCGCCTGTTGCAGCAGGTCCCGCAGCCGCACTCCGGTCCATTGCGCATTGCCGACCGCTCCACGCTCCCATTGGACTCCCGGCGCTTTCGGCCGATGGCTGGCGCGGCCGTTACCGCTGCATTGCAGGACTGCCGTGATGGTAACCTCCTCGAACTGTCGTAATTCCTTGAGGCTGAGGCTCAGCCCTTCCTTGACCAGTCCCTTCACCGTCAGCCGCCATGTATCACGGTGTATCGCTTCGGCCGTGGGCGGGCCGAAGTGACTGCGCACGAAGAACCGTTCGTTGGGAGTCAGCCAGGAAGTGAATTCTCGAACGGATGTTTCCGCATTGAAGGGCCTCATGACCCGCACGGTAAGAGGGCCGGTGGAGTACTCGGCTTCATCGGCCGAGCCGGCTTTGGCCGCCGGAAGCCGGCGGTTCAGGACGAAGCCGGCGCCAATTCCCTGCACCAACGTCCTCAACAATGTGCGTCGAGAGACTGACATCGCATCCATTCCGTTATGTTGGAGTCACCGCGTGGCTATGCGGATTCAGGTCGATGGCGATGTTGGCCGCCACGGCGATCGATTGATGCACGGTGCAGCCATAGGCGACTTTGAGCAGCTTTTCCTTCTGCTCTGGTGTCACGCGATGGGGCAGGCGAATCGCGAGCAGGATCTGACCGACACGGTGCGGTCCCTCGGCCATCGTCCACTCCGCTTCAACCTTCAACCCTTCGCGCGAAATGTCGTGCCTCGCGCAGAATCGGCCGACAAAGTAACCGACACAGCTCGCCACGGAACCCACGAACAATTCCACGGGCGTCATGCCCGCATCCGTCCCGCCTTCATCCCCCGGTTGATCTGTGACCACCCGATGCCGGTCGCTGACGATGTCGTAGCGCGTTCCTCCTTGATAGGCTACGCTGAGTTTCATCTCGCTCTCCTTTCAGCCGGTGGATGGACAGCCGCCACAGACGAAGTGTCACACAGTGTGAAGGATGCTGGTTATTGGGTGATCGATCCTGAAGGTCATGATTGATGAACTCATCCAATCACCATATCGTACTTTCTCAATAGGGTGCATCCGCCGGCTTCTCGCCTTTCGGCCAGTCGCTGGCTTTGCCGGAAAAGTCCGGGCGTGGTTGAGAATTGATGAATGCAGCCACATCGTAGGCGTCATTATCGGACAAGGCCCACCCTCTTGTCCGTGGCATGTTCGATTTGATGAACGATGCCGCCACCGGAATGCGAGCCATTTCAGCCGCGATGTTGTAGGAATGAGGGCCCCACAAGGGAGGGGCTGCCATGGCGCCTTGCCCGTCTGCTCCATGGCAAAACGCGCAACGGGCCGTAAACACTTTCATTCCGTTGCCGGCATCCGGAGGCCTGGTGGATTGAATACGCGGGATGCCGCGCCAGGCCATGCGAGTTCCCTGCGGAACATCTTTCGACAGCCATTCGATATAGGCCACGATGGCATGGAGCTTGTGGCTGTCTTGAGGGATCGCCTTGCCGTTCAGGCTACGTTCGAAACATTCGTTGATGCGGTCGGCTAAAGTCACGACTCTCCCGGTACGTGCTCGATATTCCGGATACACCCGAGAGAGCCCGACGTAGGAGGCCGAGTTGGGATCGAGCCCTGCGTCCAAATGACAATTGGCGCAGGTAAGCGCATTCCCCACGTAGGGCGTGGCGAATTCCTGAGTATGGACGACCATTTGATATCCCAATCGGATCCGCTCGCCGCGCCGACCTTCAGGAATGGAATCAGGAGAAGGATGGCTGAAGACGGCATCAAGCGCTCCGGATTCGGTCTCATGCGCAAGGAGGCGGGCTCCGCTTCGCGGTTCCTGTGTACCCAGGCAGCCTCCGAAGAGGCCTGCGATCAACATGGCTAGAAGAAGATACTTACGCATGTCTTGGAGTCTCGCAAACTGTATGCCGCCGAAAGCGCGACCGCCTTGAAGAACATTCCAGCGCAACCGGGCGTCGCGATCAGGCCAATCGTTCACCCCTGACGACTAAGGCAACAATCACCATCCGGCGCCGCAGTACCACACCACAGCATGGCAGCCAAGCCGGTGGCGGCGCGGGATGCAAGCCCCGATCAAGTGTGGGCTTTGACCCAACGCACGATGTCCTGGCGGCTCAACGCTCCCGGCTGCCTCGCCATCTCGCGTCCTCCGCGGAAGAGGACCAGAGTTGGGATACTCACGATCCCGAACCGAGTCGCCAAGGCCTGCTCCTCCTCCGTATTGACCTTGGCCAGCCGGACGAGCGGTTCCAGTTCTTTCGCCGCCTGCTCGTAGGCAGGCGCCATCATCCGGCAAGGACCGCACCAGGAGGCCCAAAAATCCACGACCAGCGGGATATCGGCGCGCGAGACATGGAGTTCGAAATCCGCCGCGGTGAGGCCGATCGGATGCCCTGTAAACAGCGCGGCGCGACAGTGCCCGCATTTCGGCCCATCGGTCAAGCGACCCGCCGGGACCCGATTCACATGGCTGCAATGCGGACAGACGAGATGAAGTGTCTCATTCACAGGGGCGCCTATATCTGTCTATAGGGGTTACGGTTCACAGAGGTTCTTTCCGTATCGTCCGCCGGGCGCCGATTCTCAGGCGCCTACGTCGCTCGCTTCAGACTCAGCATGTACGTAGCCAAGTCGTTGAGCTGTTCATCGGGCAAGGGAAATTTCGGCATGAATGACCCGGGCGAGACGGACTGAGGGTCACGTAGGTGTTTGATGTGCCATTCCCGGTCGGGCCTCGTCTCACCGATGGCAGACAGATCCGGCCCCACGGCTCCACCTTCCCCATGGATCCGGTGGCAACCGACACAGCCGAACTCGGCATAGAGAGCCTTGCCGCGCGCCACAGCCGGATCGATCCTCGGCACGGCATACAAATTCTTCATTGAGATGCCCAGCAGTCCGAACACGATAAGAAGAAAGACTAGGCCGCTGCCCAAGGCCATCGGTCTCCCGGTGGGATTCCGCACCGGATTCCGGTCGATGAACGGCCAGAACCACATGATCAGGATGACAACGAGAGGCAGGACCCAGGTCGCAAGGGGTTCGAGCGGTCCATGCACGTACTTCAGCAATTCATAGTAGAACAAAAAATACCATTCGGGCACCGGCACGAAGCTCGTATCCGAGGGGTCGGCTTTGTCCGTCAAGGGCAGAGGGATGGCGAAGGCCAGGATCGCAACGATCAGAAATACTCCAGCCATGACGACCGCGTCCATGTAGACCTGTCTGGGAGCGAACGTTTCGCTGCCCAGGGAGGCCCGGTCGTCGGTCCAGGGTCCGGCCGGTCCCACACGCCGTAAGATAAACATGTGCAGGACGATTCCACTGATCAGGATAGCCGGCAGAAATAAGACATGGATTGCGAAAAATCGAGACAGCGTCAGCGCGCCAAGCGTCTCTCCTCCGCGCAAAACACGGGCAAGCATATCTCCAACGAACGGAACGGTCCCGGCCATGTTGATGCCGATTTGCGTCGCCCAATAGGCAGTTTGATCCCAGGGAAGCAGGTAGCCGGTAAACGCAAAGGACATCACGATGAGAAACAGCACCACCCCCACCATCCACATCGCTTCGCGCGGTGGTTTGTACGCGCCATACAGAAATGTCTGGAGCATGTGCAGGCCGATGGCCACGACCATCGCCGATGCCCCCCAATGGTGGAGGCCCCGCACGAACCAGCCGAAGGTGATTTCGGTTTCGATGTAGCGGACGCTGTCGTATGCGTGATCGGGTGTCGGGGCATAGTACAGCGCGAGGAACATGCCCGTGGAGGCCTGTAAGAGGAACAGAAAGAGCGTCGCGGAGCCGAATACGTAGATCCAGCTCGCGCCGCCTGGAATCGGCTCATCGAGCAACGTCCGCTGGACCGGTTTGAGGTTCAGGCGGCTGTCGAGCCATCTGTAGAAACGAGAAGCCATATTCCTGGTTAGGCGTGACCCATGAAGCGTAAGGAGAAATCCCTTTCTCCTGTATGCGCCTCACCCCTCACGCTTTATGCCTTACGTGGATTACAGTTCCACGCTTCGTGATTGGCCCGACTTGAATTCCTTATACATGACGAGGAGCCGTCCATTCTCCACCTTCGTGGGGAGCGGATCCAGCGGGCGCGGGGCCGGGCCGCTCAGCACCTGGCCGCTCACGTCGAATGAGCTGCCGTGACAGGGGCAGAGGAATCTGTTCTGTTCGTCGTCCCATCGATAGCCGCAGCCCAGATGGGTACAGATCGGTGAGAAGACCGTCACATCACCCCCGGATTGCTTCACCGCCCACACTGCCTTCTGCGATTTGGTTTCCATCCAGCCATCGCGGATGGTCGTCACATGGTCCAATTGCCTGGGGCGGCCGACAGGCAATTCGCCCACGGCTCCGACATCCACCCAATCGCGCTTGCGGCGCATGAAGGCCGGCGCGATGAATGAGCCGATCAGGGGAATGGCCAGTCCGACTCCGATGAAACCAGCGGCCGCGGCGGTCATCCAATGGAAAAAGGTACGCCGCGATCCGACGGGAGTCGAAAACCCCCCAGTCGGTTGGTGATCATATGGCTCTTGATGGCTCACATCCGACTCCCCTTCGAGTTCACTCCCCCGACTGCCTACGGTCTCTTTCCTGCGTCCATCGGACAGGTATTGATGCCGAACAGCTTCCAGACCGGACAGAAGCCAATGACGCCGGTGACCAGCGCGATAGTTCCGGCGATCAGCATAATCCCGGTTCCGATCGGCGGGAGATCGGTAAAGGCGCCGATTCCAATTAGTAGAATGCCGAGCACGATCCGGATCGGCCGTTCAATTCCACCCACATTGCAGGCCATGAGGCACCTCCCTTGTGACCTGAGACGTCAGGGGATCGACCAATGCTCACTGTGAGCCAGGCGCGGCAAAAAGTATTCATGCCGTGACGGTTCACTCATGTGTCGCGAACCGATAGAGATCGTGGCAGGTCGTGCAACGCGCCGTCATGCTCGACAGGCGATTGAGGATTTGAACAGACGATTCGCCTTGCATAATGCCGTCCGCCAAACGATCCATGTCCTTGTGGATCGACATGCCCATTTGTTTGAAAGCCAGGGGAAGCTTCACCATGATGGCGGGATTGACGTCCGCCGCCATCTGCATTCCTGCCGCGCGCGCCGCGTCATCCGCCGCCTGGAAATTCTGGTCCGGGCTCCCCAATACGGTCACGACCGCATGCACCGCCTTGAGCAATTGCCGCATTTCCGTTAGTACGAGGTCACGCTCCACCGGGGCCAGGACGATTTCGGTGCGGCCGTCTATACCGGGCCTGGTTTGGCCCTGGACAAACAGCCCTATGATGACGCCGAGGGTGACGACCCAAAGGATCAAGGCTCCCAAACCGAGCACGCGCCAGCTCATGAATGACCCGCTCCATCAACAGATACAGGCAAGTGTGCGATCCTCATGCCAGCCAACCGGGATACCCGAAAGGAAGGAAATCCTTGCAAAATGCCCGCTCATAAAATGCAGGTAAGGGGATGCGGGAAGAGAATGGAGAGAATAACCCCAATCACCGAAAGCTATTGGCGCAAGATGCCACAGTGACGGGAATCAGATAGAAATGGCGTGAAACAACGTGCAGGCTCTCAGCCACCTTCTTACGACAGTCGATGTAATCGATCGGACAAACGAATATTTTCGGCATAGTCCACAGGACAATCGACGACCGCCGGCCTGCCGCATGCGAGCGCCTTTGTCAGGACCTCTGTCAACTCCAACGGCCCCTCCACTCGAAATCCCGCGGCGCCAAAACTTTCGGCATAGGCGATGAAATCGGGGTTCCCAAATTCAACTCCGGAAGTCCGTTTGAAACGGACCTGTTGGTTCCAGCGAATCACCCCATACCCGTCGTCCCGCCAGATAAGAATCACGATCGGCAAGGCCAAGCGTACGGCGGTTTCAAGCTCCTGGGAATTCATCAGAAACCCCGCATCACCTGTGACCGTCACCACATGGCGGTCAGGATGAAGGAGTTGTGCCGCAACGGCTCCCGGAAGCCCGATCCCCATTGAGGCAAAGCCATTTGAAATGATGCAGGCGTTCGGCCGCTCGCAGGGAAACATCCGCGCCATCCAGAGCTTGTGGGCGCCGACATCACAGATGACCAAGTCGTTCGGTTCAAGCGCCGCGCGCAAATCACGCACGATGTGTTGTGGGCGCATCGGCCAGCTCCGCGACACCGCGTACTCCTCATCGAATCCGTTCTGAATAGTCCGGCGACAATGTCCGGCCCACTCTGAGCGGCAGGGCTGAAGGGACTTCTCGATCGCCTCGATCGAGAGCGCGATGTTACCGACGACTCCAACCCCGACCACGTAATGCGCATCCACCTCCGCCGGCGCCACATCGACATGGACGATGGTTTTGTTGCGATCGGGATTCCAGAAGCAGGGAGCATACTCAACGGGATCGTACCCGGTCGCGATGACGAGATCACTTTCGGCCATCACCCGCGCGGCATAATCCTGCATCTGCAGGCCGATGGTATAGAGGGACAACGGGTCGGAGTCCGGCAGGACCCCCTTGGCCATGAAGGTATGTACGACGGGAATGTTGAGCCGCCGTGCGAACAGCCGCAGCGCCTCCTGGGCTGACCCGCGCACGATTCCATTGCCGGCCAGCACGATCGGCCGCCGCGACTTCTCGATGAGATTTACCGCGCGCGCGACCTGGCTGGCCACCGGCTCGGGAAGCACCGGATGCTGCACCAACAAGGGTTCGAGCATGCCGGTATCTGTCAGCTGCTGAGCAGCCACATCTTCCGGCAATTCCAAGTGCGTGGCGCCGGGTTTTTCTGTCTCCGCCACCTTGAAGGCTTTCCGCACGGCCTCCGGAATAATGTGCGGCGTGGAGATGTCGGCGTTCCATTTCGTGACCGGCCGGAACATCGACCGGACATCGACGAACTGATGAGACTCCTTGTGCATCCGGTCGAGCGAGACTTGCGCCGTCAGCGCCACCAGCGGGGCACGGTCGAGATACGCATCCGCCACGCCGGTGAGAAGATTCGTCGCTCCTGGTCCCAACGTGGACAGGCAAACCCCCGCTTTGCCGGTGAGTCGTCCCTGCACATCGGCCATGAAGGCGGCGCCTTGCTCATGTCTGGCCACCACGAACCGGACCGACGAATCGAGCAAGGCGTCCATGACATCGAGGTTCTCTTCACCCGGCACACCGAAAATATACCGAACCCCTTCATGTTCTAAACAGCGGACGAGTAATTCGGATGCCTTCATTCCCCGACTACCCTATAGATTGCTAAGAACTCAGTGAAGGCCTGAGGCGCCATGTTCTTACCCCACCCTACCCCGAGCCTGCCGAGACAGGCTCTTTTCCCATGGCCGTACGGTGAGGGCCTGAACGATGTGAGAACGCCGCTGGCGGACGTTTTCAGCATCCTCCTACAGGTGGTAATCGCCTGCGGCTTCAGGCTGATACAGGACTTCCTTGATTCTCACCGTTCGCATACCGGCCGGCACAGGCCAATCCACGGTCCCGCCCGCGCGGGAACCCAACAGCGCGGTCCCGATCGGGGCGAGAATCGAGATCTTCTTATCCGGAATACTGGCATCCGTGGGGAACACCAGCGTGTAGACGTTCTCCATGCCGGTATCCACGTCTTCGATCCGGACCTGTGAATTCATCGTGACCACATCATGCGGAATCGCGGAGGTGTCCACGACATGGGCACGATCGAGCTCATTTTGCAGGCTTTCCAGATGGTCCCGATCCCGTACTTTGGCGTTGATGCGCGCGCTCAGGACATCCCGGAGGCGCGTCAAATCGAATTCGGTAATATAGATATCGCGAGTGCTCATTGTTCTGCTCCTTTGCTTTCGGTCGCTTCCATCATGTGCGGCAGCACACGAGGGTGCCCCGGTGCAAACTTCGGCGTTTTGACGGTCAAGATCGGGCAGGTCGCGCGGCGCAACACCGCATCCGCCACACTTCCGAACCGCCAGTTGGACAGACCTCGACGGCCGTGCGTCCCCATCACCACGAGATCGGAACGATGCCGCAATGCGGCGGCCAGAATCGCATCGGATGGAATCCCACCCGAAATTTCAACTGTTGCAGTCAATCCGGATGAAGTTGCGAGATCCTTGATCTCTGCCAACTGCCGGTTCCAATGCTCCCGTTTTCTTCCTTCCGCCTCGATCAGCCCCAGACCGCAGTCCAGGTCATAGCTTACCGGTTCCAACACGTGCATCAACGTCAGCGTGGCGCCAAGGCCTTGAGCCAGTTGTATGGCGTACTCGACCGCATCGAGCGAGGGACTCGAAAAATCCAACGGAGCCAGTATGCGACGGATCGGCACCAGCGCGCTGACCGCCGCGGGCTTACCGGCTTCTTCTCGCAACCCCGGCACGGCGAGCACCGGACAGGGTCCGTCCTTGACCACGCGTTCCACCGTGCTGCCGATCAGTCCGTACAGCAAGTTGGTCCGTCCTTGAATCCCCATGACCACCAAATCGGTCCCCTTCTCCCTGGCGGCGAGACAGATATGTTCGCTCGGGTTCCCCAGCACTTGGCGTATGGTCGAAGAGATGCCGCTGCGCACCATGTGATCCTGCACCATTTCCAACCGGCCTGCCGCGTCTTTCCTCGCCTGTTCCAACACCGCAACGGTCGCCGCATCGGCGTTCAGCCAGCCGGGCGCTTCGAGGACATGGAGCACGTCCAACCGGGCATCCCAGGCCGTGGCCAGCGACATCGCATGTTCCTGCGCGCGCGCGGCATCGTCTGAAAAATCAGTGGCAAACAAAATTTGCGTCATCAGTGACCTGTTCATAACCGCTCCTTTTGGACTGAGCGACCGAGCGCCTGTAGGGACAACGGCCGGTTCCTTGGCGCCTCAAGCGCCATCCCTATCGAACCGTGAGCCGTGATCCAGCTCCCACGCATGAGTAAGGCAAGTCAAATGCCAGGCATCCCGCGCTGGTAGGGGCCATGTGAGATGTGCGGCATTCTTCCTGTCCGTCGACCAGATTGGAGATAACTTCACCGGCCGACTGTGGACATTTGCAGCATCACCTCCGCGCACTGTGAGGCAATAGATCCCCTTGGGAAGGTCCGATCTACACAACCTGCTCTTCATCTTCCTCTTGGCGCAACACAAGGGTCTCCGACCGCTCTTCGGCCGCCGCCGTCCTCATGTGTTCGGCGACCGGCGTACGACCCGCGCCCAAACGCGTGAGCGTCTCGAGGACCCGCCCCGGGCGCCCCCAATCGTTCCAGCATACACCTTTCATTTTCATCACCGCCGCATCTCCGGGCGCATGCGCCAGCAGATCCCGGGAAAAATTGAGATGCGGCATGCGCTCGTAGATCATGCGCAGGATTTCTGACTCCCTCGGCGTATCGATCGCCTCACCGAGACGTTCGAAGAGCGCCATCATCTCGGGAAGTACCCGCCGGCCCAGGCTCCAGAACGTCTCTACTTTTCCGGCCATCATGAACGTGCTCCACAAGGCGCCTGAACGATAGGCGAGCTCCGCCAATGCGGGCTCCGGTTTCTCCAAAAATGCTTTCACGGCCCGTACGGGGCGAGCGCCGAAATAGGCCAGATCCTCGCCGGGTCGAATCCACCCATAGTCCGTTTCCGGACCGGCGGCAGGCGCCGCAAGCAATACCAGGCGGGTGGACAATCTCTCCGCGGCCCTGATGGCATAAATGACTTCACCGAGAAATCGTTCCTCGGGACATATGAAATGATCGGAGGGGGAGATCACGACCGTGGCTTTCGGATCGCGAGCCAGAATGTACGTCAGCGGAAGGAAGATTCCCGGCGCCGTATCCGCATTGCCCGGCTGAACCAGGACCATCCCCGGCTCGCGCTCACCGATCTGTGCCCAGGCCTCCTGCTGTCCCCGCCCCACTACGACCGCCGTGCGCGCGGGGTTCGTAAATCGCATCGTACGATCAAGGGTATGCTGGAACATCGACCGCGTCCCGATGAACCGGCAATATTGTTTGGGAACCGTCCGGCCGAGCCAGCGCCTGATTGCCGGCTGCATGCGGGCGCCTTCACCCCCCGCCAGCACGATCGACCAACGCCGTCCATCCGGCTCCGATAACTGCCGCATGATGATCTCCTCGTGTCGCAGGCCGCTTGTCCCGCAGCGGCGCGCCACCCCTTCCGGCGGTCAACGCCTCGGTGAAAGCCGTCCCTTATTCTGACAGATCCAGGAGGGACACACCCCAGAAGACCATGACTCCCATCGCGGCAAACACCAGCAGCATCAACAGCGCCACGGGCGCCATGGATTTCAGATCCTTCATCTCGTTCACCTTTTATCGATGTATCGGCGGCGGGATCGTCGTGATCTCGTCCTGTCGTGATGCCAATGTAGCCAGGCAACATGAACCGGCGATGAGCCGGACATGAAGAAGCTTTCATAATGAGAGGGACCGGATGCGTCAGTGGATTGACGGGTATGCGGGCAGGGAAGAACCAACCATTCAGCCGGCAGGTGCGCCTTGCGAGGCAGGCAACGTCAGCGTGAAGACCGACCCTTTGCCGACCTCGCTTTCCACCGAAACAGACCCATGATGGGCCTCCGCGATTTCCTTCACGATGGGCAGGCCGAGACCGTGGCCGCCTGAATCCCTGGCGCGGGCCGGATCGGTCCGATAAAAGCGCTCGAAGAGAAGGGGGAGATGCTCCGGAGCGATTCCCTGCCCCGTGTCCACAACGGCCACGCAAACCTCATCACGGGAACCGCTCAAACGCATCGTGACGGTTCCGCCGGGATCCGTGTAGCGCAAGGCGTTATCCAACAGATTGATGCACAGTTGCTTCAAACGCTCCGCATCGCCCAGCACCGGCCGGACCGGTTCCAGCTCCAACTCCAGCCGGATTCGCCGATCCTCGGCCACCGGCGTCAGGTCATCGATCAATTCACGCAACAGAGGTTCAAGCGCAAGTGGAATCAACTCCACGGGCGGCCTGTCACCCGCGAAGCGGGCCAAGGTCAGAAGCGACCGCGCCAAGACGATCAGGCGCTGCACCTGATCGAGGTTGGAGACCAGCACATCCCGATACTCCTCGGCTGAACGCGAACGCTGCAATGCCACTTCGAGGTTTCCTTGAATCACGGTCAAGGGCGTTTTCATCTCATGCGCGGCATAGTCCACGAATCGTCGCTGGCTCACGGAAGCCTTCTGCAAGCGGTCGAGCATGGCATTGAATGCCTGGGCCAGCCGTTCGAATTCCTCGAACGGCGCATTCAGATTGACGCGCGACTTCAAAGCGGATTCGGAGATACTCTCGGCCGTCCGGCTCAGCACCTCGACGGGCGCGAGCACCTTGCGGGCCAGCCATCCGCTGCCGAACCAGGAGGCGGAAAGAACGGCCACGGATCCCAGCATGAGAAGGCCCGTGAGGCTCCTGAGCGTGCGGCGGTAAAACGCCAGTGAAGCTTCGGCCTGGAGCAGATATCGAACCTCATCCTTCTGGCGGATCGGAATGAAGACCTGCCGGACCGGCGCGCCGGAGGCCGACTCGATCGTCTCGTACACCACCTCTCCGTTTTTGCCCCGTTCCAGTACGCTGTCATCCACGGAGGGTCTGGGGACCACCGCGTTGCCTTGCCAGACAACCGTTCCGTCCAACGCCAGAACATGGACCGAGTGCGAGACCTCCCGCAATTCCTGCATCCGTTCGTCGGCCATTTGAGCGCCTCTTGGCACGACGATTTCATGGTCCGACCGTTTCAGCAATTCAGGCCGTTGCTCGATCAGTTCCGCCAGGGTATCGGCGAAGCTGAACAGCCGGCCGTCTACGTATTGTCCCAAGAGGCTGTGAAATCCCGCGTAGACCAGCATGCTGAAGACGATGAGCAGGGCGGCGATGAGGGCGACTGTGTACAGCCGGAATTGTGTGCGAAAGCTCCTCAATCGTCCCCCTCCAGCTTGTACCCCACCCCGCGCACGGTGGCGATCAACGGCGAGCTGAAATCGCGGTCGATCTTGACCCGTAACGAGCGGATGTACACGTCCACCACGTTCGTCATCGGATCGTAGTTGAGACCCCACACCCGTTCCAGGATCGCCGTCCTGGTCAGCACGATGTCCCGATTCCGCAGCAGATATTCCAACAGGGCGAATTCCTTGCTCGTCAGGACGATTTCCTTTCCGGCACGCCACACACGCCGCGAAGCCGGATCCATTTCCAAATCTTTCGCCTTCAAGCGGCTGCCGGCATGCGGCCCGCCTCTCCGGAGCAGGGCTCTGATTCGCGCCACCAATTCAGTGAATGCGAAGGGCTTCGTCAGATAATCGTCCGCGCCGGCATCAAGGCCTGCCACCTTGTCTTCCACTGAGTCGCGCGCGGTCAGGAGGAGAATCGGAGTTCGGTTTCCCTTCGCCCTGAGGCGTTTGCACAGGGTCAGACCGTCCAGCTTGGGCAGCATCACGTCCACGATCAGCAGATCATAGCTTTCATCCGTCGCGAGGATGAGCCCGGTCTCGCCGTCCGTCGCCGTCTCCACGGTATGCTGTTCCTCTTGCAGTCCCTTGCAAAGAAATTGCGCCAGGTCGGCGTCGTCTTCGATGACTAGAATTCGCATGATGTTCCTCGCTTCGCCGGCGGCACAACCCCCGGCTCAATGCCTCACATGGGAATGCGATCTCTTCCCGACAGTCAGGTATAGCGATTGGCACAGGGACAAGCCAGTCCTTTTCCTCTCCATGAAGGTTTCTTCATAGAGTCTTCACTTCTGCTTCATCTTCGCCTGGTATAAAAAGGCGCCCCCGGAAGCAATCTGGCCAAGGAGGTGACATCCATGTTGTTGATGCCGTTTCTCCATCCGGCGCTGCTGGTGCTCACGGTGATGCTGCTGGTCACCGGCTTCGCAATCATGAAACTGACCGCGGAAGAATTCTTCGGATAATGCGGTTTCTCCAGAAATGTTGAGCCGACGTGCGGCCGAAGAAGTCACCGACCACTCTTCATGTAAACCGGCTCCCCACCCACTCGCCAAGATAGTGCGTGAGGGCCACGACACAGCATCCGATCAAGACATGCTCTCCGATGACCTTCCAGGGAGAGACCCGCTGTTCGCGCGCCAGGACATAACTCAGCAGCGCCAGCAGCGACAGGCCCCACACCAGACTGGCCAGGATGGCCGAATCCAGCGGCATGAACAGCACCGGAAACGCAAACGTCGCGGAGATCACGAACTTGGACAGGAACGTCGCCATGGTCGACTCCCAGATCTCAACGTGGTTTCCATTATTCTTGGATTCCTCCGAGATGTGGATTCCCAATGCGTCGGACATGGCGTCGGCAACGGCGATGGTCAGAATGCCGCCCAGAACAGCGGCCTTCGATTGCGTGCCTGCATGCAGACCGACCATTAAACCAAGCGTGGTTATCACGCCCGACGTGAGCCCGAAACTGAAACCTGTCTTTAGGGATGTACGCATCATTCCTGCTAGCGCCCCAGCCCTGAGCCTGCGGGGACAGGCTTCTTCCCCCAGCGGTACGTGGAGCTGCGTCGCGATGCGAGAACCAAGCCGGCGGACTTGTTCAGCATCCTGCTAGATTTGGTTCTGTTCCCGCAAGGTCGCGATGAGTTCCCCCTTGGTCACCAGAAGCGCGCCGATTCCAAACAGGACCGCCAGCAGCGTCACTAATCCTCCGATCACAGGAATGAACGACAGGATCGAATACAGCACCAGGCCGACGACGAAGGGTCCCGTGAGCGAGGACGAGTCGGGCTGCCGACGGAATACAAACTGTCCCAGGCATGTGACGGCATAGACCCTTGACAGATAGACTGTGGCGACATACAGGGCGAACAGGACTATGCCGACCGGCAGCGCGAACAGCGTCACGACAAAAGAAAGAGCGACAAGGGGAATTCCCACCAACGCCATCGCGCCCCAACCAAGCGACCGACCCGGGCGTTCGCGCATCGCCGCCGTCACCCGGACGGCGAACAGCGGATAGATGTGCAAAAGGACCAGCCCTAGGATCAAGGTGGACAGGAAACCGACGACGGCCGCCAGGACTCGTACCCCGAAGAGTCCCCGGCGAGCTCCTTCAAAGGTCCAGCCATCCGGCAAGGGACGTTGTGTGGTCGATCCACGGACCACCGCGCCCTCATCGATCGACGGAGCGTCCTCACTCCAGTATCTGAAGTTTCTCCCCACCATCGCTTTTTCCGTCAGATGTACCGAGGGAGCCGCCACGGCCAGATCGCGCGCGACCTCATTCGATACAGTGACCGCTCCCGCGCCGATCCTCGCATCCCGGCCGACCGGCCCTGCCACCCGCATGCTGGCGGCTGCGGCGAGCAGGTTGTCCCGGACCTTTGCCGTATCCGTAAGATGCACGTCCGCTCCGCCGACCGTCATGTTTCTGCCCACACTTCCACTGACGGTGACCCGCGCGCCCGCGATTCTGGCATCCTGGGAGACCGTACCGGAGAGGGTTACCTTCGCGCCTGCCAGGATCACATCACCATTGACGACCCCGTCCATCAGCACTTCACCGCCGGCGGCATAGACATCGCCGTTCACCGTTCCGGAGATTTCCACATGCGGTCCGACGGCCACGTAATCGCCCTGCACGATTTGCCCGGGCGGCAAGACGACCCGCTCCCCCAGCGAAGCCCGCGGCGGAAATTCATCGGCGTTGGAGGCTGACGCAGAGAGCAAGGCTATCACCATCGCGATCATCGTCTTCATGTGCAGTCACCTCCCTGCAGGATGTTGAACAAGTCCGCCGGCTTGGTTCTCGCATCGCGACGCAGCTGGAGCATTGGTCTCCAGAGACTCTCCAAATAGTTCTCAATCCTGGCCCGGATAATGCCCGAAGGCTCTACCCCCCAACCCCGGATACGCGGCTGCGACAAGACCGGCCCGGGCCCTCACTCCTGCGGACGCACGGCTACAAGCAACAGCTGCTTGCGACTGGGCTGCCGGAACTCACGAATTCGTTCGGTCGCCAGATCAGATCGTCCTTCCAGGGATATCGCATGGGACTCTTCGGTAATCAGCCTGATGGTCCCGTTTTTGCGGACTGCCTCGACGACCGCCTCCTGGCTCGGCAACTCCGGGACCAGGGAATCCCGCTTGAGGTAATACACGGCGTCTTCGTTTTTCGGCCATCCGGGGATGTACAGAAACAGCGCCGGTTGGGTCTCCGCAGCCATGGCCTTGATCTCCTCCGTAATTTTTCTCGGCGAAAAGGCCTCGTCGATCGCAGGAAACACATAGTTCACCACCGTGACCATGAAGCCGATCGCGAGCGCCCCGGCCATGTATAGCGCCAGGCGCAGACGGGAACGGATCACCGCGTACAGAAGCAAGCCGGCCATGGAAATAATCACCGCGACGAACGATAGCGAGACGAAATCCTTCGGGACCAGCCATCGCTTTGTGAGCAGCGCCGGTCCGACGACGATCCCGATTGCGAACAGGCCGGCCATCAGGGCCAGCATGATCCGGAGCAATGGCGGCATCGTGGCCCGGCTGCCGGCAGATGACAGGGTATGCTGGTAATAGTACCCGATCATCAATCCGAAGCCCGGCACCATCGGCATGAGATAGGGCTCTCGCTTCATCGTCGCAAGACTGAACGCGATCAACAGCCCGAAGATCCATATCAATGACAACAACTCGACCGATTGGCGCGGGAACGGCCGGCGCGACCACAGCAGGAGGAGGCTGGAGGGCAGCAGCAGGGCCCAGGGGAAAAAATCGGCCCAGATCATGCCCAGATACCAATAGAAGGGATGCCCCTCGGGAGCCGGACCGGACGACAGCGGATTCCAGAGCGCTTTCAGCGCGCTGCCGAGTTGGAAATGATGCTGGTAGCCTTGGCCGAGTAATTGGGCATATCCCGCCATGATCGCCAACGCCGCAAGGAGTCCCGCCCAAAACAGCCGGTCCTTGAACATCCGCTGATCACGCTGAACGACGGCGTAGGACAACATGACGAGCAGCGGTAAAAAGAACCCGTGCAGTTCTTTCAGCATCGCGCCGAGGGCCATGCTCAGGAAACCGAGCAGGTACCACCAGGAACTGCGGCCAAGCAATTGCACGTGGGCCCATGAGAAAATCGCCAGCGTCACGAAGAAAGTAAGGGTTGAATCGAACAATACACGGCGCCCGTACCAAAGGAAGACATGACTGGTCGCCACGGTCAGGGCCGCCCAGAACCCGGCCGTCGGAGACATCAGCCTGTACCCCAGTACATAGGTCAGCATGATGGTGCCGATCGCGGCAAGCGAACCAGGCAGGCGCAAGGCGACCTCGTTGTCGCCCCACATCGAGGTCGAGAGATGGAGGAGCCAAAAGAATAACGGCGGTTTATTGATGTACGGAGCGCCTTGATAGGTCAGGTCGAAAAATTCCCGCCGACGCCCCATCTCTCCCGCAATGCCGGCGTACAGGCCTTCACTGCCTTCGAGCAATGAAAACTCAAGATGAGTGAAAAACGCCCATGCTCCGACCAGTGCCAACACAAAGATTTCGACGATCCGGCGCGCGGCGGGATGTCCCCACAGGTCTGCCCAGACCGATTTCCACTCGCTCTGCTCTGGTTCTCTTTCCAACTCTGTCTCGGATGCATTCATGTCCGCCATCTTCCTGCCTATCGCGCCGCATCGTTATCTGCCGATCGTGTCGTAGGATACCTTTTCCAGCCACGCTATGCTCGCGCGAAATTGATCATATGGCATTGAAGCGGACCAACGCTTCGATGACATTGCCTGGCTCGCGCCATCTAGACTCGGGCATTCGTCGGCCCTGGCATCATAGGCCTGAAAGGTCTTCATCACAATGTGGAGAATCCCAGGACGAATACGCGATCAAGGGAACAACGAGGGCAACTGGATGAGCGGTCTGGTACGTATCATCACCTCATCAAGACCGGTAGCATATGCATGTAGTACGACACATCGTCCCTGAATTGCGGCGCCTGTCGGTCGTCCGCCAGGCCGCGCTCCTACAAGTATGCGAATAATCGGCATGGTTGAACAGTCGGTTGCTGGTACAGACCGCGCCATGCGCCTTGAACGAGAGCTCATTCTCTCGAATGACGTGACCGTTGGCCGGATGACTTCAAGGCTTGGTTCCCAGATGACGTCCGGCTGTTTTTCGGGTGAGACCACCGTCGGCTGCGACGGATCTTCACTGAAGCGAAGCCGCTGGGCGGCGGAGACTGGAAGGAATCGGTGGTATCGAGCTCAGCCGTTCAGTCCGAGCAGCTTCGCCGTATTGATCAGAATCAAACTCGCCGCGATCATGATCGTGATGGTCGCAGTGACGCTGTTCATGGCAGCCGGTGGCAACCATGACCCGATCCGCACGCCCAGGAGCATGCCGACCACGCTACCCAACAGCACATAGGACATCAACGGCCCGTCCACATGCCCATACTGTAGATGGCCGGCCAGACCCCCGATGGAAATCAGCGCAATGATACTGAGGGATGTGCCGATCGCGGGTCGAGCTGAAAATCCCAAGACCAACATGAGCGCCGGAACCACCATGAATCCTCCTCCCACTCCGAACAGACCGTTCATGGTTCCCACAATAAGCCCCATCCCACCGACCTTCAGCCAACAGGTCCGCGGGAAACGGGTCGCGCAACTTTCCCCCGCTTCACTCTCGGCCAATAGTTTTCGCTGCCGGACAATCAGGGTCCTGACGAGCAGCAGCAGCATGCCGAACAGCACCAGCAATACTTCTTCTCGAAATAGGCGATGTCCGAAGGCTCCTCCCCAGGACCCGATCATGCCGGTCCAACTGAATGCCGCAGCGGCCTTGGTTCGAATAAATCCCTGCCGGCCATACTCCCACGCTCCCAACAGCGATGACGCCGCCACAATGATCAAGGACATCGCCGTCGCCTGCTGCAAGGGAATGCCGGCGACATAGACCATCAGCGGCACTCCTAAAATCGCTCCGCCGGTCCCCGTGGCCCCGAGTTGCACGCCGATAGGAACGCCTGCCAGTACGGAACGCAATGCCTGTTCGATCATAAAAATCCTGCGCGATGATGGACAGATTGGATTCGGGACGGGAGCAGTCACGAGGTTCGACGCTCCGCTTTACGCCCTATACGATGCTCGTCCCAGCCCTAGGGAAATTGTCAGGTTGACAGGATCTCTCTTCGATCTGTACTCATACAGCATATTGAGCGGAGGAGGGTCCCATGTTGATCCGTCGCATGTGCGCCAATAAAGGCCTCTTCATCAGCCTCATCGTGGGGTTTATCGCGGTGGAGTCCATCGTGGCGGCCTGCTTTCTCAGTTTGCTGCACTTCAAAACGTCCAACAATGGGGTTTCGCAGAGCCAGCATGTATTGATCGAATTGGAGCGCATGATCACCACAGTGACGGGCGCCGAGACCAATCAACGCGGATACATCATCACCGGAACCGATCGATACCTCACGCTCTATCGCGATGCGCTCGACAACATCGATAGCCACATCCGGCGTATCGACAACCTGACCAGACAGAACCCCATCCAGCATGATCGTGTCGCCACCCTTGCTACGCAGGTGGGCCAGCGATCGGACGAATTGAACCATGCCATCGTGACGCGCAGAACCGAGGGGCTTTCCTTCGCCAAGTCCGTCGTGACCGTCAATCAACGGAACCGGACGATGGATACGATTTACGACATCGCCGGACAGATTCGCGAGGAAGAAACCCAGGCATTGGAACGGCACCGGGCTGATTCCGAAGCCTGGGCCCTCACCACCGGTTCCTTCGCCATGGCATTTGCGTTTGTCACGGCGCTGTTGTTTGCGTTGTGTGGAGTCATCATGAAGATGGCCATGACCAGCCAGACGCAAGCTGAACGTATCATACAAACCTTCCCGCAGGCCTCTCCTACCGCTGCGACGAGATAATTTCGGAATCTGATCTCTCTCCTTCATGTCAGGAAGGATGAAGATGGCCTGTTTGGCTATCCTGCTAAGAGCGGGCGAGGACCACGGCCGCCAGTATCACCAGGAGACCCATCAGCAGCGAGAGTCGCGGAAGCAGCGCCGAATAACGCAACAGGACGCGATCAGCCTCACTCCTTTCCATTTCTGCCGTTCCAAGAATCAGCCGCGCTCTCGGCCCTATCACGAGATCATGCAGAAGGGTCAAGCTGAACAGAAATGCGACCAGTCCCATTTTGACGGCAAAGATCGTAGGCCAATGCCGGGGATCGGTAAGCGGAACCGATCGAGCCATGGCAAGCAGCGGGCCGGTGACGACGAGAATCCCCATCGCCCCCCAGACCAGACTTCTGAACCGATAGGCAATCGTCCGAAAGAGCGCGGCATATTGAGCGAACAGACCGTCGCGACGCAACAACGGCACCAACACGAGGGACAAAAACACCATCCCGCCGATCCAGACGACAACCGCCAACAGATGAATCCAGATCAATGCAAAGACAACATATTCCATGTGTAGTGGTTGAATCAGGCAATACGATGGCCTGGAAAGAGCGACTCTCCGACCGACCGGTTACTTCGCCGCCACACCCCCGTAGGACAAGGCGCTGAGAGTCCTCTCATTCACATCTTGCGCGCAACGAAATCCCATCCAATTGATCTTCGTAGTCGGATCAGTGCCGTTACGCATCGCCGCCCGCATGGTCGTCGTGCTGTCCATCCATCCGCCGCCTCGAAACGCCTTCTGCGTGCCGGTCTCCGGCCCCTTGGGATTTCGCTCGACCGCCTGCTTATAGTAATCCTGGTCGTACCAATCGGAAACCCATTCGGCCACGTTGCCGATGGTCTGGTAGAGGCCATACGGACTCACCGCATTCTCGTACCTGTCGACGGAAATGAGCGGTGGATAGAGCAGCAGCCGTTCCGGACGGTCCCGCACCGGTCCCGACAATCCGGTCCTGCCGAAGTTCGCCCTGGTCGGGCCGGCATATTGGTTGCCCCAGGGATAGAGTCGGCCGTCGTTCCCGCGCGCGGCCTTCTCCCATTCGGCTTCCGTCGGCAGCCGCTGTCCCGCCCATTTGCAATAGGCATCCGCATCGTACCAGCTGACATGCATGATGGGATGGTACGCCATGCTCTCCTGGAAATTCCCGCCGTCGTACCGCCAATCCAGTTGCGGCAGGCGGTTTGTGGCCAGTACGAACTTGAGATACTCAAGCGCCGTCACCTCATATTTGCCGATCTCAAAAGCATCCAAGTACCGGCGACGCTGGGGGATCTCGCTTCGGTAGGCCAGACGGTCCGCTTTCTTATCGCTGCCCATTACGAATTCTCCCGCCGGGATCAGCACCATCTCGTCCTTGGTTTTCCATGTCGCGACCCGTTCTTGCGCGAGCCTTTTCCCGGCTGCCGTCCATTCGACGACAATGTCCTGAGTGTCCAATCCCCGCGCGACAGGAACCAGCGAGAACAGCGCCGCTCCGATCAGGAGGGCTTGCCGCACCCGCGCCATTCTCAGTGAGCCGCCCGTTGGTGTTGTCTTCATCTTCGGCCTCTCTTTATAGTGATGAACCATTACTCGTGACGCGTGAGACGAGAAAGACCCGGCAGGCCGCCGGACTCTCCGAACCTGTCGGGTGACGCGTTGACACTGTCCTGCGCATCTTGAGCGCAGCGAAATCCAATCAGATAACTCCAGTGATCCAGCCCGCCGGCATTGCGCCCGGCGGAACGGGCCACCTCCGGATCTTCATTCCACGATCCTCCGCGAAACACCTTGTCCTGTCCGGTGGCGGGACCGCGGGGATTGTGGTTGTCTTCGCCTCGGTAATACTCCGGATCGAACCAATCCGAGACCCATTCACTGACATTGCCTGCCAATTGATAGACCCCGTAGGGACTCACGCCTTGGTCATATCGATCCACATTGGCGAGCGGCGGATACTTCGCCCCGCGCTTCGATCCCTGATGGGCGATGTTGCTCTTGATCCATCCGGCCGGTTCATTGCCCCAGGGAAACATCCGGCCATCTTCACCGCGCGCGGCCTTCTCCCATTCGGCTTCGCTCGGCAGACGAGCCCCTCTCCACCGGCAATAGGCATCGGCCTCTCGCCACGACACAGCGATGACCGGGTGTTTCGCGATTTTTTCCGAAAACGGTCGTTCCCGCCAGTAGCGCGGCCAGGCAGCACCGGTCGCCAGCACATGGCGGAGGTACTCCACATTGCTCACCTCGAACCGGTCGATGCGAAACGCATCGACGTACACCTGCCGCTGCGGCTGTTCCTGCGGCCCGGCTGCCCGGTCTATTCGCGGATCGCTTCCCATGAGGAATCCGCCGGCAGATACCTTCACCATGCCTCCCGGCACATCGATCAGCGCGAGCCGTTCCGCCTCGTCGAGCGGAGACCATAGGGGCGGCGGCTTCGGAAGATCATGGTCAGCCCATCCCGGCGTCGCTGCACAGATAATGCTCATCATGCAGAGCGCCGGGATCGAACCACTTATCCATTTTTTCATTGCACCATTGCTCCGACCAAATGATCCAAGATCCGATGATTCAAATGATTCGATGTGTCGTTCAGTGATCCTGCTTCTGGACCATCGGGTCGATTTCTCGCTGCATGTCCTCGGGCACGTTGTAGCGGACGTACGGATGATCCAGCACCTCGTTGGCGTAGAGCCGCCCGATCGGAGCCGGGACCACGATTTTGGCCTCCAGGGTTTCCTTCGGCTTGATGGTGACAATTTGCTCGATCACGCTACGGACATAGGGATGCCAGACGACCAGCTTGTAGGTGCCCGGCGGCACATCGGCCATGACGAACTTGCCCTGCTCGTCCGTCTTGGCATAGTAGGGATTGGTAACCGCCATGCCCCAGCTTTCCATGTACGCGTGGAAGCCGCATTGCATGACGAAGATCCGGCGGCCCTTGGTGAGATTGACCAATTGCTTCATCGGCGGGCCGGCCATGTGCTTGTGATACATCGCGGCATCGCTGCGATCCTTAAAGTTGCGCGGGTGCTGCGGATTCATCGGCAAGGGCACGTTGAACAGCACGCGCGGCCCCCGTTCCGAGGTTTCATAGGCCTGAATGTCATGCATGACGGGGTCCATGTTGACCACCGTCACCGGCTGATCGTCTCGTACGATGGTCGTAAACGGAAGAAAGAGGCAGTCTTTCGCTTCAATGGGCTGCACGCTCGCTGCCTCGAAAGGTTTGCCTTTGTCGATTCCCTCTAGAAAGACGACGACTTCGCGAAACTCGCCCCGCGGCCCGACCTGGAACGGTTGCAGGATGCGCCAGCCCTGGCCATCGGAAATGCGCCCGCAATAATATTGGTCCGGCAACGTCACGAGGTTGTACCCTTTGGGCTTGGGAACCGTCCCATCGAGCTTGACGGTACCAGTGAGAGTTCCCCCCTCGGACAATGTGATTTCCTCATATGCAAAGGCGGGACTGCCCAGACAGGCAGCCATCAGCGCCACCATGATGGTGTTTCGTATCTCCATTACTCCGGCCTCCTTCGGCTCTCGCCGCTCGTATCTCAAAACCTGTCTCGCACATGGAGAACAGCTTCGTGCTGTCTCGCCATTCACGCCCTCCTCTTTCAAAACCAACGATGCTTCACCAGCTACGCGCCTGCACTTCAAATACCGATGGGGGAGCTGCTTGTTACAGGCAGCTCCCCCATCCGTTGTTACGCCATGAGTCGCCCGCTTACTTCATGGCAGTCGGGATTGCCTGTGTATCAGGCTGCACGTCGGCTTGACGCGCGCCCGATCCGCTTGCCCCAAGAGGCTGAATTCGTTGATCGCCTGCCGGCAACACGCGCAGATAGCCCCACTGTCCGGACTGCGTGTAGGGCAGCCGGGCATTCGACCACACGAAGTCTCCCACTTGACGATACGGTCCGCCCGCACCGCCGCGGATGAAGACGTCGAGGATCTCAGACCCCGCATATTCCACCACGCTGATCATGTCGGCGCCCGGCATGTAGGGCTCGATCGGCCACTCATGCCCCTCGACCCCGAACATTCCGTTCTGCTCGCTGTTCGCCCCGATCACGTGGATACGCACCGCATCTCCCGCATGCGCCTCGATCAGAGGCGTGACGGGATCTTCAGGTTTGTCCACCGCGCAGGGCTGGAAGATCTTGCCCAGCGAGCACCCTTGCTCTTCGCGGAACTTGTACGGTTCAGCGCGGTAGTTCACCGACGTCAAACCGGCCACGTTCTGCACGTAGGGCATGAAGGCGGTTCCAATGATGTTGTCCTCATCCTGGAAGAAGAGGGCTACGTCACGGTAGTTCCGCTTGCCCACGTTTTCCGGAAGGCTGGCATCGACGATTACGTCAGCCCGCCATGTATTCTTCTGCGACACATCGGCCCCGGTGATTGGATCACGATACTGCGATCCCCTCGGACCGATGACGATCGCGCCATACAACCCGTTGCGTGGGTTGACGACGATGTTGCCACCGTCCCACACCAACGACGTCGTTTCCTTGTTCGAAGGATGCGCGTAGTAGGTATAGGTGCGGCTCTCGCCCGGGGCCACAGTCTGGTCGCCGGCGTTGTTGCCGACGTTCAAGCCCTGGCTGTCGCGCGGATCGAAGGCCAAGCCCGGCGCAAAGAACGAGGCCCGGCTTTCCTTCATCTTGTTCTTCAGATGCACCTTGAGACAGTCGCCCAGGTTGGCACGCAGGGTGAGCGGATTCGGCGTCACGTTGCCCGCCACCGTCGTGGCTTCTTCTTCCAGCGCGAAGACCTTGCCTTCCGGCATGGTCATTTCGATCTTGCGCTCGAAATCCACCTCGATCACATCCGGCGCCTTCGAATTGAGCCTCATCGGGCGATCCAACGCCACCACGTTGAAGCTTTTCACCGGCGCATCGGACGGACAAACCGAGTTGGGAGTCGCGGGAATCCCCATCGGATTGGTCCCCTTGGGCAGCGGCTTGAGGTCCGCCACTTCCTTGTCGAGGACGCGAATGATGCCCCATCCTCCTTCGGCGAAGTGTGACGTTCGGCCGTTGAAGTGGATGTAGTCACCCGGCATGCCCTGGAATCCGCCGGCCTTCGAGACGAGGTCATACCGCTCGGCTATCCCGACATGAATCGAGTTCTTCCGATTGGCATCCGCCGCATACCGTTCCGTGAGGAAGGTATGGCCGGAGATTGTCCAGACATGCGATTCATTCATCAGCTGGTGCAACAGACGAAACACCATGGTGTCGCCCGTATATGCCCGCAGAAGCGGCGTGCCAGGATCACCATGGATCGCGCTGCTGAACAGCTTCGACGTATCCGGATTGTTGGACAGGCGTTGCGCAAACGGGGCCGCGCGGAAGTTGAACCCGCTGCCCGTCGTGTGCGTCCCGCCGTTGAGGTACTTGTTAGGCGCGTTCAAGATCTTTTCAGGCATCTGGAACGACACCGTCTTCCCGGCTTCCAGGGCCACTTCGATCGGCTGTCCCGGAGGATTGCCGGCCTCGATGACGTTGACGGTATGCGGCACCGTGTCGTGGATGGAGACCATCAACTCGCGGAAGCTGCCGCTGACACCGGCGCCGATCGGCTCGGTGCTATGAATGTCCGCGATCGGTCCGCTGTAGACCAGCTTGCCGTTCTTCGGATCATGATACGTGGATCCGTAGGGTTCCACGATCGTCACGCCGAATCCGCCATGGGGCCAGGTCGTCGCGCCGAAGGCATGGTCATGCCAGAACACAGTCCCCAAATCCACGTCCACCCACCAGCGATAACGCACGAACTCCGGCGATACCAAATCGCTCGCCGGGTGATTCTGCTTCAACGGCTTGAAGAACGTGACGAGATCGCCCTTGATCTCCTTGATGCGGGCGACTTCCTGGCAGCTCTTGTCCCGCGGCAGGGACGCCGTGGGATCCTTACCCTTCTCCAAACAGTCCATGCCGACCATCAGCTCGGTGTTGACATGGAACGGGGTGGCGCCTGGGGCCATCTGAATCTTGATGGCTGAGGCTCCCGCCTTCACGCCCTCTTTGAGTTTCCCGACCATCGGCGCCGGCAAGCCATGCTTGGTCTTCTTGCCCCACATGGTGAACGGCCGGACCGACATTTCATACTCGAACCCCGAGATCACACCATCCGAATTCCCAGTATCGAACTGGAAGAAGTGGGGATGGATGTTGATCTTGGACGACTGGAAATTAGTGTAATCGTCGTCGTCCCATTCGCTGGTCAGCAGCAGATCGACGCAATCATACACGTTCGCGCGGATGACCGCGGGAAGCTTCAGATCGTCATTGGCTCTGGTCAACTGCTCTTCTTCATGCAGCACATAGATCAGACCGTCCTTGTCTACCATGGCCGGCTCTTTCCCTTGCTTCTTCGCGAGGGTGATCGGCATGCGGACAAAGTGAATGTTGTAATGCTTGCGGTTGGCATTGTCGGGACAGAGACTCCAACGGCCCTGTTCGCCCGGCAACGCCGGCTCGGAGGTCCGCTCACCGTTCGCGTCCTGGTGAATCGGCTCGAGCCATGGGGCTCCGCTGTGGTTCGCAGAAAACGGCACACGCTTCCCGAAGTGCGGCTTGAACAGCGGCCAGGCCATTTTGCCCGTCGTCGGGTCAAACAGAATCGCCGGTCTGGTGCTGTCGTCCCACTTCGCCGCCCACTGATACTTCGGATTCTGAGCGGTGCTTTCCCGCTCGCCACGAGCAATATTGCCGTCCCACTTCCAGTCCCACACCGTCGAATCGTAGGCCAAGATCTGGCCCTTCTCATCGTTCGTGTGGCCTGGCTGGCCCTGGGCCGGGACAAACATCTCGACCCAGTCCTTGATGTTCACGATCACCGGATCGGACTTCCAGTTGGTCTTCTGTGCCTTATCGACAATCTTGAACGTCTTACCGAACCAATCGACCGTGGTGCCGATCAACTTGTCCGATGACACACCAAGTTTCATCCGGCCCTTCCGGTCCGGCAACTCCGCCAAATCCGGCATGGTGTCGGTATGAGCCGCGCCGACCTGCAATGTATTGTAAAAACGGCCATAACCCCACATGCCCGCGACATAATGGTGCGCCACATGGCAGTGATAGAGGAATTCACCGGCCAAATGCTGGCAGCCTCCGCCGCCGCATTCCGGCTCCAGGTCCAGCGATTCAGACGGGCCGATGACTTCCACGTCCACGCGATCGGACTTGGTGCGGACCACCGGATACTTCACCGGTCCGTCCTGACCCGCGGCCCAGAGATTGTTCGGCTCCGTGCCCGGGCTCCGCTGCCAACGAATGGTGCCGCTGTGCGGGTGATGGGAATGGAATACTTCCGATCCCCCATGGACCAAGCGCCACTTCACCGGATCACCCAAATAACCACGGGAAATCGTGGTCGGCGTATCACCGAACGTATAGGCGCTATAGGCGAGCGATTCATCCTCGAATCCAAAATACTCATGCTGCAGATGCATCTGATCGATGCCGAACGGCTCGCTACGATAGTTGATCGCGCGGCCACCCGGACGGTAGGCATCGGTCAACGGATCGCGCTGCGGCAAGAAATCGCCCTTCTTGTTCAACGGACGGAAGGCTTCGTCGCCGATCTCGTGATAGAAGAGCACGAATTCGCGGAAGTCAGGTCCTGACCCGTTATCGATATTCACCTGCCAGCCCGTCGCAACTTCTTTATCGGGACCGGTCCCTAACGAATCGACATACTTTGATCCCTTCGGCTCGACAATAAAGGCGCCGAACAGACCCAGCACGGTGAGTTCGCGGTCATGGCTGTAGGAATGGAATTGACGCACACCCTCCTGCATGTTCGGGTGGATGTACCATTCGAACTCCTGCGCCTTGCCCGGCGGAACGATCGACTCCGGGTTCGTGGTGGTCGCAGGCTTGCCGGTGGCGCTGACAATCATGCTGGAGGCCTGGATGAATAGGCTGCCATCCTCGCCTTCCATTTCGTTACGAAGGGTCATCTTGACGCAATCGCCCTGGTTGGCACGGATCGCCAAGGGCTGAATCATGTCACCCTGCTGCCCGGTCGTGACCGCACCAGGATCAAACCCCTCCTTGTCACGCGCGGTCTTGTTCTTCTCCTCCTCCGCACGCACCTTGGGGACATCCTGCGTCAGCACGTACATATACCCAGGGTAATAGTCCAGCCAGCGGTTCAACGTGATTTCGATGTTGATCATGGACACGTCGAACTTTTTGAGCGGCGCATTGGCCGGACATTTTCCGCCGCCGGTCAGCACCGGCTCACCCTTTCCCGCGTCGGTCGCGAGCAAGAAGCTGCTGCCGTCCTGCCCCATGTACTGGTGCATGGTGGACATGGTGTTGAAGGCGCCGGAGGTCGCCTGCGCCTCCCCGTCCTTCCGGGCCTGCTCTCCGAGCCGCTGCATCAGTCGATGGTGCTGCATCTCCGACTGTTCAACGGACCCCGCGCGACCTTCGATCGCGTTTTCCAGCACTGTCTGACCCTTCAGAGTCTGGGTCCAACCGGGCATGGCGACCGAGGTCGCATGTCCGTCGTGCGACGGCTCTCCCGGTCCGGCTGCGAAGACCCACGGCGCAACGAGCAAACTGCCCGCCAGCAACGCCGCCTGCAGGCCACGCCTCGTCTTTCGACGGTTGTGTCCGCATGGGGGTTGAAAAAATGTGCACTTCATACCACGGCCTCCTTTGTGATGATTGATTGACCGAAACATGGATTCATCGGGTGATCGCTGGATTTGAATCGAAGCCGGCCCCTTCGATGGATGAAACTGATGATCACGTCGCCACATTCTTGTTAGGGCTGGTGAAGGACGTCCTCTGGGACGAGGGAGCAGGTCATTCGGAGGCCGGTCCACAATCACCCGCGCCTTCACCAGCGCTTTTCCGTAAGGGCAATTGATATGCCCGATCGGCAAATCGGCCGCTCACCATATTTCATCTATGTTGTCAAGAAGTTGCATCGGCACAGGAGAGCGTTGTGGACCGTGATCGGGGATGAGAATTTCCAGCCGATTGGACAGTCGAAGGCCGTTCCTCACGACTCCGTTCAAATACAACTACTTACACTGTCCAATCAAATGGACAGCAGGCCCGCTATTGTGGGTCAGAAAAGGGCAAGGACTTCAGTGGAAAATCGATCCAGGGCGGCAGAGCCGTCGGCGGAAAGAGGGAGAAATCGGACGTGGATTGTAAGGCTGAGCCAAGTCCGTTGTTTTGAACCGGCTTTACTGAATTCCGAAATCCTGCAGCTTGTTGTAGAGGCTGGCGCGGCTGATCTTGAGCAGACGGGCGGCTTTCACTCGATTGCCGGAGACCTGCTGGAGGGCCTGGATAATACGCGCCCGCTCGGCCTGACGCGCCGCACTCCGCACGACCGTGCGAAGATCATCGTTCTCGGCATGAGACCCCATGGCCACGATATCGGCGCAGGCCAACTCCGGCCCTCTTGTCGTCACCACCGCGCGTTCGATGTAATGCTGAAGCTGGCGAACGTTACCCGGCCAGGGCGCGGCAGCCAACGCGCGCATGGCTTCTTCGCTCACGTGGCGAAGGACTTGGCGATGCCGCAGGCAGGAGTCGGCAATAAACTTGGAAACCAACAGGGGGATATCCCCTCTCCGTTCACGCAGAGGAGGCAATGAAATCGGCAGCACTGCCAGACGGTAGTAGAGGTCCTGCCGAAAGGCTTTCGCGTTCACGAGATCGGTCAAGTCCTTGTTGGTGGCCGAAATGACGCGGACATCGATCTTGATCGGTTGAGTGCCGCCTACCCGCTTGATCTCGCCTTCCTGCAGGACCCGCAGCAGTTTGGCCTGAAAGGCCGGAGAGGTATCGGCGATCTCATCCAGAAAGATGGTCCCCCCGTCCGCCTCTTCAAACAGACCGGGCTTGGCCGTCGCGGCCCCGGTGAAGGCGCCTTTGACATGGCCGAACAATTCGCTTTCCAGCAAGGTTTCAGGCAGGGCTCCGCAGTCGATCACGACGAACGGCCTGTCACGGCGATAGCTCGTCTGATGAATGGTCCGGGCTACAAGCTCCTTACCCGTCCCGCTCTCGCCTTGAATCAAGACCGTCGCCACACTGTCGGCCACCAGCCGGATCATATCGAACAGCTGATGCATGGCAGGGCTCACGCCGATGAGATCGCCCAAGCCTGAGTCGGTCCGTTCAGGGCGCGCACGACCATTCTGAGGAAGGAAAGGAGCCTTGGAAACGTCTGGCTTGTCCCCCCGTTTGTGAAACAGCACCAGCACCGACCCGACATCGCCCGAGGCCGACATGAGCGGAAAAGCCTGATGCATGCCGCAGGCCGTGCCATCCACGGAACCGGCGCAGGAAACCGTGCGGACCTCACG
>JAJFBJ010000002.1 GCA_020697375.1 Nitrospira sp. | reverse complement strand
AGAGGAAGTGCTGCAGGGATTGCGCGCTCTGGCGATGGCGCAGGAAGCGATGTGTGACACACTCCTTCGCATGCCGGAACGGTGCGACCCCTATATCTATTATAGCCGGGTGCGGCCTTACATCCATGGTTGGAAGAATAGCCCGTCGTTGCCGGAGGGGCTGGTCTATGAAGGAGTCCAAGCTTATGAAGGACGTCCGCAACAGTTCCGCGGGGAAACCGGCTCACAAAGCTCCATTGTTCCGGCTCTCGATGCCGGCCTCGGAGTCCGCCATGCCGATGATCCGTTGAGCCAGTATCTGGTGGAGATGCGTGACTACATGCCTCCGCGCCACCGGGCATTTCTGCGAGCGCTGGAGGACCGGGTGGATGGACAGCGGCGGCCTCTGCTGTACGGCTACGTCCATGATTGCAAGACAAAGAACCCCGAGTTGTGGAAAGCCTTCTGTGTCTGCGTGGACCTGCTCGCGCAATTCCGTGAGATTCACATCGGCTATGCCGAGCGGTATATCTTCCGGCAGCACCAATCTCACAACAGCAATCCCACCTCCGTGGGAACGGGCGGCACGCCGTTCATGCCGTATCTGAATAAGCACCTCGAGGAGACGAAGCGCTTTTGTCAGGACTGAGCCGCCGGCTCTGTCCATCGAGTATGGTGCTGCGCATGGCATATCGAACCAGTCTTGGTGCAATCGGTCCCCAGTGATGTTCCTCTGATCTATGCGAAAACCAGGCGAACCCATCTATCAGTGGATTCATCTGATCGCGCTGGCATTCGTGCTGGCCGCTACGGTGTTGTTGCCTCGATTCGTAGAGATCTTCGTGGGTCCGCTGAGTTTCGGTACCCGCGCTCTGGCGGGACTCTGTATTGCCGTCGCGGGCGGGATTTTGTTGTATCTTCTGTACAACCCGTCCGCGCGCAACGAGCCGTAGAGACTGTTACATCGGTCACGCGTATCGGCGCGACATCGCAGCCCCGCGACACTGCGCGCATGCTTCGCAGCACTCAAAAAACTCATCGGCCAGCCCGGCACGTTTGACACATTCTTTGAGGCTGTGATACTTTGCCCAGCTCATGCCGGAATGTCCGGTGTGCCTACACCTCGCTCCCATCATCGAATGGGGGCCTTTGCCCAGGAGGAAGCTGCATGGAGCTCTACGAGTCTCTGTTCATTATTCGTCCGTCGTTAAGCGACGAAGACACAGCCGCTCTCATTGAAAAAATGAAAGGCGTCGTCACCAAGAACGGCGCATCCCTCGTGAAGGCCGAGAACTGGGGCCGGAAGAAGCTCGCGTACGAGATCAAGCGCGAGCGGAAGGGCACATACGTCTATTTTTATTTTCGTGGCCCCGGCACGGTCATCGGTGAGCTAGAACGTTCCTATCGGTTGGAAGATTCAGTCATCAAGTTTCTTACCGTGCGGTTGGAGCAGGAGCCGGCTGCGCCGAAAACTGCGGCCGTGGTCACACCACAAGGAGCAACCGTTGGCGGGGTTCAATAAAGTCATTTTAGTCGGGAATCTGACCCGTAATCCTGAGCTGCGCTATACGCCGAGCGGGACGCCGGTCGCCAGCTTCGGATTGGCGACAAGCCGACGGTTCAAACAGGCGGATGAACTCAAGGAAGAAGTCTGCTTCATCGACATCGTCGTGTTCGGCAAGCAGGCGGAACATTGCGGTCAGTATTTAAGCAAAGGCAACGGGGTGATTGTCGACGGCCGGCTCCAGCAGCGTCGTTGGGAGACGGAAGACGGCCAGAAGCGCAGCAAACATGAGGTTGTGGCGCAAGGCGTGACCTTCCTGCCGAAACGGGGCGAGACCGGCGGAGATAGCCCGAGCTCACAGGAAGAACCCTCATACGAAGACGAACAGTTCTAGGGACGGAGGCGACTATGGAACGACCAGAACGTGGTAGTGGCGGGGGCGGCCGGTTTTTTCAACGCCGAAAGCCTTGCCGATTTTGTATCGATAAAGCGCCGATCGACTTTAAAGATGTCGGCCTGCTGCGGAATTTCTTAACCGAACGCGGACGCATCGTGCCGCGTCGCATCTCCGGGAATTGTCTGCAACACCAGCGGGTGTTGACCGTAGCGGTGAAGCGTGCCCGTCAGATCGCGCTGGTCAGTTTTGCGGAAGAGCGATAGGACCGCGATAGGATGTGTTGAGTCTAGGATCAGGCGGCCGAGCGATCTGTCTCCCCTTGTGTTCGGGAGCGCCTCTCCCCGCCCTGTCGGTACTCATGGATACCCTCAACCCAGCGATCATTGATATCGGGCCGGCGGGACTCTCTCTGTCGTGCGAGGCCACCGCGCCGCAGCTCGGCTTGGAAGAGCCGGATGAGAAGTTTCAGGGACCGTTCACGATTCAGTTGGAACTCGTCCGCCAAGGAGATCCGATCACCGTCACGGGAACGTTGGAGGGGACGGCTATCCGGCAATGTGTCCGCTGCCTCGCGGAGTATTCCGATCCTCTCTTTGTATCCTTGTATGCGGAATTCATTCGACGGACCGGCGCGACGAAGTCGACCGAAGCGGAACGGAGCGGGAAAAGACTGAAGCGCGCCGCTCAGCCCGTCGAGCCCGCCGAAGAAATGGAAGAGGAAGACGAGGTCTACCTGTACGATGACGATCACCTGGACCTCGTTCCGATGTTGCGCGAACAGGTAATTTTGGCTGCTCCGATGCAGCCCTTGTGTCGCGAAGATTGTCTTGGTCTATGCGCGCAATGCGGACAAAATTTCAATGAACGCCGCTGTGCCTGCCCCCCGGAACGGGGGCCGAGTCCGTTTCGTGTGCTGCGAGGAGGTCAGTTGAAAGGCGGAAATGCGTAGTTTGTTAACCGGGTCTCGTGCCCATTGGTGAAGGAGTCGTCATGGCAAATCCAAAACATAAACATTCACGGGCCCGGCGAGACAAGCGGCGAACGGCCAAGACGAGGCTGGTACCTCCTGGATTTTCGGTCTGTCCGCAATGCCACGAGCTGAAACTGCCGCACTATACCTGCATGAATTGCGGGACCTACAAGGGAAAGGCCGTCATCGTCGTCGAGGAATCCTAACCGCATTTTCTTTTACAGGCGTGATTCGGGTACAATTGCGCACCGTGATCACGATCCAACGCCATGTCTTCCGTGAGGCCACTCAGGTTCCAGGCGGCAGGGCGTTTCTGCATGATTCTTCATACCTCTATCTCTGGACCGCCAACCGCTCATGAAAATTGCCGTCGATGCGATGGGCGGAGACCACGGGCCGGCCCCCGTCATCGAGGGCGCCATGCAAGCAGCAGAGGAGCTTGGTGTCGGCGTCATCCTGGTCGGCAAAGAAGATGAGCTGGCTGCCGCTTGTCGAAAGCTTCACTGTACCGATACACGCATCACCATCCGCCACGCGCCGCAGGTCGTGGAGATGCATGAGTCACCGGCCGCGGTGGCCAGGAAGAAGCGGAATTCGTCGATTTGGGTCGCGACGGAGCTGGTGAAATCCGGTGAAGCCGATGCGGTGGTGAGTCCTGGGAATACCGGCGCCAGCATGGTGGCGGCATTTTTTGTGCTGGGGCTCTCCAAGGGAGTGGAGCGTCCGGCGATCGCCACGATGTTACCCACACTGACGGGCAGTGCCGTACTTCTTGACGTCGGCGCCAATGTCGATTGTTCCGCTCAACACCTTGAACAATTTGCCTTGATGGGGAATGAATTTGCCAAGCATCTCTACGCCAAACCGTACCCGCGCGTGGGACTCTTGAGCATCGGCGAAGAAGATACCAAGGGAAACGAGGTGACCAAGGAAGCCTTCAAGTTGTTGAAAGCCAGCCCGCTGAACTTTATCGGCAACATTGAGGGACGAGAAGTCTATAGCGGTAATGCGGATGTGGTGGTCTGCGACGGATTCATCGGCAATGTGGCCTTGAAAATTTCCGAGGGCGTTGCAGAGGTCATCAAGAAGTTGCTCATAAAGGAAATTTCGAGTTCCTGGCTCGGGCGATTGGCCTATCCGCTGATCGCGAGGCCGTTGCGGAATCTGAAACGAAGGATCGATTATGCCGAGTTCGGCGGCGCTCCTCTTCTTGGCGTCAATGGGACGACCATGATCTGCCATGGTCGTTCATCGGCCAAAGCCATCAAGAATGCCATTCGCCGGGCGAAGGGCCTTGCCGAGAGCCGATTGGACGAGCTGATTCAGCGCGATATCGAAGAGAGCCTTGCACGGCATCAAGACGATCAGCCGGAAGGGAAGCAGGCGTGATACGGGCGCGGATTACAGGCACGGGATCCTATGCGCCGGAACGGGTGATGACGAATGCCGAGCTGGAGCAATTGGTGGCGACTTCCGACGAATGGATTCGCGAGCGGACCGGAATTCGTGAGCGTCGCATTGCGGCCAAGGGCCAAGCCTGCTCCGATTTGGGATTGATTGCGTCAGAGCGCGCTTTGAAGGCGGCGGGTATTTCAGCAGGTGAACTCGATATGATCCTCCTTGCAACCTGTACGGGAGATATGCCGCTGCCTTCGACGGCCTGTCTGCTCCAGCATCGCCTGGGAGCGAGCGGCGCGGCGGCTTGCGATATCTCCGCCGCCTGCTGCGGGTTCGTCTATGCGCTTGGCGTAGCCGATGCCTATGTCCGAACCGGCATGCGGCATGTCCTGGTCGTGGGCTCCGAGGTCATGTCTGCGATTACGGATTGGACCGACCGCAATACCTGTCTTCTGTTTGGAGACGGCGCCGGCGCAGCGGTCGTAAGCGCTTCCGAAGGCGAACGTGGCATCTTGTCCACGCATCTGCACTCGGACGGCAGTCTCTGTGATTTGATCGCGGTGCCAGGAGGCGGAACGAGAATTCCACCTTCCGAACAGATGGTGGCAGAGTGCTCGCAGTATATCAAGATGAAGGGCAATGAGACGTTCAAGGTGGCAGTGCGGACTCTCGAGGACGTGGCGCGAGAGACGCTCGCGGCACATCAATTGTCTGTCGAAGACTTGGATCTCTACATTCCCCACCAAGCCAATCTGCGCATCATCAGGGCCGTGGCCGACCGCCTCGGCCTTCCTCTCGAAAAAGTCGTACTGAATTTGGATCGATACGGCAACACATCCGCGGCGTCAATTCCTATCGCATTGGATGAAGCGGTGCGTGAAGGTCGTGTGCAGGATGGACAGCTGGTGATGCTCGGGGCGTTCGGGGCGGGTTTGACGTGGGCTTCGACATTGATTCGCTGGTAACTGTGGCGCCCGGGTGCCGGGTGACTGTGAAGGTCCCGCAGCGTCCGATTCATCCAGCTTTTTCCCGTTGACTTTGAGCGTGGTTTCTACGATACCTTACCCGGTTATGGCGGCTTCAGGAATTGGATTTCTTTTCCCCGGACAGGGTTCGCAATCCGTCGGGATGGGGCGCGGGCTGTATGAGGCATTCCCGGCGGTGAAGGCCGTCTACGACGAGGCCTCCACCGTCCTTGGGTACGATGTGGCGCATCTCTGTTTCGAAGGCCCGGCGGAGCGGTTGAATCTGACGGAGTATACCCAGCCGGCCTTGCTGGTCAGTAGCGCGGCTGCGCTTACATCGTTGAAACCCTCCGGGTTGACCGCAATGGCTGTCGCGGGACATAGTCTCGGTGAATACACGGCGGTCTATGCGGCCGGTGGAATATCGTTTCGCGACGCCCTGGCACTGGTGCAGAAGCGAGGCCGCTATATGGCCGAAGCCGTGCCGCCGGGAACCGGGCTGGTGGCCGCGTTGCTGGGGCTTTCCTCTGATGCCGTCAAGGCGGCTTGTCAGGAGGCGGCTTCAGTCGGCATCGTGGCCGCCGCTAATTTCAATTCTCCAGGCCAAGTGGTCATCGCCGGAGAAAAGGTTGCGGTTGAACGGGCGATTGAGATTGCGAAGACCAAGGGCTGCAAGAAGGCGATTCCCTTGCCGGTGAGTGTGCCAGTCCACACGCCGCTGATGCAGCAGGCAGCGGATAGACTGGCGGCTGAGTTTGATGGGGTCACGTGGCGGAATTTGGCCGTGCCGCTGGTCAACAATGCAGAGGCCGCGGTCTTGCAGCGATCCGAGGACATTCGAACCTCTCTCGTACGGCAATTGCCTTCGTCGGTGCGGTGGGATGAATCGATTCAGACGATGGCTCGGCTGGGTGTGACGACGTTCGTTGAGGTTGGACCTGGGACGGTGTTGACGGGATTGGTGAAACGGATCCTTCCGGCGGCCGTCACCTTCAATGTCCATGATCCGAAATCGTTGGATTCCACCTTGTCCGCATTAGGCCCGAGGAGTCAGGCATAAGTGTCGGCGAAATTGCGGAGAGCAGACTGATGTCATTACAGGGGAAAGTGGCAATTGTCACAGGTGGGGCACAGGGCATAGGGCGGGCCATTGCGGAAGCCTTGGCTGAAGATGGGGCCGATATTGCGGTCGCCGATCTCGATCTGGAGCGCTCGCATGACACGGTGGCGGCGGTTCAAAAACTGGGGCGTCGTGCACTCGGCGTGAAGGTGAATGTGGCCGATTGGAACGACACCAAGGCCATGGCCGACCAGGTGGTGCAAGAATGGGGGAAGATCGACATTCTGGTGAATAATGCAGGCATTACCCGTGATGGACTGTTACTCAGAATGAAGGAAGAAGACTGGAATTTGGTGTTGCAGGTTAACTTGAACGGGACCTTTCATTGCACGAAAGCGGTCCTGCTGCCGATGACCAAGCAACGTTATGGGCGGATCGTCAACATCGCCTCGATTGTAGGGGCGATGGGCAATGTGGGACAGGCCAACTATGCCGCGTCGAAGGCGGCGGTAATCGGGTTCACCAAGACGGTGGCGCGCGAGTATGCGAGTCGATCGGTCACGGTGAACGCAGTGGCGCCTGGTTTTATCGACACGGCGATGACGCAAGGGTTATCTCCGGAGGTCAAGGAAGCGTTGCAGAAGCAGATCCCGCTGGGGCGGCTTGGCCTTCCGTCGGACATTGCAGCCTCGGTTCGGTTCTTGGTGTCGGACGCAGCGTCGTACATCACGGGGCAGGTATTGCACGTGAATGGCGGTATGCTCATGGTATAGGTGAGTCAGCTCGGTCGACCGGATCGATGATGATCGATTCGGGGTAGCCCGATGGGGAGTAAGGAGGTTAGGATGGGGAAGGAGGTGGGCAAGTCAATGGCAACGGTAGATGAACGGGTGAAGAAAATTATAGCGGAGCAGTTGGGTGTGGAAGAAGAGGAAGTGACGCCTGAAGCGCACTTCGTCGAAGATTTGGGCGCTGATTCGCTCGATACAGTGGAACTGGTCATGGCGTTGGAAGAAGAGTTTGAAATCGAGATCCCTGATGAGGACGCCGAGAAGATACTCACCGTCGGTAAAGCGCTTGAGTATATTAAAGAGAAGGCTTAGCCGGAACGGCAGGCATGCAAGATCGACCGAATAGGCGAATCGTTGTGACCGGGCTCGGGCTGGTCACTCCTTTGGGAACCGGTGTGGAGAAAACCTGGAAGGCTCTCTGCGCCGGGGAATCGGGCATCGGGCGAATCACACGCTTCGATCCAACGGGCTTTGATGCGCAGATTGCGGGAGAGGTCAAGGATTTCGATCCGGCTCAGTTCATCGAGAAAAAAGAAATTAAAAAAATGGACACCTTCATCCACTATGCGGTGGGCGCTAGTCAGCTCGCGGTGGACGATGCGAGGCTCAAAGTGGCGCCGGAGGAAGCCACGCGAGTGGGGGTCTATATCGGCTCCGGTATCGGAGGATTAGGGTCCATCGAGCATTACCATGATGTGCTCAAAGAGAAGGGACCAGGCCGGGTTTCACCGTTTTTCATTCCCATGACGATCATCAACTTGGCTTCCGGACAGGTCGCCATTCGACTTGGCGCGAAGGGGCCCAATTCCTGCGCGGTCACGGCCTGTGCGACGGGCAATCATTGCATCGGCGATGCCTATCGGCTCATACAGCGAGGCGATGCGGATGTGATGATCGCCGGCGGCGCGGAAGCAGCCGTCACGCCGTTGGGGGTGGCAGGGTTTGCCTCAGCCAAAGCCCTTTCCTTTAGAAACAACGAGCCGACGAAGGCCAGCCGGCCTTTCGATCAGGAACGAGATGGATTCGTGCTGGGCGAGGGAGCCGGCGTGGTGGTGATCGAGGAGCTTGAACACGCCAGGAAGCGGGGCGCGAGGATTTATGCCGAAATCATCGGGTATGCGATGAACAGCGACGCGTACCATATCACTGCTCCCCCCGACGAAGGGGAGGGAGCCGTCCGTTGTATGGAAATGGTGTTGAAGGACGCGGATGTCGCCAAGTCGGAGGTGGGCTATATCAACGCCCACGGCACTTCCACCATGGCAGACGCTATTGAAACCAAGGCCATCAAGCAGGTGTTTGGCGAACAGGCTTTCCGGATTCCCGTGAGCTCGACGAAATCCATGACGGGCCATCTGTTGGGTGCGGCCGGCGGGATAGAGGCGGTGTTCAGCATTCTCGCGCTGCATCATGGACTATTGCCGCCGACTATCAATCTGAATCACCCAGATCCAGCCTGTGATCTCGACTATGTGCCCCATAAGGCTCGTTCGGCCCAGCCTCAGGTCGTCCTTTCCAATTCATTCGGTTTCGGCGGGGTCAATGCCTGTCTGCTCTTTCGCAGGTGTGACCAATAATATCCCTCTAAGCATGAGTCAGCGCCTATGACGCCGGCAACGTCAATTGAGACGGTCCAGCGGCTCCTGGGCTACCGCTTCCATCAACCTCGTTTGTTGGAAGAAGCCCTCACGCACAAGTCTTATTCCAACGAGCGGCGCGGCAAAGATCGCAAGCAAAACGAGCGGCTGGAATTTCTTGGTGATGCGGTATTGTCTCTTGTCATGAGCGAGTACCTCGCGGAAGAATTTCCAGACAGCAGCGAAGGCGCGCTTTCGAAGCTGAAAGCGCACCTCGTCAGTGAAGCTTCGCTCGCCAAGGCCGCCAGGCGCATGAAGCTGGGTCGCCTGCTGCGACTGGGCAAGGGCGAAGAACTCTCGAAGGGGCGTGAAAAACATTCACTTTTGGCCGACGCGCTGGAAGCATTGATCGCGGCGGTCTACGTGGATGGGGGACTCGAGGCCAGCCGGTCATTCACCGTCCGTGTGCTGGAAGAAGAACTCCAGGCAACCCGTGCGCAACAGGCGCGGCCGGGGATGGATGACTACAAGACGCAACTGCAGGAGATCTGTCAGAAGCGGTTTGAAATACTGCCGCAGTATGCGACCGTAAGGGAAACAGGCCCGGACCATGAGAAAATATTTGAGGTCGAGTTGACGATTCAAGGCGCCATGCGGGGTATCGGTCGAGGTCACAGTAAGAAAGAGGCTGAGCAGATGGCGGCCAAGGAAGCGCTGGCTCAATTGATGGCGTGAGTCGAGGAGCCGAGAATCAGCAAGGAGGCATAATGGAACAAACAGGATGGAACCAGTCGTTGCGGATCGTCGGGATGAGTCTTCTCGCAGGGGTCGTGATGACGGTGGCCGGTATGGCCGCCGGCATTGACCCCGTTGGGAAGGAAGCCGTAAATCCTAAAAACGTACGGGCCGTCATCAAAACCAAGTTCGGTGATATGGAAATCAAGTTTTTGCCAGACGTGGCGCCCAAGCACGTTGAGAATTTCATCCAATTGGCCCAATCCGGTCTCTACAATGGCACAATTTTTCATCGTGTGATTCCCGGATTCATGATTCAAGGCGGCGACCCGAACACCAAAGACTCGTTGAAGAAGGACTCCTATGGCCAGGGAGGTCCGGGGCATACTGTGAAGGGTGAATTCAGCGACCTGCCGCACAAGCGGGGCATGGTCTCGATGGCGCGCGCGCAGGATCCCGATAGCGCCGGCTCCCAGTTTTTCATTGTCGTCGAAGAATCTCGTTTTCTGGATCGCAAATATACGATATTCGGCGAAGTGGTCAAAGGTATCGGAGTCGCCGATAAGATCGTCGGATTGCCGAGAGTTATGTGCCAAACCGGCGCGCCGAGTCCCGCAGGCAAAGGGCCTTGCGACAATCCGCTTGATCGCGTGGAAATGACCGTGACAATCGTGGAGTAAACCTTGTTCAACCATTCTTAGTCGGAAGCGAATCGCTCGCTTCATAAATCGCCCCAGCACGGGGCTGATTCTACCTTTACGCATTTGCCCAGTGCGCCGGTACAGGAATACCGTTTGGTTCCGTCCTCGGAAAAATGAACTTTCTGGACGGATTTACTCGGAAAATCAGGCAAGTGTGAGTTGTGTTTATGTCAAAAGGGCTGGTTGTTTTGCTGTGAGCGAACCATCGCCAGCAGGTGAGAAAAGGCTTTGGTGACCCGCTCCGCATGTGAGGCGGATCGAAACAGCAAGGTATCCTGTGAAAATTGTGCTTCGAGTTTCGGAACTGCACCCGTGCAAAAACTGGTCTTGATGATGCAGGGGCCGCTACTCTTGCACGTTATGCGGACCCCATACAGGACCAGATTATTTTCACGGTTCTCCTGCCCGTTATATTCGATGCTGTCGATGTCGTGCAGATTGAAGTGGGTAAATCCGGTATTCACTTCATCATGGCCATGATTCAGCTCTACCGGTCCCAGTTTGGTTCCGGTCGGGATGACGCTGTAGACCTCGGTGATTCTTGTCGGTTTCCCGGCTTTTGGATTTCTGCAGCTGAGGCTGCGGACAAAGCCGTGGGTATTCACCATATCGCTGATGAACTGAACCGTCTCCTCAAGAGTTTGAGCAACGGCCGCGGCAGGGAGCAGAAGAGCAACGGCTAATGTCGCTATGATAGGCATCAGATTAGGCCGCGCATGTTGGGGCTCCATCGCGTAAATATTCCCATATCCGGAAGCGAACCCTACCGTACTGAAATTACCTGGGCACTGCAATCCTTACGTGACATTGGAGTGGAGCGATGCGGTGAAGCGTCACCGGCTGCCTGCTATGCGACCTCGAAAGGTCTCATGCCGCGTCTCGTGCAATTTCGGCCGATGGTATAGCCGGGAGAGTGGTTCGGTCGAGAGGGGAGATGGATGAAAGGTCAGTCTGGGTCGCAATCGGCGCGAATCGGAACATGTTCAGCAATGTGGAGAGCCGAGATTCCATTTTCCCCAGATTCAAATAGTGGAACAGTTGGGAGACAAAAGGTCCTTCCATTCTCGGCTGCTGAGGATCAAGCTCCCAAGGATGAAAATACATGACCAATGGGCGGCCTTGTCGTTCAATTTGCTTGAAGAGTTGGCACAGTACTGAAAAGGGCAGGAGGCGAAAGAAACTGCCTCCGGCAATCGGGAGTCTGACGGCTCCGAGGTTGACAGTGGAGGGTGGGACTTCCCAAATAGGACCCGATGCAGTTTGTCGCATGTGACGCCAGGGATCGGCTCCGGGAAGACCGCAATGGTCATGCCGAATGGGGACGATACTGGAATCGTACGTGTGCCCTTCCTCTGCCAGAATCGGAAGCGCCCACAACGTTTCCCTGGTAATGGTGAATCCCGGTGCGCGATAGCCCTGGATAGGCGACCCAGTGAGGTCTTCAAGAATCTGTTTGGCTTTTTTAATATCCGCGCGAAACAATTCTGGCGTTTGCGCCGTCACTAGTTCGTGGCCATATCCATGTGATGCGATCTCATGTCCACACTCGGCTATTTGCTTGATGAGCCCGGGGTGACGTTCAGCCACCCAGGCCAGCACGAAAAAAGTCGCTTTAGTTTGATGCCGTGCAAGAAGTTCGAGCACCTTGCACGTATTTCGAGCCACGCGGCTTTCGAAGGAGCCCCAATGTCGTCGACGTATCGGAGAATCGAATCGTGACACCTGAAAATGTTCTTCGATGTCGAACGTCAGGCTATGCACGGGTGCGTTCCTTGAGTGCCGTATGGATTTGCATACAGGGAGAGAGGGATAGAGTCATACGGCGGGGTTGGATTAGGACATTCACGGGGAGGTCCCTTCGACGTGTTTTGTATACTATGTGCCACCAGGAAGTAAAGCAAAGTTTGAGCCATCGTATTTTATCAATGTTTTCAATGTGATCATAAAGTTTGCAACAGGAAATGTATCGAAGTATCCACTGGAACAGTATCTTAAATGATACGTTCCCTATGAAACGAGAAGTCGAAGACTGAGCCGCAGGAACAAAACGTCGAGGGGCTAGACGCTGTGAAGATGGGTTTGAAGGTTAGGAAGTTGTCGCTGAAGTGGCACAGTGAATCGAAAAATCGAGCCGCGTCCTGGTTCGCTCTCCACGCCGATATGTCCGCCCATTAGTTCAACCAGTTGCTTGCAGATGGCCAGCCCAAGTCCGCTTCCTCCATATTTTCTCGTCGCGGATCCATCGGCCTGCACAAACGCCTGAAATAATTTTGAGAGAGCGCCGGCAGGTATTCCGATGCCGTTGTCCGATACGGAGAACCGGAGGTGGACCATTCCATCCACCGGCGCGTAGCTGCCGGCCGTAAATTCCAGACGCCGGTCCAGATGCCGTTGATCGATGTCCACCTGGATCGAGACTGTTCCATGATCGCTGAACTTAATGGCATTGGCCAGGAGGTTGCTGAGGATTTGCTGGAGCCTTGTCGGATCTCCGCACAAGATGGCAGGTACGCCGTCTGCAATCATCGACGTTAGCAGTAATCCTCTTCGTTGTGCCCGTTCCCTAAACAGCGCCATGAGCCGATTGATGAACAGGGGCAACTCAAATTCAAGCAGTTCCAAGGACAGTTTTCCTGATTCGATTTTAGAAAAGTCCAAGATGTCATTGATGACGGCCAAGAGGGCATCGCCTGAAGAGCGGATGGTTTCCGCGCAGTCTTGTTGTTCGGGCGTGAGGGGAGTGTCCAGCAGCCAATCGGTCATCCCGAGCACACCGTTCATCGGGGTCCGAATTTCGTGGCTCATGGTGGCAAGAAATTCGGACTTGAGCCTGGTCCCTTCAATGGCCGCATCTCGGGCTTCTGTCAATGTGGCTTGACTGGCACGAAGTTCCTGTAAGACCTGGTTGGCACGAACCATATAGCGGACACGATGGGTCAGAAGGATCGCATTCAATGGCTTCACGATAAAGTCCGTTGCGCCGGCATCGTAGGCTTTTGTAATCGAGTCGAAGTCGTCCAGGCCGGTCATAATCAGAATGGGGACGTGTTCCCCTTCAGGTAATGTGCGCAGCGCCGCACAGGTAGTGAAACCGTCCATATTCGGCATCATGACGTCAAGAAGAACGACATCGGGGGTATGGCGTTGAAAAGCCAAGCGCGCCTCGAGGCCGTCCTGCGCTTCTTCAACATGCCAGCCTGCATGCTCCAGCGCCTCGCGCGCAAACATGCGAACGATGCAGTCGTCATCCGCAACAAGCGCAAGAGGGGTCCGTCCCGGCGGCAGAGACCTCATGAGTGTTCTCCCTTGACAAGTTCCTTCCTAAAAACGGAACAGGCGGCGATATAGTCAGATTGCAACTGATCAAGAATTCGGTCGGCGTCGACCAAATTTTTCCGGATACCCATGGTCTCCAGTTCCTTGCAGTGGACGGCCACGGCGAGGGCTCCCAATTGAGCGCTGCTTGACCGGAGCCGATGCGCGATCGCTTGCAGCGCAGCTGAATCATTCGCACGAACGGCGTCTCGTAAGGCTTCCACGCTGTTCCTCGAATGATCGAGATACTTGCGGAGGACGGACGCTAAGATATCCGGCCGGTTGGGACGCTGTAGGGCGCGTATGCTATCCAAAGCTTTGAAGTCTATGCCCGGAGGGTCAACGATGGTTTCAACAGTCGGCCGAACGGTTGCACGGCATGAATGAGGCGTGAATGCTGAACGAGAAGCCGCGAGAGCAGAAGCCGGCATGGAAGTGACGTGACTCTCATCCCGCAACATCCATTTGACCACGATGTCCCTCAGCTGCATCTGGGTAAAGGGCTTGGTCAGGTAATCATCCATACCGGCGGCGAGGCATTGTTCGCGGTCTCCCTGCATGGCATGCGCCGTTAAAGCGATGATGGGAAGCCGGCGCCGTCCGGAGGCGGTTTCTCGATGTCGGATCTCCCCCGTTGCCGTCAGCCCGTCCATGTCCGGCATCTGACAATCCATCAGCACGACTTGTACATTGCCTCGATCGGCCGCCATGACGGCGTCGCGGCCGTTCTCCGCCACATCGACCTCGTATCCGAGCAGCCATAACATGCCGACGGCGACTTCCCGATTGACGGGATTGTCTTCGGCCAGCAGAACTCGTCCGGCTGGTTTCGAGGCTGATGTTTCCAGCGAAGCGGGAATGAACGGGGGGTAATGGCTTTCCTTGCTGTGTTGGGAATGGAGTGTCTGATCCATCTGTTTGAGGTAGGGCAATAATTTCTTATGGGATGACGCTCCCGCTGTCTGGCACCCGAATCGGACGGTGAAAGTGAATGTCGAACCGACTCCGGATGTGCTCTCCACGGTGATGGTTCCGCCCATGAGCCCCACCAATTGCTTGACGATCGAGAGGCCGAGGCCGGTGCCGCCGTAGCGCCGGGTGGTCGAACCGTCGGCTTGGGAGAAGGCGTCGAAAATGCGTGTTTTGGCCGACGCCGCGATGCCGATGCCGCTGTCGGTCACGGAGAGCCGCAGGAGCACGTGAGTCGTCGTCTGTTTCGCGAGTTCGGCCGTCAGCGCGACTCCGCCTGTTTCGGTAAATTTGATCGCGTTGCTCAGGAGGTTCATGATGATTTGACGGAATCTGACCGGGTCGCCGATGAGGTAGAGAGGGACTGCTTCGCCCGTATGATGGGTCAGATGAAGATTTTTCCGTCTGGCCTCTTCAGAAAACAGCTCAATCGATTCCAGCAGGATTTGCGACAGGTCGAAATCGACTCGTTCCAATTCGAGTTTTCCCGCTTCGATCTTCGAAAAATCGAGAATGTCGTTGATGATAGCCAGGAGGGTTCGCCCTGAACGGTGGACGGTAGATGCCAGGTGGCGTTGGTTGTCCGAAAGTGCGCTGTTCAGGAGCAGTTCCGTCGTTCCAAGGACACCGTTCATGGGAGTTCGGATTTCATGGCTCATATTCGCCAGGAATTCGCTCTTGGCCTTGCTCGCGGCCTCGGCGGTTTCTTTAGCCGCGCGCAATTCCTCTTCGGTGTGTTTCCGATCGGTGGTATCGATGTGAATGCCGACCATGCGTGACGGCACGCCCTCGGCGTTATGAATGGTGCTGCCTCTGGACAGGATCCACCGGTAGGAGCCGTCCCGATGCCGAAGCCGATGTTCGAATTCAAACTGATGCATCGTTCCGTTGCGACAGGCTTGGATAGTGTCGAGGATTCGCTCTCGGTCATCTTCGTGTATTCGCGAACGCCACTCCTCGAAGTCGTTCAGCAGCGTCGCATCGTCATATCCCAGGTGATGCTTCCATTGAGGGGAAAGATAGACGGCATTCGTCATAATGTTCCAGTCCCAGATACCGATGTGCGAGCCTTGCACGGTCATCGCCAAGCGCTCCTCGCTCGTTCGCAGCGCTTCTTCGGCCCGTTTCCGTTCGGTAATATCCACGATGAACCCCGTGAAGGTATACCCATCCTCAAGACGAAGCGGCGTGATGGCCAGCTCGATGGGAAACTCCGTGCCATTGCGATGCAGCGCGGATATTTCGATCCGGTGGTTCAGTACCGGGCCTTGACCGGTTTTCAAAAATCGCTCCAGTCCTCGCTGATGGCTTTCACGGTGCGCGGGCGGAATAATGGTGTCGGCCATCGCCCGGCCCATCGCTTCCCGGTGTGTCCATCCGAATATTTGTTCGGCCTTAGCATTCCAGTCGATGATATGGCCTTTGTCGTCCATTCCAATGACGGCGCCGAGTGCGGTGTCGATGATTTGTCTGGTCCGGCCTTCACTCTTGCGCAAGGCCCGTTCCGCCTGAAGGCGTTCGGCTGCTTCCAGGGCGAGCGAGATCAGGGAAGCGACGGCATGTCCGAACTGCTGTTCCTCCAAGAGCCAAGCTCTGGGCGGGCCGATATGCTCGTTACAGAGCACGCCGACGAGTTCTCCTTTGAAGCGGATCGGGATGTCCAACATCGCGCCGATGCCTTTGGGGACGAGATAGCCGGCGGCGAGTTCGGATGTGCGGGGGTCGGTCACGGCATCGCCGGCATCAATGATGCGGTGAGATCGAAGTTCACGGAAATAGTTGGGAATAGCGGCTGTCTGCAATACTGCTCCGGACGAGTGCCTGCCCGTGGAAGATTCGTAGAGATCTTTGCACTTCATGACGCGATGGTCTTCGCTTAAGAACCAGATACTGGTCCGGCTCATGACCAGGGTAGTCGCTGTAGAGCGCGTGATGGTCTTCAACGCCTCTTCCAGCAGGCCGCTTTGGATGACCGGGCTGCCTGTCAGGTCGAGTAAAGCGGTTTGCTGGCGCCGCAACAGATTCTCGGTGCAGCGACGGATGTCTTCCCTCTGTTTACGATCCGTGATGTCGCGAAAGACGAGGACGGCGCCTGCTACACGATCACCTCGAAGGATCGGGGCTAATACATAAGAAACCGGAAAAGATTTCCCCGAAGTCATCGTCAGTAGCCCGTCGTCGGTTCGGAACGTCTCACCATGCGCGGTTTCTTCAAGCAGCATCCTGGTGAAGATCGGGTCCGTGAGATTCTTCCGAGACGACAATGAGACGATCTCATACAGCGAACGGCCGACGACCTGCTCCTCGGTATGGGCCCATAGACGTTGGCCCTCGGTATTGAGCAGCAGGATGTTCCAGTCCTGATCGATCACGCACAATCCATCTCCGATGGAACGGATGACCGTGTGGAGCTTGTCTCGCTCCTCGGTGAGCCGGCTCTCGGAGGTGCGCCGCAGTTGCTCATTCAAGTCCTGCATTTCTTTCGAAGACAAGGCAATGGAGCGTTCCAGAAGTTCCAGGCCCTGGTCTGCCTCGATATAACTACGCTCTACCCGTTCGAGCAGCTTGTGCCAGGTCTCGATGGACGGAGGAACCGTCGCATTCTCCATTCCCAGACGCTTAAGTTGCCGTGTCAGCAGTGGATGCATCGGCCTCAGTCTTCGGTGATGGTCGTCAACGTCATCGTTTGATTGTGAAGGTCACATGCTCCGCTCGCATACGGTGAAATTTCGCCATACGAGTAGAAGCCGATCTGCCGACTGCCGTGCGGAAGATTCTCCAGCGTCGCTTCGGTTTCTTCCTCCGTGCGTTCGCCGAGGACGAGACGTCGGCCGACGCAACTGATTGCGATACAGAGGGTGGGTTTGCCGGGGCGGGACGTTGGATGACCGTTCACCGCCAGCGCTGCGGCATCGGACGCTCCCTGAATCAATCGATCGAAATTGGCGCGCATCAATTGCGACAAGAATCCTTGCGGGATGTCCCCGGCGAAAGTCATGGACTGAGCCGCTTCGTCCACGGCTAAAATCGTGCGAACGAGACTTTTCTCATCCGACCGGGAGGCTCGGAGAGCCAGTGGAAAAAGAAGTCCGGTCGCTGGGAGGCCGGCAGCCCGATCTCCTAAGTATTCCTTATACAGCTGCAGCGAGGGACGTCCATCCAGTTCGTAAAGGACGTTTCCGTTCGATCTGGTGACTAAACGCTCTGGGCCGAACTTGTCCCATCCTCCTTTGGATCCGTTCCCGATCCGGATATGTTCGCCGTATAGTCCGGCGGCGGTGACGTAGCCGCTTTGCGGGGTACGGTCCCTGAGTACCCATGTCCGTTTGAAATTGATTCCATCACCGGCCAGACCCCCGGTGACGATGGCTGATCCTCCCAATGTGTCGTTTAAGCCTTTGACGAGTTCACTGCCGTTCACATATAGACCGTCGGAAAGGATTAGGACCCCGCGAAGCGACGGTTTCTTGAGCTCTGTTGCGATTGCCCTCCCTGCAGCGTAGGAATCCTTCGGTGTGTCAACGGCGGCCTGCGCGGTATGGATGAAACTTTTGTCGAACCGCACGGCGGCCAGCACCAGGCTGTCATCTGAAATCTCGCTCCCGTGAATTTCGCCCGAAGTCGAGCACCCGATCACTTGGCTTAAAGGACAGGCGTCGAGCACCTGATTGATGCGATCGGGTCGGTCGATCAGACTCGACGCACCGAATACCAGCAGGAGTGTATTGGGAGAATCGAAAGAGGAGAATGACTCGGGAGACCAGGATCCCCCGGTCCTGAGGCATGTTGTCGTTATGTGCATGGGCGCATGCTCCTCCCCTCACATGGGGCTTATCGGTCACAACCCGTTCAAAAGAGAAGTCCGGCCTGTTTATGCTCACTCGAACGTTGACAGACGATAGATTGTGATTCGCCTGTATCGGCAGAAAGGGGGTGAGACTTAAAGAGAAAGAAGCGAGAAACGATGTGCGATCAGATGCGGAGAGCCGCTGCTACTGCAGCGGCCACTGATATCGAGGTAATAGGGTGTGGTCAGTGGTGATGATGGCACTCGGGACCATGCACATGCGGAGATTCTTGCGGCGGTGTCAGCTGTCCCGGCAGCACGATCCGGCCGGCTTCATGTTGCTTGGTGAGATGCGCCGCGATTTCGGGGTGGAACGTCTTGACGTAGCCGATCATGCCGTTCAAGAAGCGGCGTGATTGGAAATCGTGACCGGAAAACTCTGTAATAAGCGCCAGGGCACGATCCAGAATTTCCGGAGCCGATCCGGAGTCAGCGATCTGTTGCGGTTGCTGCTTGGCAAAGGTGTCATACTCTTTTTTGAGGCGTTCGGCAAACATCGGCATGGGGGCCGAGGGCACATGCAGGGGACTCAACGTTCGGCGAAGGGCCTGAATCGCCGCGATGATTTCGGCATCCTGGCCGTCGCGCCGGTCGTGGAAGTAGCCGAACGTGACCACTTCGATGAGATTGAACAGAGCAGCGGCCTTTTCGCCACCCGCCACGCCGAGCTGGCGATAAAGCTCGCGTCGAAGCGGCGCAAATTCCTCGCCGAGCCGCTTCTGCTGGTAATCGCTGCCGGAATCGAGATAGGCGCAGTCGATAGGGCAGGAAATCCGGGTCAGGCGATGTTCTCCGCAACATTGGCTGCAGATCAGACCGGTGAGCGCAGGGCAAGATCGTTTTCCTTTGCGCTGTTGGCAATACACACATCGTGTCATTTGCTGAATGACTCTTCCTTCTCAGGTTTCGGTCGTTCGATGAACCCATAGTCGGCCAACGTGCGTTTCGCTTTGCCGCTCGATGGAGGGCCGGGAGATTCGAGGCCGTTGACTTCCGCGGCGTTCGAGTCCTGGTAAGGCACGAGTATCAGATGGTTCACCCGGTCGATGCCGATATCCGTGGGTGACGGAAGGTATTCTGCGATCACTTGAAATTTGCTGTTCGGCGTCATTCGCCAGATCTTGCCCTTTGTCGCATCAGCGACGTACATGCTGCCCCACCGGTCGAAATCTACGCCGCTCAGGTGTTCGAAGCGCGCGGTGAAAAAACCATTGGAGGCCAATTCGGTGAGATGCCCTTCAGGAGTGATATCAAAAATTTTGCCCGAATCCCAACTCACGACGATGACATGGCCGGTCTTGGGATGCACGGCCACTCCAGAAGGTCCGGCCAGATGATTGCCGGACACATACATCGACAGCGTCAATGCGGGCGCCAGATCGACGCGATAAATCGCATTGCCGCGTTGGTCCGCAAGATAGAGACGGCCCTGACCGTCCGAAGTCACATCCACAAGAGACTGGTTCGCATTGGCGGCGGCTTGGCGCGGAAGCACCAGAGTAGCGAGTGGTTTCCCCGTCACTTTGTCGAATGCTCGAAGTGTATCCAGATCCGTGACGTAGAGCACGTGATCCACCACCGCCATGCCTTTGGGCGCATGGAGGGTGACGTCACCACGACCACCTTCAATGAACTTGAACGCAGTGATTTGCCCGTCGTCGCTCAGCTTCGTGATGAATCCGTTGTTATCGCGTTCTTCTGCTTCACCATTGATATTTGAAATGAAATACGAATTCGTGGCAGGGTCGGCGAGAAAACTGTGGGGAGATTCCAATCCGCTGACCTGAAGGGCCAAGACGAGCGACCCATTGAGAAACCACGTAACAGCTATCCCGAAAGCCACTTCAAGGCTAAGGCGGTACGCTGTCCAATTGGGAACACTGTTGCAGCTGGTACGGGAAATCATCAGCGAAGGTGCCGCACGAAACATCCTGTATGTACCATCGTAGCCAAGGGTCTCCCGAACTGTCAAGGAAGCCATCCGATCACGTGGGTGGTGATGAATGAGAGGCGAAGGGGATCAAGGATCAAGCGTGTGACGTCAGGCGTCGATCTTCGTCGGATGTTCGCCTTCCCTCATGAGGTCTTCCGTCGTTGACTTGTTGAAAATTCGCCTGCTATGGTGCCGTCACTTTTCGCTCATGTGAGGCTAGGGAGGATACTGTGGCTGCACGAATCATCGATGGGAAAACATTGGCGCAACAAGTCCGTGAACGGCTTGCCAAAGAGTCTGCAGCCGTGTTGGACAAAACGGGCATGAAGCCGGGCTTGGCCACCATCTTGGTGGGAGACGACCCCGCCTCGCAGCTCTATGTCAAAAGCAAGCAGAAGGCCTGCGACGCGGCAGGAATTTACATCGATGACTCGAAGTTGCCCGCCGTGACGACACAGGCTGACCTATTGGCGCTGATCGCCCGGAAGAATGCCGATCCCAAGATCCATGGCATTCTCGTGCAACTGCCTCTTCCCAAACATATCGACAGCAAGGTTATTCTTGACGCGGTGTCCGCTCAGAAGGACGCCGATGGGTTTCATCCTTACAATTTTGGTCGTTTGGTGGAGGGGAGTCCCATCTTTGAAGCCTGTACGCCCAAGGGAGTCATCAAGATGATCGAGTCGACCGGGGTGTCGATTGAGGGCAAACGGGCAGTCGTGCTGGGAAGGAGCAATATCGTGGGGAAACCCCTCGCGCTGATGTTGCTCCACCGCCATGCCACCGTGACGATTTGCCATTCGAAGACGAAAGACTTGCCGGCCGTCTGCCGCGAGGCGGAACTCTTATTGGTTGCGATTGGAAAGGCGAAATTCGTCACGGCTGATATGGTGCGGGACGGCGCCGTGGTTATTGACGTGGGTATGAATCGTCTGCCGGACGGCAAGGTGGTCGGTGATGTCGACTTCGAAGCAGTTAGTCAAAAGGCGGGGTGGATCAGCCCGGTTCCCGGGGGAGTGGGTCCCATGACGATTGCGATGTTGCTCGACAATACCGTCGAATCCGCGAAGAGAATGGCGGGAATGAAATAGGGCCGATCGAGGATCAATTACCGGCAATCGGGATGCCGGACCATCCCATTTTCAAGTGAGCCGAATATGGATACAGGGAGAGGGGGGAGACTACAATTTATGCGTAGGAGACGCACATGAGCCGGGAGCCGCGGCGACTTAAAGACGTGCTGGCGCAGGGACAATTTGCCGTGACGGTAGAATATAATCCGCCGAAAGGCACCAACTTGACGCATGTGGTGGAGAGCGCAAAAACGCTCGTCGGCCGTGTGCATGGTGTCAACGTCACCGATAATACCGCGGCGATCGTGCGAGCCGGGTCGCTTCCGGTCTGTCGCGTGCTGTATGAGCTAGGGCATGATCCGGTCATGCAACTGACCTGCCGAGATCGTAACCGGATCGCGATGCAATCGGATCTTATGGGCGCGCATATCCTCGGCATCCGAAACATTCTCTGTCTGACCGGAGATTATCCAACGGTCGGGGACCATAAGGAGGCCAAGCCGGTATATGACTTGGATTCGGTTCAGGTCATGCAGTTGGTGCAGGGGTTAAATCAGGGCAAGGACTATGCCGGCAATAAGCTGGACGGAGCCACCGGATTCATGATCGGTGGAGCCGTGACGCCGGAGGCAGACCCGCTGGGGCCCATGTTGGTGAAGTTTGAGGTCAAGGTGCGAGCCGGTGTGGATTTCTTTCAGACCCAGGCCATTTATCATCCGGAACAGTTTACGGCTTTCATGCAGGCGGTGCGTCCGTTCAAGAAAAAGGTCTTGGCCGGGATTCTCCTCTTACGCAGCGTCAAGATGGCGGAATTCATGAACGCCAACATTCCGGGCGTATGCGTTCCGCAGGAAATGATCGACGAATTGTGCGAGGCGGGCGAGAAGCGTGCGCTGGACGTGGGAGTGGAAATCGCGGTGCGGACGATCAAGGCCGTGCGACCGCATTGCGATGGCGTGCATATCATGGCGATCAAATCGACGGAACGGCTGCCGGATATTCTCACGAGAGCGGAATTGGGTTGATGACAGTTCCGGAATTGCAGAAGTGCAAGCGCGACAAACGCAAAATTCTTGTCGTGACGGCCTATGACGCGCTGTTCGCGCGCATCGTTGAACAGGCGGGAATCGATGTCATCCTAGTGGGAGACTCCCTCGGCGTGGTGGTGCAGGGCAAGCCCAATACCCTCTCCGTCACGATGGAGGAGATGCTGTACCATACCAAGTTGGTGGCGGACGCGACCCACCGATCATTAGTCATCGGTGATATGCCGTTCATGTCGTACCAGGTTTGCAAGGACGATGCGGTCCGGAATGCCGGCCGCTTTCTGCAGGCGGGGGCCCAGGCGGTGAAGTTGGAAGGCGGGGCTGCAGTGGCCGAGCGCGTGGAGGCGCTGGCGAAGATCGGCATTCCAGTCATAGGTCACCTTGGGATGACCCCACAATCTCTGCATCAATACGGGGGATACAAAGTACAGGGAAAAGGGAAAGATCGCGCACATCAATTGCTTGATGATGCCCAGGCCTTGGAAGCTGCCGGTGCCGTGGCGATCGTACTTGAGGCTATTCCAGCCGGGCTGGCGAAGTCCGTGACCGAGACTGTCTTGATTCCGACAATCGGCATCGGTGCCGGTCCGCATTGTGATGGCCAAGTATTGGTGCTCTATGATTTGCTGGGTCTATTCGACGAGTTCATCCCGAAGTTCGTGAAGCCCTATGCCCACCTGAAGGCCGATGCGTTGCAAGCTCTCCGTCAATATAAGGAGGAGGTCGAGCAGGGCATATTCCCTTCCGATTCCGAAAGCTATCATTGAGCAGCAACTGAACAGCTTTTCCTCCGATTCGGGTCAAGCCAATTCTCGCCGCCGCCATAGATAAGCCATCTATTCATTGCCGGCTCAAGTCTAAACGAATGCGCACGTATGGCTGGCTCCGGACCTTCAGCCACATCCTGAGGCATTCGGCAAAAGATCCGATATCGATTCCCATGTAGAATCGGGGAATTTTCCCCAAACGGTCGAGACCGTTGTGGGCAAGGGTTTGGACGGCCGCCTCCTTGCCTAGTATGTGTTTGAGATTGGCGGCGGCGAGTTGTATGAGGGCTTGAAAGAAGAGGCCCTCCTGGGTCATACGTCCAAATATCTTCCACAGACCTTCAAAGACTTCGTGCGCCTCCCACCAATAGGCGAAATTGTAGAGATCAACCGCATAGAGATAGTCGTCAGAGGTCGACCAGTCGTCCCGATCGAAATGGAGCGGGAGTGGTTCGGCTAGACCGAAGGAATGGCCCAATGGATGGTGGCGTGGATGCGGGGTCTTTCCCGGCAAAAAGCAATAGCTGGGAAAGGCCCTTGCGCTGTAACGAGGCCAGTCAGCCCTGAGAGGCGCTTCAGTCACGTTTGCGTGGTTTCTCGCAGGACACCTGAAAAATTCTACGATCTTCCAGGCGAACGGCGGTGAGTCGTCGTCCATATACGCAGCCGCTATCAAGCGCGAGCAGATTCGGCTTGAGATGGAGTCCCAAGGCAGCCCAATGTCCGCATATAATTGTGGCCATTGCATTTTTCCTCGTCTCGATATCGAACCAAGGCTTATACCCGTGCGGTGTCAGCTCCCGCGGTCCGGAGAAGAAGGATTCCATGACACCGGCATGTGAACAGGTTCTCAGCCGGGTCAAAGCCTTTATGATCGCCGCGAATCGAAGGGAACCGGCCAAGTTCGGAGTCCACTGTAACGTGTCGCTGCAATGCAGCGCTCGCATTATGTCGGGAAATTGATCTCCGCGGAGAGCCGTCTCGGCCTCTTCCGCCAGATACTGAGCTTCCTCAATGGTCCATTGCGGTAATAACCCGGCATGGACTAATACAAATTCTTTCTCTCGATAAAGTAGCGGCTGCTCCCTGAGCCATGCAATGAGTTCGGCGCGATCCGAGGCATCCAACACCTGCGCCAGCGTATCGCTTCCGCGAAGGGAGGTCAGCCCGGCCGAGACGGCGAGAAGGAACAGATCGTGATTGCCGAGGACCGTAACAGCTGCCTGGCCGAGGCTCTTAATATAGCGGAGGACCTGGAGTGAGCTCGGACCGCGATTGACGAGGTCTCCCGCGAACCAGAGGCGATCCTGTTGCGGATTGAATCGAATCGCTTCAGTCAATTGCTGTAGCGAGGCGTAACAGCCTTGCACGTCTCCGATCGCATAGGTAGCCACGAGGCAGACTAGCGCGGAGAAAGCCTATTCGCAAGCGCTGCATTGTTAAGATAACCGGTGGTGGGGGTAACGAGTGGCTGGCCCCCTTGTTGATCCATTCGCTGTGCGCGGTGAAACCTTGCCGAAGCGCTGAAACAGTTCCTTTTTGAAATGAAACGGACATCTCGGGCCCGATTGCGGATATCCGCCTTGATAAGCGCTGTGTAGAATCGCATGTGCAATGTGGTCTGAGTCGAACCTCTCACCCACGCTGCATCCGGGGAAGGGAAATTTCTATTACCACGATGTCCGACAGGGCAATGATGAAAACATACGGGACAATGCGAGAAGATCAAGGATACTTCGCTTCGATCTTGCTCGACAACCCGCCGCGCGCAGTAAAGTCACCGGTAACACGAGCCCAAACCGGACGGCAAGCGTTCACAACATCCTGGAGGATACGATTGACCGCATTCTCATAAAAGATGCCCAAATCTCTGTACGCGTGGATATACATCTTGAGCGCTTTGAGTTCGAGGCACTGCTTATCAGGCATGTAGTGGAGGGTGATGGTTCCAAAGTCCGGAAGGCCCGTCTTGGGGCAAATGGCAGTGTACTCGGGAATGACAATAGTAATTTCATATCCCTTGAATTGGTTCGGGAACGTTTCTATCTCGGGCAACGGAGAGGAAATACCGCTTGTGGCATGTCGCTCATTGTAGCCAAAATTGGTAGTTGTTTCCTTTCTTCTTCCTTTTTGCGTCCTACTCCTCACTTCTTTCTTCCCTCATGTACGTTGTTAGACCTGTTTCATCCATTCTAATTGTCCCAGTTCATTGAGTTTGTGGTACAAGGTAACCCAAGGACAGGTCATCTCAGGGTAAACTTCACAGAATCCACCTTTGCGGACTCCTCCACAAGGACCATGACTCATAAATTTCGGGCATTCGGCTTTGAGCGAGCCATCAGGGATCGGTGGTCGCTTATGCACCCCTCCGACATGTTCTTCGCCGTGCTCATCTCGAGGATCAAGGACTCGTATAGGCATAAGTTCGGTCTCGATCGAAACGCGTCAAGCAGCTATGATTACTCGCTTCTCGCATGAACTGCAACTGAATAGAGGATCCGGTTAATTTATGACCGAAGGATATTAAGCGCAGTTAGGGCCAAGGGCCTAGACCTGTCTGCTCTTCTAGGCCTTCTTTTGTCTGTGGTGGGCCTTCTGAAAAGTTGCAATGCTTTTATGGACACTATAGACTTGACATTATTGGAATGAGACGAGTTCCATTCCTGCTTGGATTGACAGATTTTTTAGCCCTTTGCTACACTCGGCGACAGACTCAAGAAAGCAATCCCATATTCTTCACATTTACGTAGGAACATTCAGCATTCAGATACGAGTGTCCATATAAAACTGCACATGTCTTTCATCTGGCTGCATAGATGGCTAGTGATGGGCAACCGCGAATAGAAGGAGGAACTCTTATGAGCCTTGATTACGTCAAGTTTTCAACTGGCTTCGAAAAGTTTATGCCGAAAGAGTATCGGGACATGGTAGAACACGGTCCCTTCGGCAAAAAAGTATCCGTTTCTCAAATGGGATCCTTTAAGGAAGTCCTTGAGGAGCATCCTATGTGCGCTGGCTGCGCGATGACCCTCTTCATTCGGCTCGCCATGATTGCTTTTCCCAATCCTGAAGATACCATCACTGTTGGAACCGCCGGGTGCGGACGGTTGGCCATTTCTCAAGCGGCCATTCCATTTGTCTATGGTAACTACGGCGACCAAAATGGTGTGGCGAGCGGATTGTCCCGCGGTTTGCGCCTTCGCTTCGGCGATAAGCCGAAGGATGTGGTCGTAATGGCGGGCGATGGTGGTACGGCGGATATCGGATTTCAACAGGTGCTTCATTCGTGGTTTCGCAAAGAGCGGTTCACGACTATCATGTTGGATAATGAAGTGTATGGAAACACCGGCGGACAGGAAAGCGGGATGACGAATCGTGGCGCCGTGTTGAAGATGGCTCCGTTGGGGAAGAAGTTCGAAAAAATGGACATGCTTCAAATGGCTAAAGTCGCCGGTTGCGCATACGTTGCGACGGTTGTACCGAACAATCCTCGCCGCGTTGAGAGCGTTATTAAGAAAGCCGTTCTGATTGCCCGAGAGGTGGGATCGACCTATATCCAGGCCTATACGTCTTGCAACATTGAATACGCCATCCCAACCGACAAAGTCATGGAAGACGCCAAGAACGTTGAAAACGATCGCTATCAGTTCTCCGAGTACATCACCGATGAAGCGAAACAATTTCTCACCGAGCGGTATGGCTATAAGGAATTTCTCCCGAAACCTGCTGCCCCCGCTGCTGGCCTTCCGAAGGTCTGAGCAACGTACAAGGAGGAACGAGTATGGCGACACGGTTCAATATTCGTATGGCGGGTGTGGGCGGCCAAGGCGTTGTGACCGGCTCGCATATCCTTAGCACTGCTGTTATCAATGCCGGCGGGGAAAGCACGATCGTGCCGTTCTATGGATCGGAAAAGCGTATGGCCCCCGTCGAGAGCTATGTCAGGGTTTCAGACGAGCCTATCTATGAAATCGGAGAGATCACATTTCCGCACATCATTATCATCTTCCACCCGCAGGTTATTACCCACGGCAAATCGTACACGATGCCATTCTATTTCGGGTTGAAGGAAGATGGAATTGCATTGATCAACAACGATGGTCCGATGAAGCTTCACCGAGACCAGGCGCGAGAACTTGAGGAGCGCCGAGCGAGACTCTATTATTTCCCAGCCACAAAAATCTCCTTGGAAGTGGCGGGCATGGATTTAGCTACAAATATGGCGTTGATGGGAGCCATCGGCGCCATTACAGGTTTGACGACGATTGATGCGCTGGCTCAAGCCGTTAAAGATCGATTCATTGGTAAGGGGTTTGTCGTTTCCGGCGGTACCGCAGCGCTCGATAGCGTGGTGGAGCGGAAATTCAAGAAGAAGCAGGAATTGATTGAGAAAAATGTAGCGGTTATTCGAGCTGGCTGGAATTACGCTGTTGACAATGGTTGGGCCGCCCCATCCGTGAAGCGTTCTGAAGAGGCGGAGACAGTGACCGCCTAATCAGTTCAAGAACAAGGAGTTCTCATGTATCTCGTAGCCGATATCAGCGTTGAGATCTGTGCCGCGAAGAGCTGCAAGCTCTGCACCCAGTATTGTCCTGAAGCAAACACTATTCTTTATAGTGATGAGATGGGTAAGGACAAAGGGTTTAAGTACGGCTCCGCCTATGTGGCGGTAGATCGGTGCAAAGGCTGCGCGCAGTGCGTGTGGGTCTGTGACAACATGGCCAAGAATAATGCTATTAAGATGATCATGATTGATCAGTTGCCGGTCGCGGCATTGACCGACAACATTACCTATGGGGAAAAGAGCACGACGGCAATGTTGGTCAGCCCTACCGTTGGGTAGTTGTATGAAAGGGGGAGATGGGCGTGGGAATGACGCAAGATACTAGAGACCGGATTATCGTGCCGGGGCCAGCAGGGTTTCATCCGCCGTCAGCCGCTCAGTTAGGAGTGTCTTTGCCAGATCCTGGTGAAGGACTCTTCTATGGGCTGTTGGAGCCGAGTGAAGATATAGTAATTGAAGAGATGGCTAGGAAAATGCTAACAAGCCCTAATGCAACGATCTTTCCAGGGCCTCTCGTCTTATGGGCGTGGAACGATCATGCCGTCGAGAAAGCAAAGGCAGTGCTAGAGATCGCCGCACAGATCCCCGAAGTAATGATCATTCCCATGCCGGACTACCGACCCAAGTACCCGAAAATTGATCCCGAAGAAGTTATCAATCCCAACCATCCGAATCTTACGATCTGGGGCAATAAGATTGAAGCATGCATTTTCATAGGGGTTCACTGTCACTACGCCAATCTGACTTTGAAAATGATTCGCGCAGGAACGAACTGCTGCACGATGGCTATTTGTGCGGAACAAGGGCACGAGGACGCCATGCTGACCATCCGCGATTCCGATACGTTAAAGTTGAAAAAGACTGCGCAGATCTTCAAAAAAGTTCGCGAAGAGATGGGGATTAAGTTGCCTGATAACGGTGAAAACGTCCGATTTACAGGGACTCAGTCTAAAGTCCACGATGGTAAGACCCATACAAACCCTATGACCTTCATGCCCTCTGCCGCAGGGACTGGTAGCGCGGCTGCATTCGGTCACTCGGCTGATCAAATGAAGCGAGAAGGCTAGGCTTAGGAAGGCGATACAGTCAAGAGGTGCAACCATGAGCGAAGCATTGGAACCCCAGCAAAAAACTAATCCTCAGGGCGATCCGATTACGAGTGTGTCGGCTCCGAAGTCCGACGGCAAGAAGGATCCGCATGCGGAAGCGAAGCGACAGAAAATTGTGACTCCGGAGTATTTGTTTCTGGAAGCTCCGCGGACCAGGGAATTTATCACGGGCAGTGAAGCAGCCAAAGAAGCTATTCGTCGGTCTAACGTCGATCTTGCCATTGCATACCCCATCACCCCGCAAAGTGAAACGATGCAATTAGTCGGGGTGTTATATGGTGAAGGGTATGTCAAAGAATATTATCGCGGTGAAGAAGAAGTCGGTGTCATGGCGGCCATCGCTGGAGGGTCGCGGGCAGGTGTTCGTTGTTATACCGCGACGGCAGGTCCCGGGACGCTGCGAGGTCTGGAAGGAATTGCGTCTTGGCCCGGACATCGGCTGCCTGTCGTGGCCATGTTCACTTGTCGAGTGGTTAACGCTCCACTGGCGATTCAGCCTGATAACATCGAAGTCTCCTATTTGATTAATTGCGGCATGATCGTGTTTCACGCTGAAAATCAGCAGGACATGTTTGACTTCACGATGGCAGGGTTCGTCATTAGCGAGAAAAACGATGTAACCCTTCCTGTCGGCGTGTGCTGCGATGGATTCTTTGTCACGCATGCGAGAGGCTATGTGCGTATGCAGGATCGGGGCATGAAACTTCCTCCTCGTGAACCATGGCGAGGAGCTGTACCTGTTCTTGATGCCGAGAATCCTCCCGCCAGATTGTCGCGCGATGCTCCTGTTCAAAAGTCAAATTTCATGGCCTACAATATTCATGCAGTGTGGCAGCAGGAGGTGTGGGCTGCGGTGGAACGCTCCCGCAAGTATATTAATCAGTACATGGGTGGTTTGCTCACGGCTGAGAATGTCGATGATGCCGAAGCTGTCATCATTGCCTCTGGCAGCGCGGCGGCTCAATCGCGTGAAGCCGTTCGTATTTGTGCAGAAAAGGGAATTAAGATCGGTCTGATAAAAATTCGGTCGCTTCGTCCCTTTCCTACCAGGGAATTGCGTCAGCTCTGTGGGAAGGCCAAGCTGATCGTGGTTCCTGAGTTTAATTACGTCGGATGGTTGGCGAAAGAAGTGGCAACGGCCATCTATGGCTACTCGACAGCCAAAATCATCGGTGGACCACGAGTCTATGGTGGTCAATCAATGCCGGTCGAACTGATTGTCGATGAAGTCGAATCCGGTCTGACTGGAAAGAAATCGACGAATGTGGCGATGTCTCAGATTATGGGCACGTCGGCGGCAGACCAGGATGCCATGGGGCACTTCATGCGAAGCATCTAAGCCTCGGGGCTTTGGGATTCAGCAACAGGGCCTGTTCGGTACATCCGAACGGGCTCTGTGCGTTTAAAGAGACTGTATGGTTACCCCTGGATATCTTCTTCGACCATGTCCGGGCTTTCCGGCATCCCGCTCGCAATGAATTTGGCATAGGAGAGATAGATTAGACTGCTATCTCTCATCGCTTTCGCGCCATACGTCATACGCTCCAATCGTTCGGCTTCAACGGGTTGTGCTGCCTGTAGCATTGCAACGTGCTCTTCTAGGACCATGGTATATCGCTCCATGGCCATTTCTACCTCTCTGTAGGCTTGCATGATTGGATCGGTCATGTGATGCACCTCTTTGTTTCGGTAGGATACCGCAGCGTCATTTTAGGGGTCAACATGAGCCATATCGTCTTTCCATCACTTTACAAATGTTTGAGTTGAATTATGGGTACCGTTGCACGTGTTGCGCACATCGTCATCTGCACTTTTAGCGAAATAAATCTGCTCGATTTATAGTCCCTGCCTTCATAACGGCCCTTGCCCAGCCTCGGTAAAGCCGGATGATGTGCCACGAAGACCGAAGATGGTGATTCCATAATGTGTCGGTCTGATTGACCGGCCCATGGATGTTATAAAAATGCCCTAAAGCTCTCCCATGTGATTTTGCGAAGAGCAGATGACCTTGCTCTCTTGGAACCCAGGACTGGCATCGAATTGTGGACGGATTGCATGCCATGAAGGGAAGAAAACGAGTCTAATTGTAGGATGAGTATGAGGAGATAGGTAAACAAAACGAGAGATTAGAAGCTCGGATAGGAAAGCGGTCAATCCCAACGTTTCCATTCAATGCCGGCGCCGCCGGGCGATCATCGCCTCAGCGACATGGTTCGAAGGAGCGCAAGGGCAGGCTAGGCAATTATCGGAAGGGTTTATGTCCCGGATCAGCTGAAATAGTTCGTCCTGCGCGAAGTGTTAATCAGCCTCTGGCTCAGAACTCCCGTGTTGATGCGTGACACGGTCCTCATCAAAAAGCTCGGCCATTTCGTCTGCTATCAAGTCGCGATCATTGGGCACTGAAATCAGGGGTATTTCTTTGCGAGGTTTGGTATCGGACTCAGAAGGCGGAGAAGTCGATTGCGAGGGCTTTGGAGTGGGTGTGTCGTTCATGAAACGATTATACACCAAATGGTGATCATAAAGGGCTACTCGAATGCTTCTAATGACGAACGTTCAGGAAACTGAGTATTGCAGGCAGTACAGGTCACGAAATAGACCGATTCGCGGACAGACATGGTAATGCGAAAGTCGAGTTTCACGCCTCTATGTTGGCAGCTCGGGCAGGAAATTTCCTTCAAGTGATACGGAATATCCGGCTGGGTCTGAAGATAAAACTCCATGTCGGTATACACAGGGAAATTATACCGGCACTTCAGGCAGACGGCGCGGCTCTCTCCATCGGATTGTAACGTTCGTCGGTCAACCCCGAAGTTATTGGTCTTGCAGATCGCACAGCGCACAGTAGACAGCCGTTTTTCTACTTCCTCGAGTGATATGCGAGCCATCCGTATTCCTCAGGTGGAGGGATGAGTATACCCGCCGATTCAAATAACCTTCAACCGACATCTCACGTGATTTCCATGTTTGCCCTGACCGACCGCAGGAACTCCTGAGAATAGCGAGACCATGCATATTCAACAAGCGCCTTCTGATCGGCAATGCAGATGATGCCAGAAATCCGCCATCGCAAATATATCCATCCTTATGGTCGCTGAAGGACAGCATGTACGGCTCCTTAGAGTGCGATCTATACCAAAACTCCGTTCAGGAATTTGGCCAGCCATCGATTTCGGCCTTGTTCGAGCCGTACAATGAATCGAGACCCATGCTGTGGAACGCCGTATATGGTGTGCCACATAGCCGGCATGCGGTGTTCCGGTCGGTGCCGATCCTTATCAAGTTGCACAGACGGTATGGCCTAATCCTGATGGGGTGAAACTCATGTTCACCCGCCGCCCTAGTGGCATGCCTCTGCCCGTCTTCAAGAAGTTACCGGGAGATTTATTGTCGTCGGCAGGCTTACAGCGTTCGTCGATGGACAAGATTTGGATCATTTCAAATCATTCAGTTAATGTGGCCGAGCTTCCACCCGTTTCACACGATCCCTTTCCATTCCTCGTGCTAAAGCCCGTCCTGCGGCAGAGTTGCATTTTTCGCCGGTATCGTGGCGTAATTCAGCGACAGCTAACTATCTTTCTCGTGTGCATCTGGAGCTAGCATCAATGCCTGAATTGCCTGAAGCGGAAGTTGCCGCACGCCAGCTGCACGAACGCGTCGTAGGCGCTACGGTGCGTGATTATTGGCTAGGCCGCGATGACATCGTCCGGGAAGGGTTGTCTTCACTGGAGTGGTACCGCCATGGCCGGATCGCAAACGTCGAGCGTAGAGGCAAGAGTGTCATTCTGTCATTTGTTCACGGCAAAATCACCAAATTTCTCGCCGCAGAATTAGGTATGACCGGGCTACTGCTCTTTCGATCCGCGCCTGCCAAGCAAGCGCAGCATATTCATTTCATTCTCCATCTCGACGACTGTGCCGAATCGGAAGTTCGATACTGGAATCCCCGGCGGTTCGGACGCCTGTCGTTGCTGGACCAGGAAGGGCTGGATCGATATACGGCCCGCCGGTTCGGGTACGATCCCCTCGCGATTAGCCTTGAACAGTTCCTGGCACTGCTCATCTCCAGGCGAAGTCGGCTCAAATCCTTGCTCATGCACCAGCAAACAATCGCCGGCATCGGAAACATTTATGCGAATGAGATCCTCTTCCGTGCCGGGATTCACCCGAATCAGGCGGCGAATCAGCTCGGCGAGAAGACAATGGTGAGGCTCTATGGAGCCATGGTGGAGGTGTTGCGTGAGGCCATCGAGATGGGAGGGTCCAGTATCCGGGACTACTTTGCGCCGGATGGGACGGAGGGGCGGTACAAGCGCAAACATCTGATATATGCAAAAACCGGCGAGTTATGCCCGAACTTCTGCGGTGCGGTGATTCGACGATCGATCGGTGAACGAAGCTCCTTTTTCTGCCCGGTATGTCAGCGAAAAGGACGGCGGCGCACTCCTTCAAATGTCGGGTGATCTTCCCCTGTAATGTTTGGAAAGAAGGAATACAATGATAAGGGAATCGTTGGAAGTCCATGATGCACCGACCGCGGGCATTTGGGTAGGACTTCTGTGCTCGATGCGTAGGCCCTTTGGAGCATTGAGCTAATCCATAGAATTCGGTACTCTGTCGGTCCTTTTCTCTGCCCTCTCACACACCAAGGAGTCGTCAATCATGGCGAAAGTGCTTGAAGGTCCCGGGATGGGACTCATGAAGAAGTGGGGCATCCACGTCCCTAATTATGCCGTCGTCACTTCCGTTGATGAGCTCTCGAAACTCGGGCAAGCAAACGATTGGTTCAAGAGTTCCAAGCTCGTAGTAAAAGCTCATGAGGCACTCGGTTCACGCTTCAAGCTTGGCCTGGTCAAGATTGATCTTGATCTGAAAGGGGCAGAGGCTGCCGCGAAGGACATGATCGGCCGCCAGGTGGGAAGTATAACCGTCTCGCAAGTCATTGTGTCGGAGATGGTTCCACATAGTGAAGAATACTATTGCGCCGTGAAATCCACCCGGGAAGGTTCGGAAATTCTCGTGGCCAACTGTGGTGGCATCGAAGTGGAATCGAACTGGGAGCGGGTCAAGCGACTGTCGCTCGATGTCGGACAGGCCCCCAGCGCCGAGTCGCTTGAAAAGCTAGCGAAGGAGGCAGGGTTTGCCGGCGCGCTGCTGAAGAAAATAGCGGAGTTTGCGGGGAAGATGTTCACATGCTTTGACAATGAAGACGCTCAGTATCTTGAGGTGAACCCTGTTGTGCTACGTGAAAGCGATGGAGAACTCGTGGCGTTGGATGCGGTTACGTTGCTCGATGGCGACGCAAAGTTCCGTCATCCCGACTGGAACTTCCCGTTCGCTGCGGAGTTTGGGCGGGCCTACAGTAAACAAGAGCTCGAAGTGATGGCCGTCGATTCGAAGATCAAGGGATCAGTGAAATTTATAGAGATTCCTGGCGGCGATACGGCGATGTTGCCTGCCGGCGGCGGCGCCAGCGTGTACTATTCGGACGCAGTGGTGGCTCGTGGGGGCAAGCTCGCCAATTACGCCGAATATTCCGGCGATCCTCCTGATTGGGCGGTGGAAGTGTTGACGGAGAAAGTCTGCTCTTTGCCAGGGATCAAGAACATCATTGTCGGCGGAGCCATTGCCAACTTCACGGACGTGAAAAAGACGTTCGGTGGAATAATCAATGGATTTAGAAAAGCGAAGGCCGACGGCAAACTGAAGGGCGTGAAGATTTGGGTTCGTCGCGGCGGACCTCGCGAGCGCGAAGGACTTGATGCGATGCGCGCGTTGAAGGATGAAGGGTTCGATATTCATGTGTTCGACCGAAACACGCCATTGACGGATATTGTCGATAAGGCAGTCCAGGCAAGAGGTTAGGCCCGCCGCCAGCGATCATACGATCTGCGGCCGTACGAAACTAAGGGGAGATCCCGATGAGTATTCTCGCAAATAGAGACACCCGCGTGGTGATTCAGGGTGGTGCTGCAGGTGTCAATGCAGCCCGCCGAATGGCTGAATTTTGCTACTTGATCAAGAAACCGTTGAATGTAGAAGCCTTCGTCTATCCGCCTGATGCGGGAAAGAGCAATGAGGTGCCATACGGCAGTGGACTGATTGCGATTCCTATCTATAAGACGATCGCCGAAGCCACGAAGAACCATCCACAGATCAATACCAGCCTCATTTACATCGGCGCCGATCGTGCCATGAAGGGAAGCATGGAAGCCCTGGATGATCCTCGTATCAAGACGGTTTCCATGATCACTGAAGGCGTGCCGGAGAAAGATGCCAAGTTGCTGGGTGCTCATGCCAGAAAATTGGGGAAGGTGTTCAATGGGCCTTCCTCCATCGGGATCATTTCGGCTGGTGCCTGCCGGTTGGGTGTGATCGGCGGCGCATTCGATAACCTCGTGCTCTCTAAGCTCTATCGAGAAGGGTCGTTCGGGGTCATTACTAAATCGGGCGGCCTCTCGAACGAAATCATCTGGATCTGTTCTCAGTTTGCCGACGGCATTACAACAGCCATAGGCATCGGCGGCGATGCCTATCCAGGCACAGATTATGTGTCGTATCTCGAAATGTTTGAACAGGATCTCCAAACCAAAGCAGTGGTGATCGTCGGTGAGATGGGCGGGGACCTTGAGGAACGGGCGGCCGAATGGTACGGGTCGAAGAAGCGACGCATCAAGCTCATTGCTGTGGTTTCCGGTTTCTGTCAGGAGAGTTTGCCGAAGGGGATGAAATTCGGGCATGCCGGCGCAAAGGAAGGTATGAAGGGGGAGGGATCGGCCCGGTCCAAGTCAGATGCGCTCAAGAAAGCGGGTGCAATCGTTCCGCCTACATTCGGTGCCCTTGGCCCTGCCATCAAGGAAACCTATCAGGAGTTGCTCAAGTCCGGCCAGGTCAAGGAAGTCGTCGAGCCCGCTACCTTACCGAAATTGCCGAAGTCGGTCGAAGAAGCCATGAAAGCCGATGAAGTGATGGTCGCGCCGTTGATACGCACTACGATCAGCGATGACCGCGGCGATGAACCCTGTTATGACGGGTACCCAGCGTCAGAATTGATCAACAAGGGCTATGAAATTCCTCACGTCATCGGCCTATTGTGGGACAAGCGATTGATCTCCAAACAAGAGGCAGAAATCGTCAAGCGCATCATGATGCTCTCCGCCGATCACGGCCCCTGTGTCAGCGGCGCCTATGCCACCATTCTCGCGGCTTGCGCCGGCATCGGGTTGTCACAGTCGGTTGCCGCCGGCATGATCATGATTGGACCGCGATTCGGAGGGGCCGTGACGGACGCCGGTCGGTATTTCAAGTATGCGGTCGACCATAAAATGTCGGTTGATGAATTCTTAGCCTACATGAAGAAGAATGTCGGGCCGGTCCCGGGTATCGGTCATCGAGTTAAAAGTTTGCGTAACCCAGATAAGCGTGTGAAGGAACTGGTCGGGTATGTGAAAAGTTTGAACATCAAGACGCCCTGTCTCGATTTCGCGCTGGAAGTCGAGAAGGTCACGTCTGTGAAAAAAGATAACTTAATTTTGAATGTAGATGGGACGATGGCGGCGGTGCTCGTGGATATTGGATTCCCGATCGATAGCTTGAACGGATTTTTCATTCTTTCGCGTACAATCGGCTTGATCGGTCATTGGGTCGATCAGAAGCGACAGGATAGTCGCTTGATTCGATTGTTCGATTACTTGGTGAATTACGCGGCTCCTAAACGGCGGGAAGTGCCGCCGCTCAAGTAGCGTGACGTCGTGCATAAACGTATGGCGAGTGCCTTCCCTAGAAACGAACGATGTAAAAATACCAGCAGACGGAGAACAAAGCCATGTCGATGGATCTAGCCCAAAAACTATATGCCAAAATGCCGGACGCATTTGCCAAGGCCCGAAAAGCATTCGGCCGCGGACTGACTCTGGCAGAAAAAATATTGGTGTCCCATGCGGATAACTTTGAGACTCAAGCGTGGGAACGAGGGAAGGCTATGTTGGCTCTCCGCCCCGACCGAGTCGCCATGCAGGACGCGACGGCCCAGATGGCCATGTTGCAGTTCATGCAGGCAGGCAAACAGCAGGCGGCGGTGCCCAGCACCATCCATTGCGACCACTTGATCCGCGCGGAAATGGGTTCTGAAAAAGACCTGCTGCGCGCTATGGATGAAAACAAAGAGGTGTACAACTTTCTTGCCTCGGCTGCGAAGAAATATGGCATCGGATTCTGGAAGCCTGGAGCCGGGATTATCCATCAAGTCGTCCTGGAAAATTATGCATTTCCTGGCGGGTTGATCATTGGGACCGACTCGCATACTCCGAACGGCGGTGGTTTAGGGATGTTGGCGATTGGGGTTGGTGGAGCGGATGCCGGTGAAGTCATGGCCGGACTCCCATGGGAAGTACTCCATCCAAAACTCATCGGCGTGAGGCTTACCGGCAAGTTGAGCGGTTGGGCCTCCGCGAAGGATGTGATTCTCTATCTCTGTGGCTTGTTGACAGTTAAGGGAGGTACCAACAAGATCGTCGAATATTTCGGCCCCGGCGCCGAGACAATCAGCGCCACAGGCAAGGGAACTATTTGTAATATGGGCGCAGAACTCGGCGCCACCACATCCGTATTTCCCTTCGACCAGAAGATGGTCGCCTATATGAACATTACGGATCGACGCGATCTTGCAAGCCTCGCACAGGCCCATAAAGACTTACTAGTGGCGGATGCTGAGGTGTATCAATCGCCGGAGAAATACTATGATCAGATAGTCGAAGTGGACCTGTCCAAGCTCGAACCGCATGTGGTCGGCCCCCACACACCCGACCTTGCGCGCCCGATTTCCAAGCTAGCCGCAGAGGCCAAAGAGAAGGGATACCCCGTTGAATTGAAAGCGGCACTCATCGGGAGCTGCACCAATTCATCCTACGAGGATATCAGCCGCTCTGCGCACATTGCGCAACAGGGACTGAAGGCCGGCCTGAAGGCCAAGGCTCCTTTCCTGGTGTCGCCCGGTTCCGAGCGCATCTACCATACCATGAGGCGTGATGGATTCCTGGAGACCTTCGAGCAATTAGGCGGCACGGTGCTGTCCAACTCCTGCGGCCCCTGCATCGGGCAATGGAAACGGGCCGATGGGGTAAAGGGCAAAGCCGATTCAATCGTCAGTTCCTTCAACCGGAATTTTCCCGGACGCAACGATGGTATCAGTGAAACACTGTCGTTTCTGGCGAGTCCTGAGGTGGTGACTGCCTATGCCCTTACGGGAAATCTCGGTTTCGATCCCGTCCATCAAACGCTCAAGGGAGCGGATGGAAAAGAATTTAAGCTGGAACCGCCGCAGGGAGAAGAGCTTCCCGCCAATGGCTTTGCCAAGGGGGAGGAAGGATTTGTAGCGCCTGCTGAGAATGGCGATGCGCTCACCGTTGACGTTCCGCCGACCAGCGAGCGCTTGCAGCTGTTGCAGCCATTCCCTCACTGGGACGGTAAAGATTTCGAGAAGCTGCCGCTTTTAATCAAGACGAAGGGAAAGACGACGACCGACCACATTTCACCGGCAGGTCCCTGGCTTAAGTACCGCGGACACCTCGATAAAATCAGCGACAACATGTTTCTCGGTGCGAACAACGCTTTTTCCAGCGAGCCTGGGAAAGGCACGAATGTGCTGACCGGTGAGTCGAATCTGACGATGGCGCAAATCGCACGCAGTTATAAGAGTAACGGCATCGGTTCTGTCGTGGTCGGTGACGAAAACTATGGCGAGGGAAGCAGTCGGGAACATGCGGCGATGTCGCCTCGATTTTTGAATGTCAAAGTCGTCATTACCAAGAGTTTCGCGCGTATTCATGAAACCAATTTGAAAAAGCAGGGGATCTTGGCGTTGACCTTTGCGGATCCGAAGGATTACGAGAAGATCGAGCAGCAAGACCGCATCAGTGTGACGGGGCTGAACGTTCTGGCTCCCGGCAAGCCGGTGCAGGTGACTATACACAAGGTGGATGGCACAACGCTCGCCATCCAGGCGAACCACAGCATCACCCAGCAACAAATAGCGTGGTTCAAGGCGGGTTCGGCGTTGAATGCGTTGAACTAACCAGTACTCAAGGAGAGGCGACCATGACGACTAAAGCATCCAAAATCATTTATACAAAGACCGATGAAGCGCCCATGTTGGCGACGTATTCGTTCTTGCCTATCATTAATGCCTTCAGCAAAGCCGCCGGCGTATCAGTCGAATTGCGGGATATCTCGCTGGCTGGCCGTATTCTTGCTGTATTTCCCGAATACCTGACGCCGCAGCAGAAGCAGGCGGACGCGCTGTCTGAATTGGGTGAGTTGGCCAAGACACCGGAGGCCAACATTATCAAGCTCCCGAACATCAGTGCATCGCTGCCTCAATTGAACGCTGCCATCAAGGAATTGCAGAGTCAGGGCTACAATCTCCCGGAGTACCCGGAAAATCCAAAAGATGACAAAGAGAAGGATATCAAAGCTCGTTACGACAAAGTCAAAGGTAGCGCGGTCAACCCGGTTTTGCGAGAAGGCAACTCTGACCGCCGCGCGCCGCTCTCCGTCAAGGCCCATACCAGGAAGCATCCGCATAAGATGGGAGCCTGGAGCCAGGATTCCAAGACGCACGTCGCCCATATGAAGGGCGGGGATTTCCGATCGAACGAAAAGTCCATGACCTCCACGGCGGCGACCGAGGCCCGGATCGAATTCGTCGGACAGGACGGCAAGACCACGGTGCTCAAGCCGAAAGTGGTGCTACAGGCAGGGGAAGTCATCGACGCCACGTTCATGAGCAAGCGAGCCCTCCGTCAGTTTCTCGAGGAGCAGATTGAAGATGCCAAGAAGCAGGGCGTCTTGTTCTCGCTGCATATGAAAGCCACCATGATGAAGGTCTCGGATCCCAAGATCTTCGGCCATGCCGTGACGGTATATTACAAGGACGTTTTTGCGAAGCACGGCGAGACGCTCAAAAAGCTGGGCGTGGATCCGGACAACGGTATTGGCGACTTGTATCTTAAGATCAAAGCCCTGCCGGACGATCAACGCAAGGCGATCGAAGCCGACATTCAAGAGGTCTACAAGAAGCGGCCTCCCATGGCGATGGTGAACTCCGACAAGGGTATCACAAACCTGCACGTGCCGAGCGACGTCATCATCGACGCCTCCATGCCGCCGGTCATCCGAGACAGCGGCAAGATGTGGGGTCCCGACGGAAAGTTGGCGGATACCAAATGCGTGATTCCGGATGCCAGTTACGCCCCGGTCTACAAAGAAATCGTGGACTTTTGTAAGAAGCACGGTGCGTTCGATCCGAAAACGATGGGCAGCGTGCCCAATGTCGGTCTCATGGCGCAGGCAGCCGAGGAATATGGCTCGCACGACAAGACCTTCAAGGCGCCGGGCAACGGCACGATCCGCGTGGTGGATGCCTCAGGCAAGGCGCTCCTCGAGCATCAAGTCGAAGAAGGAGATATTTGGCGCATGTGTCAGGTGAAGGATGCGCCGATTCGGGATTGGGTCAAGCTGGCCGTGACTCGCGCCAAGGCCACCGGCGCTCCGGCCGTGTTCTGGCTGGACAAGACGAGAGCGCACGACGTGCAATTGATCGCGAAGGTCGAACGCTATTTGAAAGAGCACGACACGCAAAATCTTGACATCCGGATCATGACGCCGGCTGAAGCGACGCGCTTCTCGTTGGAACGGATCAAAGAAGGCAAAGACACGATCTCTGTGACAGGGAACGTCTTGCGGGACTATCTCACGGACCTATTCCCCATTCTTGAAATCGGAACCAGCGCCAAGATGCTCTCGATTGTTCCGCTGTTGAACGGCGGGGGGCTATTCGAGACCGGCGCTGGAGGGTCTGCTCCGAAGCACGTGCAGCAGTTCCAAGAAGAGGGATATCTGCGCTGGGATTCGCTCGGTGAATTCCTCGCGCTGGCCGCATCATTGGAACATCTCGCCAAGGTGGCAAACAATCAAGCTGCAAAGATTTTGGCGGATACGCTCGACCAAGCCAATGCGAAGTTCCTGGAGAGCAACAAGTCTCCGGCCCGTAAGGTAGGGGAGATCGACAACCGCGGCAGCCATTTTTACCTGGCGTTGTACTGGGCCCAGGCGTTGGCACAGCAGACGCAGGACAAGAACCTGGCGGCGCGGTTTGCCAAGATCGCCAAGGATATGGCGGACAACGAAAATAAGATCTCGGCTGAGTTGCTCGGTGCCCAAGGCAAGCCGGTCGATGTCGGAGGGTACTACCATCCCGATGACACAAAGGCGTCAAAGGCGATGCGTCCCAGCGTAACGTTGAATGCCATCGTGGACGCGATTGCCTAAAGGGGGCTTTTCCGGGGAGGAACTCTCCCTGTTACCGCTAAGAAAGAGAGCGATGAAAAGGTTCGTCAAGTTGGAGCCGCCTCCACAGGGACAGAAGATCACAATGGGATCCGGCATGAAATTGAACGTGCCGGACAATCCCATTGTGCTCTTCATTGAAGGCGACGGGACCGGTCCTGAACTGTGGAAGACTGCCGTGCGCGTCTTCGATGCGGCGGTTGAAAAAGCCTATGCCGGCAAAAAAAAGATTGAATGGTTCGAAGTCTTCGCCGGGGAAAAATGCAATGAAGTCTACGGCGCAAACACCTGGCTGCATGACGACACGACGAACGCCTTCAAAGAATATCTGATCGGCATCAAAGGTCCATTGACCACGCCGGTCGGCGGTGGGTTTCGCAGCATCAATGTCGCGCTGCGCCAGATTCTGGATCTCTATGTCTGTCAGCGTCCCGTGAAGTGGTATCCGGGTGTGCCTTCCCCGGTGAAGAAACCGAATCTGATCGATATGGTCATTTTCCGCGAGAATACGGAAGATATCTATGCCGGTGTAGAATGGGAAGCTGGAACGCCGGAAAACAAGAAGGTCATGGAGTTTTTGACGAAAGAAATGGGCGTCAAGAAGATCCGTTTTCCGCACACGTCCGGAATCGGCATCAAGCCAGTGAGCCAGGAGGGGACGCATCGGTTGGTCCGTGCCGCGATCACCTGGGCACTGGCCAATAAACGGAAAAGTCTGACATTGGTGCACAAGGGCAACATCATGAAGTTCACCGAAGGCGCATTCCGCAAATGGGGCTATGAGATCGCGAAGAAGGAATTCGCCGATAACACCGTGGCCTGGGACGATTGCGGGGGGCACGCGCCAGCCGGCAAGCTCCTCATCAAGGACGCGATCGCCGACAATTTCCTGCAGCGGATTCTGACCCGTCCGGCAGAGTATGATGTGGTGGCGACGATGAACCTGAACGGCGATTATATTTCAGACGCGCTGGCTGCACAGGTCGGTGGCCTCGGCATCGCACCGGGCGCCAACATCAACTATGTGACGGGTCATTCCTGCTTCGAGGCGACGCACGGCACGGCTCCGAAGTATGCCGGTCAGGATAAGGTAAATCCGGGGTCCGTGATTCTCTCCGGGACCATGATGCTGGAGTACATGGGCTGGACCGAAGCAGCGTGGATGATCCAAAAAGGAATGTCGGCGGTCATCAACCGTGGCACCGTCACGTACGATTTTGCGAGGCAGATGAAGGAAGAAGGCCGGACGGATGCCAAGGAAATCAAGTGTTCCGAGTTCGGCAATGAAATCATCAATAACATGTGATCTAACTCGCGTGGCGCCGCCTGTGTCTGCAGACGGCCTCTTCGTTGCTTGGTGAATATGGCACAAGAAGATACCAACATCATTGACCAGCCTGAAGTGCTCAAGCCTCAGATGGTCTCCATTGAAATTTCCGGCAAGAAGTACGAAGTGCCCGAAGGCATCACAGTTATAAAGGCCTTGTGGTACACAGGGCAAGAAGTTGTGCGTGGGGCTGGCTGTCTCGGGGGGTTCTGCGGAGCCTGTGCGACGTACTATCGAACAAAGGATGACCCTAAGGTCAGGACCTGTCTGGCCTGCCAAACGGCCGTGCAGGACGGCATGTCCTTCACCCTCATGCCGCCATTTCCAGCGCGCAAAGCGACCTACGACATTCAGATCCTCAAGGATCCGAAGCAGGATCTGTTCAATCTTTATCCAGAAGCGCCGCTTTGCCGAAACTGCAACGCCTGCACTGAAGCTTGCCCGCAAAAAATCGATGTGCGGGAAGGAGTATGGAAGGCGGTATTCGGGGATTTCAAAAGTGTTTCGGAAATGTTCATGGACTGTGTCATGTGCGGTATGTGTAACCCGGTCTGCATCGCCGACATTGCCCCCAATCTCGTCGCTCTCTATGTGAGTCGCGCGCAAGGCGCACATTTTACGGAACGACCGCAGGGACTGGCTATCCGCATTCAAGAAATTCAAGAAGGTCGTTTCAATGATGAGTGGAAGACAGTGCTCGCGATGAACGAACAGGAACTGGCCGATCATTGTGCGGCTGTGAAGTGAGGGATTGCGCCGTCGACTTCTCCGACAGATGTCTTTGATGACCCTGCTCACTGTTGAGACCTGAAAGCGAAACTATGGATATCCACGCGTTGCAACAAATTGTCCACCAGACTAGGGATGCTCGCCGCAAGCAGACGATTCCGAAGTTTGCTTCAGGCGATCGTGACGCATTGATCGAGAAGTATCATCCTGATTTTCGAAAAAGCGCCTACCGTCCCCTCCGCTTCGGGCCGAATGCAGGAGAGCAGACCGTCATCGAATTGGCGGCATTGCTCGAAGGTGATAGTCCGATTATGCAGGAGATGGACCTGACTCCCCACTACCAGACCGATGTGCTGGTCATTGGTGGCGGTGGGGCCGGCTGCGCCGCCGCGCTGCATGCCCATCAGAGCGGCGCCAAAGTCATACTGGCCACGAAACTGCGGCTCGGTGATTCCAATAGCGTGATGGCTCAAGGCGGCATGCAGATCTCGGTTGCGCCGGAAGATTCTCCGGTCACGCATTTTCTCGATACCCTAAAGGGCGGCCATATGCAGAACGATCATGCCCTGTTGAAAGTCATGGTTGAGGAAGGACCCGCAATTGCAAAATGGTTGATCGAGCTCGGTGTGCTCTTCGATCGCCAAGCGGACGGTAATTTGCATGTGAAGAAGGGGGGCGGTAGCTCCAAACCTCGACTCCTGACCTGTTCCGACTATACCGGTCTGGAGATCATGCGTGTGCTCAAGGATGAGGTGCTCAATCAAAAGATCCAACTGCTCGAATTCTGTGCCGCGGTGGAATTGCTCAGCGATGACCAGGGTCATTGCACCGGTGCGATTTTCAAAGATATGGACAATCACCGCTTGGTGGTGGTGGCGGCCAAATCCGTGATCCTCGCCACGGGGGGCATCGGCCGGCTGCATATTCAAGGGTTCCCAACCAGCAACCACTATGGGGCCACCGGCGATGGGCTTTGCCTTTCTTACCGAATCGGAGCGAAGCTGGCCCATGTCGATACGTTCCAATACCATCCCTCCGGCGCAGTCTATCCTGAGCAATTGATCGGAGCCTTGGTAACTGAAGGCATTCGATCTGAGGGCGGTCAATTGGTGAACGCCAAGGGCGAACGATTCGTCAATGAGCTGGATACGCGAGATGTGGTGTCCTCCTCGATCATTCGCGAATGCGAAGAAGGTCGCGGTATTCGTACGATGTCTGGTCGAGTTGGGGTCTGGCTCGATACCCCGCTACTGGATGCCGAACATGGGCCTGGTACGGTCGAGAAGCATTTCCCGGCCATGATGCTGCAGTTCGAGCGGTTTGGAATCGACATCAGCAAGGATCCGGTCCTGATCTATCCGACTCTGCATTATCAAAACGGCGGAGTGAAGATCGATACGAACTCGGAAACCGAAGTGAAAAACCTATTCGTCTCCGGTGAAGCGTCCGGCGGATTGCATGGGCGTAATCGTTTGATGGGAAATTCGCTGCTCGACCTGATGGTGTTCGGCAAGCGCTCGGGTCTCACTGCGGCTTCCCGCGCGCAGTCAATGACGCAAGGAAAGCTCACCTTGCAGCATCTCACCCGTTTCCGCGCCGAGGCCAGGCTACATGGGAGTCTCAGCGGAGTGGTTTCTCCGATGGTGCTTCCAGCCTACACGAGAAAAGAATCGGAACGCATGGTCACTACCTGACGGCTGATGGTCAGACGAGACAACCCTGCCGTCAGTCATGTACCATTCACCCTATGCCATCAGCCATTAGCTTCTAGAGGTAACGATGAACGTTCATGAGTTTCAGGCGAAGTCGTTGTTTGCGCAGTTCGGCGTGCCGGTACCGCGAGGGAAAGAAATCACCTCTGCCGAAGGAGCGACTGAGTGGGCGGCTCAGTTGAATACGCCTGTCTTCGTTATCAAGGCCCAGATCCACGCCGGTGGTCGTGGAAAAGCCGGTGGGGTCAAGATCACAAAGGACAAGGCTGCTGTGGCCGGCCTCGCCAAGGAGTTGATCGGCAAGACCTTGATCACCCACCAGACCGGACCCAAAGGACGAAAAGTCCATCGGCTGCTTCTTGAGGAGGGTGCGAACATCGCCAAGGAACTCTATTTGAGCATTCTGGTGGATCGCGACAGCGGCTGGCCTACGTTTATTGCCAGTACTGAAGGAGGAATGGAAATCGAAGAGGTGGCAGAGAAGACGCCAGAAAAGATCATCAAGGAAGCGATCGACCCAGCCGCCGGATTCCAAGGTCACAATGGGCGCAATGTGGCTTTCGCGTTAGGGCTTCAGAATATGGAACCGGCCGTCATCAATCCGTTCGTGCAGATGCTCGGCAATCTCTATCGGCTCTTTATGGAGAAGCATGCCGCACTGGTCGAAATTAATCCGCTGATTATCACGAAGGAAAAGACGCTGGTTGCGTTGGACGGCAAGGTGTCCTTCGACGACAACGGTCTTTTCAAGCATGACGACGTGCAGAAGATGCGTGATCTCAATGAGGAAGATCCACTTGAAATCGAAGCCACGGCAAATAATCTGAACTACGTAAAGCTCGACGGCAACATCGGTTGCATGGTGAACGGCGCCGGCCTCGCCATGGCCACCATGGATGTCATCAAACTGGCAGGCAGCGAACCGGCGAACTTCCTCGACGTCGGCGGTGGAGCAACGAAGGAAACTGTGGCAGCCGGATTTCGCATTTTGTTGAAAGATCCAAACGTCAAAGGAATCTTCATCAATATTTTCGGCGGGATTGTCCGTTGCGAACGGATCGCGCAGGGTGTGATCGAAGCGGCCAAAGAAGTGAAAATTACTGTTCCTCTGGTAGTCCGCCTGCAAGGAACGAACGCGGAAGAAGGTCGTTTGCTCCTTCAGCGCTCAGAGCTGAAGCTGGACGTAGCCGATGATTTGTGGGAAGCGGCGCAGAAGATTGTAAAAATGACTGCGAAGGCGGCATGAGATGGGATGGCCGGATCTGCACGGCTTCGACGCTCCGGCTCGACCGCACTACGCCTCTCAGCTGCCCGGCTGCGGAACTCGGTCCGTCTCGAGCTTCGCTCGACGGAACTTCAGACAGTCCTCGCCGGTGCGCGACGCGCGCCGCAGCTGTTCGGCAAATGCAGTGACCGAGCCTACGCGTATGTCGCGACGGCAGATCCAGCTATCCCGTAGTAGCCCCTGGCGTTTATTGAGATGTCCGGAACGAAGCCTTGACCAGTAAGGGGTTGTATGCGGTTAACGAAAGGCATTCTTCCACCCAGACCTCTATACAAAGGATGGAGTTGGTTCTCGAAGGATTGCAAGTTACTGCAAGAGTACAACTTAAGTAATCAGGTTGCATACTGGTTGGAGAACGTGCACTTACGGGGCTTCTCGCCGCTGCTGTGGAAGCGTTGTGCTGGTTCGTTTTGGTACAAGACTAATCCGCCAGAGTACCCGGGGGAAACTTTATCCGGGATATCGTCGCGGCGCAGTTCTGGTCACGGTGGCTTAATTCAACGAGTCATATTTGAAATGTCACCTACTATGAAAGGCGACTGAGAGATGAGCATTCTCGTCAATAAGAACACACGGGTGGTGGTACAGGGGATTACGGGCAAGGAAGGCTCATTCCATGCGACGCAGTGCAAAGCGTATGGCACCAAGATGGTCGCCGGGGTCACTCCTGGCAAGGCTGGACAGGAAGTGGAAGGTATTCCCGTATTCAATACGGTGTGTGAGGCCGTCAAGAAAACGGATTGTGATACCTCACTCATCTTCGTGCCGCCTCCATTTGCCGCCGATGCCATCCTTGAAGCAGCAGATGCCGGGGTCAAATTGATCATTTGCATCACCGAAGGCATTCCGGTCAACGACATGGTGAAGGTCAAGCGCGCGCTTCACGGCCGCGACGTGCGGTTGATCGGACCAAACTGTCCCGGTGTCATTACGGTCGATGAAGCCAAGATCGGCATCATGCCGGGCTTTATTCACAAGCGCGGCGTCGTCGGAGTCGTGTCACGCAGCGGCACCTTGACGTATGAAGCGGTGCACCAACTCTCGACGCTGGGACTCGGAGAAACGACCTGTGTAGGCATCGGCGGCGATCCGGTCAACGGCACCGGCTTCGTCGATGTCTTGCCGCTATTCGAAAAAGATTCTGAAACGCAAGCCATCGTCATGATCGGGGAAATCGGCGGCGATGCTGAAGAAAAGGCCGCTGAATATATCAAACAGCATGTCAAAAAACCGGTCATAAGTTTTATCGCCGGCATTACCGCGCCTCCCGGACGCCGTATGGGCCACGCTGGTGCGATCATTTCTGGTGGCAAAGGCACCGCGACTGAAAAGATGAAGGCGCTCGAATCGGCTGGAGTTCGCGTCGTCCAGAATCCAGCGGAAATCGGTCATGCCGTCAAGGCGGCCCTCGGGCGCTGATAGCAAACATTGTTTCACAAAGAGGGCGTCGGATCCCAACCGACGCCCTCTTTGTATTTTTGCGTGTAGGAGGCGACCAGTAGACAACTCCAGCTTAATGGAACCGCCATACTTCGTCGCCACGGCAGGCTACGCGCGACACAGGCCGCCGCTTCTGCAGTAGCAACGGAGGCCAGACCGAATCACGATGCCATCCTGCCGCTATTTTCGCTGTGCTTACCCTATGGCTGATGCGCACCAAAGAGCGAAGTGACGAAATCCCAATTGGACCTCGAAAGACCGTGACCTGCTTGAAAATGCATCTTGTGTACCACCAACAGCCAGGTGTGCCTGAATCTTTCCTTTTCCCCTCGCCGCCTAGGACGTGTTACTGTAAGCAATTGTAGATGTTTGGTCTGTTTGCCAATAACCCGAGTTAGGATCGCCCTCTCCGGGAGATGCAGTGGGATTTAGAAGATTCCCGGTTATTGTCCGCATGAAAGGACGCCACTATGCTCGTGTTTCTTATACATGTGCGTGATCCCCAGTTTTACGCGCTCCCTGCAAAGACCCGTGCCAAGAACGGGCGCATCAGAGTGATGGGTTTCCCGCCGATCGGCATCATGTCCTTGTCGTCCGTATTGAAGCGGGCAGGCCATGAATGCGTGATGTTCGATCAGGCCAATCCGGAGACGCCTAACGAATTTATTGTCGACCAAATAAAATGCCGGAAGCCGGCTCTGGTTGGCATGAGTTTTCTCAGCACCACCAGCTATCCCTATGCGAAGATCCTCGCCCGTCAGATTCGGGCCACTGATAGTCACGTAAAGCTGGCGTTCGGCGGGGTATTTGCCACTCTCAACGCCGGGCTGATCAAACTGCAATGTCCGGAAGTGGATTTCATCTGTCGGGGAGACGGGGAGCAACTGCTGCTTGATTTGCTCGATCGCATCGATGATCCGCAGGATGTCGGCGGAGTGACCTGGGCGAAGGATGGTCAGGTCATCAACAATCCCAATCGGACCATGGAGCGGCATCTGGATCAGTGGCCTTTCCCGGACCGGGAAAGCCTGGAGTTGGATTTTGTCGAATCCATGCCCCTGGATGTGCCGGCGGTCTTGTCGATGGAACGATTTACAACCATGCAGACATCACGCGGATGTCCGTGGCCATGCGTGTTCTGCGATATCCCGATCTTCAACGAAGGCAAATGGCGTGCACGGAGCGCCCAGCACGTCGTTGAAGAACTCACCCATCTTGAAGCCAATGGATATGGCTCCGTCTATTTCGTTGATGACCACTTTCTATTGCAGCCGAAGCGAATTGACGCGATCTGCAATGGTGTGATCGATGCCAAGCTCTCCATCCAGTGGGGGATCGAGGGTCGCGTTGACTCGGTCGCACAGCATCTTTTCCCTGCTATGGCCAAGGCGCATTGCCGGACGGTTATGTTCGGCATCGAAAGTGGCAGCCAGAAAATTCTGGATCGCCTTCAAAAGGAACAGACGCTTGCAGAGGTCGAAACTGCTGTTAAAAATGCCAAGAAGGCCGGAATCGAAATCGTTCACGGATTTTTCACCGTGGGCAACCCGGACGAAACCATCGAAGATATGCAGAAGACATTCGATTTCGCTTCGAAATTGCCGTTGGACACATTCGGATTCAACCGGCTCTGTGTCTACCGGGGAACGCCGCTGTGGCAGGAATATCTCAAGCGGGGTCTGGTCACAGATTCCAAGGATTGGTACAAATATTTTAAATGTTCGGAGATCGATCCCACCTGTTTGCCGGGAGCGGTCATCAATACTGTACGACAGGAGGGATTGAGGAAGCTATTCATCTACAAGCTCACCCGTTATCCCATTCAGACTTTCAAATTGCTCCGGCGCTTTTTGCGCTACATGCCTTTTCGGGATGTCGCCTATCTCATCATCAAGCCGTTCTTAGGACAGAAGAAGGGCGCGACAAAGGCTGAGGTACTGTCCAGGGCGGTCGAGCATGCGGAGATGAAGGATGCTGCTGCGCAACTTACGCAGCTCAGCGATGATCTATTGCATAGCGTGTTGGAAGAGTCGAAAGCGGAGCGTCAGCGGATTCAACAGGAAGCCGAAGGATCGCGGGAGCTACCGATGATTTCCACCCGGTAGAGCGATGGTTGTCGTCATTTTCAATAGGTGATCCGCCCAGACCCACGGCGATCCCTCATCCTCATGTTTGCAATACACATAGCAATTCTTTCCATTCGCTCTCGCCTCTACGAAGTATTCTGCCCATTTCTCTAAGTCCTTGATTGAGTATTGACTGCGCCGAAGACGAGCATAGCAAAAATCAGCCGTGTCTCGATGTTCCGCATGGCAATCATCTGTCTCGACCGCCGCCCAGGCGACGTGAAAGCGACGTAGGAGGTCTTCCACTTCAGAATTGTTCCAGCTGTTGTGGCGAAATTCTATCGCCCAGCGGTAAGAGTGGGAGAGAGAAGGCAAGAAGTCGGCGAGCCGGTCATTGTCCCGTTTGAGATTGGGAGGTAACTGAAGAAGAATCGCACCCAGTTTCCCCTTCGCGGCAAGGGGAGCTAAATGGTCCAGCATGGTATGGAGGAAAGGAATCGCTTCGGGACGCAGCCGATTCAAGTGAGTGATCGTGCGATGGGCTTTGGCGGAGAAGACAAAATGATCCGGTGTTTGATCGATCCACTTCGTTACTGACGATAGGGTGGGGAGTCGATACCACAATCCGTCCAATTCCACGGTGCCATATCGCGTCGCGTAATGTTTCAGAAAATCGGATTGCTTGAGCTCTGATGGATAAAAGCGTTTCGGTCCCTGCCATGGTTTATACGAAAAGCCGGACAGTCCGATGTGAATAGAAGCCATAAGAAGAACCTAAACGGTACTGTCCAGAAGGTGTCTCTCCAACTGATCGACCATGATCCTGTCAATGAGATTATATCGAAGACTGAGCAATGAATGTGGGTCGATCTAAGCGGAACGCACAGAAAGTTGCACCTTTGGGCTTTGTACGAAGCCAAGAGGCGGGTAAGGCTGATATACATTAATGAAACAGCTAACGAGATTCGCCCCATGGAAGTGGGACGAGGGATGAACTTGTGATATTCGAACCCCGAGTTTCTGCTGTAGAAAGCAGCAGCGAGTAGAGTGGGGTGGCCAGTCGAACGATCCCGAGAAGAAAAAGAAAAGCGGCCGGTGCGAACTTGCGACCGGCCGCTTGATGAACTGCTTAGAGCAAGATGTAGACTTAGGTTCCCATCTCCCACGACGCCAAGTACTTCACCTGCTCCTTGGTGAGCTTGTCGATCGCCACGCCCATGCCGGCGAGCTTGAGGCGAGAGATTTCCCTGTCGATGTCGGCGGGAACCGGATAGACTTTCTTTTCCAGTTTCTTGTAGTTCTTCACGATAAATTCGGCGCCTAAGGCTTGGTTCGCGAAGCTCATGTCCATGACACTGGACGGATGTCCTTCAGCGGTGGCCAAGTTCACGAGACGGCCTTCTCCCAAAAGACTGACGCGGCGGCCATTGTGCAAGGTGTATTGGTCGACGCCGGGGCGTACGGCAAGTTTCTTCCTGCTGAGTTTTTCCAGCGCCGGAATGTCCAGTTCGACATTGAAGTGACCGGAGTTGCAGACGATCGCGCCATCTTTCATCGCGGCAAAGTGCTCCCCACGAATGACCTTCAAATTGCCGGTGACCGTCACAAAGAAGTCCCCGATAGCAGCGGCCTCACCCATCGGCATCACGCGGAATCCATCCATGACGGCTTCGAGCCCCTTCAAGGGGTCGATTTCGGTTACGATGACGTTGGCGCCCATGCCTCGTGCGCGAGTGGCAATGCCGCGTCCGCACCAGCCGTAGCCGGCGACGACGAGAGTGGAGCCGCAAATGAGTCGATTGGTGGCGCGAACAATGCCATCCATGGTGCTCTGGCCTGTGCCATAACGGTTGTCAAACATGTGTTTTGTGTCTGCGTCGTTCACAGAGATGACAGGGAACTTCAGGACTTTCTTCTCTGCCATGCTGCGCAGCCGGATGACGCCGGTGGTGGTTTCTTCCGTCCCTCCAATCACGTGCCGGAGCAAATCTTTGCGTTTCGAATGCAGATGGGACACGACATCGGCGCCGTCGTCCATCGAGAGATGCGGCTTGTGCCCGATGGCCGATTCGATGTGCCGATAGTAAGTTTTATTGTCCTCTCCCTTGATGGCAAACGTCGGGATGCCTTCGTGCTGGACAAGGGCTGCTGCCACATCATCCTGCGTGCTCAAGGGATTCGAGGCGCAAAGCCGGGCATCTGCTCCACCGGCCTTAAGCGTTTTCATCAAATTGGCGGTTTCCGTCGTCACGTGCAAACAGGCGGTAACGCGAATGCCCTGGAACGGTTGTTCCCGCTCGAACCTCTTTCGAATGAGTCGCAGAACCGGCATGGTGGCTTCGGCCCATTCAATCTTGAGTTTCCCCTGATCTGCTAAGCCCATGTCTTTCACGTCGTAATCCACTGGTTCCTCCTCCTGTATCTTGTAATGAATGATCCGATTGCAGAAAAAAGGGGCGGGCTTTCGACCCGCCCCTTAGGCTGGTGCGACGCGCTGTGAAACTCTAGAGGCCAGCGTCCTTGCGCAATGCCTTTGCCTTATCTGTCTTTTCCCATGTGAATTCCGGTTCATTGCGGCCGAAATGTCCATAAGCGGCAGTCTTCTTGAAGATGGGCCGGCGGAGCTTCAGATGGTCAATGATGCCACGCGGTGTCAGCGGAAAATGCTTTCGGACCAACTTGTCGAGGCTTTCCGGAGCCACCTCCTCGGTGTCTTTGGTGTCGACCAACACAGAGACAGGGTCCGCCACCCCGATGGCATAGGCTAATTGCACTTCGCATTTCGCGGCTAAGCCGGCGGCCACGATATTTTTTGCGATATAGCGAGCCATGTATGAGGCTGAGCGATCGACCTTAGAAGGATCCTTTCCGGAGAAGGCGCCTCCACCGTGACTGCCGTGACCACCATAGGTATCGACGATAATCTTGCGACCGGTGAGTCCGGTATCGCCCATAGGGCCGCCAACGACGAACCGACCAGTCGGGTTGATATGGTGTTTGACGCTCGTCGGATCATACAGCCCTTTGGGCATGACGGGTCTGATGACCTGCTCCATTAAATCTTTCTCGATTTGCTTGTTGGTCACATCGGGACTGTGCTGTGTAGAAACAACGATGGTGTCGATGCGGAAGGGTTTGCCGTCTTTGTATTCGACCGTCACCTGAGACTTGCCGTCCGGTCGCACCCACTTGAGAAGCTTTTTCTTTCGTACTTCGGCCAGACGTTTCGTCAACCGGTGGGCCAGCACGATGGGCATCGGCATAAGCTCCGCCGTCTCGTTGGTCGCGTAACCGAACATGAGTCCTTGATCACCGGCTCCGCCGGAATCCACTCCCATCGCGATATCGCCCGACTGCTGATGTATGGATGTGAGCACTGAGCAAGTGGTGCAATCGAATCCCCAGGACGCGTCAGTGTAACCGACATCTTTAATGACTTCACGGATGATATCAGGAATTTCCACGTAGGCTTTCGTAGAAATTTCGCCGGCGACGAATGCTATGCCGGTGGTCAAGATAGTTTCGCACGCCACTCGCGAAAACTTATCTTGCGAGATGATTGCGTCGAGGATTCCGTCGGAGATTTGATCGGCAATTTTATCCGGATGCCCTTCGGTGACCGACTCTGACGTGAACAGGTAGTTGTGTCGCATTGTTCCCCCTGGAATTGAAGTGATTCGAGGATCCGGCGGTTGAGCTCAGGTAGTCTGGTAGCTGAACGTGGTAGACGCTGCTCAGAATGATTGGGTAACTCCGCAGAAAACTGAAGCAATAGTAGCTGACTAGTCTAGGTTTGTCTACCCGTTCTGTAGGAATCGATCGCGTTCGGCGAGTGACAGACGTCTTGCTTGACAGCTCTTGAAGTCGACTTGTAAGATAGCTTACTTTTCGCGCGTTTGGAACGTTTTTCATTATAAACGCTCTGCCCCGGCTATTCCAACCTCGTGGTACCGGCCTCCATTGGCGCAGGATCACATCAGCAGTTCATCATTCTTTATGATGATGAAGTCTGCATGGCGGCCAGGTCGAAGCAGGTAGGTTCTCCAAATTCATGAACGGCAAACCCGACGTAGTATCTGATCCGAGTGCAACCGGGCCTTCCACGTCCGGCCTGGGCTGGGAAGAGTTTTCACGCGAAGTGGTGGAGTTTTTCGCCTCCATCAAACTAGCGATGTTCCTGTTCATCGTGCTTGCCATGACCGCGACGATTGGAACGGTCATTCAGCAAGGCGAGCGACCGGAAACCTATGTGCAAGAATATGGAGAAGAGGCGTACCGCTGGTTTCTTCGCCTGGGATTTACGGATGTCTACCATACATGGTGGTTCACCAGCCTGTTGGGACTCCTTTGTGTGAATTCTCTCACCTGCTTTCATAAACGGTTTCCCAGCGTGTGGCGGTCCATGCGTCAGGATAAGGTCAGTGTGCCGCTGGCGTTCATCCAGGGAATGAAACAGCAGACGACTGTTTCACTCAACCAGCCTAAAGAACCCGTTGCGGAGCATTTAGTGCGGCTCCTGGCTGAAAAGGGCTATCGGGTACTGACCAAAAGCGACCCCGGAGAGGTAACCGTTTACGCGACGAAGGGAATCATGGGCCGGGTTGGCGCGCATGTGGCCCACCTGAGCGCGACGGTGATCGTTCTCGGTGGTCTGCTGGGAAGTTATTATGGATTTCAGGAATTCGGCGTATGCCTGGAAGGCCAAACTTACCATATTCCTCGGGGTAATTTTGACCTTCGAATAGATAAGTTCTGGATCGACTACCACGAAAATGGATCGGTAAAATCCTACAACAGTACGCTGACCGTTCTTGACCAGGGAGCTCCGACCGCGACGAAGACGATCACCGTCAATGATCCGTTGGTCTATAAAGGCATCTGGTTCTACCAATCAAGTTATGGTGACGCCTGGGATCAAATCGAAGCTGCGAGGATCAACATCAAGGAAAAAGCCGGCGACAAAGTCATTGCCACGGTCGATTTGGAATGGAACAAAGAAAAGGCCGTCGACGGACTTCCACTCAAGATGAAAATGACCGATTTCGTGGCGGATTTTGCGTTCAACTCGACCGAAAAAAAGGTCTTTTCCAAAACCGCCGAACATGCCAATCCGGCGATCAGGCTGGCGGTGGATGAACGGAGCGACGTACAGTCCACTCCCTGGGTATTTTATCATTACCCTGACCTGTTCGAGATCAAAGATTCTGCCTACCAATTCGAGTTCGTCGGGTACCAGCCCAAAAAGTTCACCGGTCTGCAGATCGCCAGAAATCCAGGCATCAATATGGTATGGATCGGGTGTACGATGTTGGTGGTGGGAATGACGCTCTCGTCCGTGATCTACCATCGCCGTCTATGGGCTAAAATCATACCAAGCCAGTCCGGCGTTACCGTTCATCTGGGTGGGACCACACACAAGAGCCAGATCGACTTTCAAAAGGAATTCAAAAAATTGACGGAGAAGATTCAATCCAAGACCCTCTCTTAAAAGACAGACGCAGGCGACTGTGGGGAGCGTATGCCCGGTCGACGCTGCAGTCGACGATAGACGGAGGCCCGTATGATGCGATCGTTGTTTCTTTTCGATATGACATTCTGGCTCTATCTGGCCGCGCTTGGTTTGTATGTGGCCTATCTTTTTGCCAAGCGCCCAGCCATGCAATTAGCCCCCGCCGGACATCCGACCGACAACATCGAAGAACGCGATGGTGCCTGGGCGACTCAATTAGGACAGGTCGCGACGCTGGTTACGGTCTTCGGGTGGGTGCTGAATACCCTTGCCCTGACGACGCGCGCATTCGAGCGGATGGAACATTCCGGCACGTTTGCGCCTTGGTCGAATCAGTTTGAAGCGATGGCCTATGTTTCCTGGGCGATTATCCTAGGCTATGTGCTCTTGGAGTTCCGGTATCGGATCAAAGCCGTGGGGGCTTTTGTGGTCGGCATCGGATTTATCGCCATGGGCGCGGCGTCCCTCTTGCCCTATCGGTACCAAACAGCAGAGCCGCTCGTGCCGGCCTTAAACAGCTACTGGATTTACATCCATGTCTCGGTCACGTTGACCAGTTACGCCGCCTTCGCAATGGCGGGAGGACTCGGGCTGATGTATCTGTTCAAAGAGCGCGCTGTGAATCGTGGAAGCAAGTCGCGGTTTTACGCCGCCTTTCCCGACCTCGAAACGATCGATGAACTCGGATATAAGGCGATCATGCTGGGTTTCCCGCTATTGGCCTTCGGGATCATTCTCGGGGCGATGTGGGCGAACTATGCCTGGGGAGGATACTGGAGCTGGGATCCAAAGGAAACCTGGTCGTTGATTGTCTGGCTCATTTACGGTGCGTACATTCACGCCCGCATGACGCGAGGATGGGAGGGGCACAAGGCCGCCATCTATGCGATTTTCGGATTTCTCATGGTCGTGTTCTGTTTCTGGGGAGTGAATTTTCTGCTCTCCGGCTTGCACGCGTACGCCTAACCGATGGCTGATCAATTGATACAGAATCCAGCCGGGGCGGTACCGCGCACAGGTCTCTCTCGAACGATCGTCGTGCTCGCTGCTGCCGCCATTTTTGCCGTGATGTTCCTGGTTGTCTGGCTGCAGAGCTCGAAATACGAACCATTGGTGGTCGGGAAAGAAGCCCCGGATTTTCAATTGCCTGATTTGAACGACAAGGAACTGCGTCTATCGGACTACCGGGGTAAGGTCGTTTTTTTGAATTTCTGGGCCACCTGGTGCAAGCCCTGTCGTGAAGAGATGCCATCTATGGAAGTCTTGTACAAAAGTTTCGAAAAGGACGGGTTGGTGATTCTCGCGGTGAGTATCGATCGTGTGACGACGAAGAAGGATATTCCGCCGTTCGTCAAAGGCCTCAACCTTACATTCCCTGTGCTGGTCGATTCCTGGGGCCAGACGGACAAACGCTACAAGTTGATGGGAGTCCCCGAGACCTACATCATCGACCAACAGGGAATCCTTCGCGAAAAGGTCATCGGTCCTCGCGATTGGACAAGGTTGGATAATCTAAAGGTCTTGACCCACCTGTTGAAGCCGGGTGAGAAGGCCGCGCAAGCCTCCTCCGCGTTACATGCCCCTGTGCTGTGAAGTGAGACTATGAACCGCTGGTCGGCGCGCTTCTTGATCATTGCCGGGATGATGACCGGCGGACTTGTCTCGGCCCACGCCCATGAGGTCTTCTTCTCACAGCCCGCCTCTCCACTTGTGATTGCCGAGCGGATTCCTCAGATCAATGAGGAAGCGCCCAATTTTTTATTGAAGGACTCCGAAGGGTTCAATGTCACCCTTGATCAGTTTCGCGGAAAGGTGGTCCTCCTGAACTTTTGGGCGACCTGGTGCGGTCCTTGTAAGGTCGAGATGCCGGCGATGGAGCGCTTGTATCGATCGTTTCCCCGCAGGGAGTTTGAAATACTGGCGGTCTCAACGGATGCTCAGGGTGCCGCTGTGACCCGTCCTTTTCAACGGGAGGCCGGCTTTACCTTTCCCGTGCTTCATGACGCGGATTTTCGGATCGGTCTCCGATATGGTGCACGTACGCTGCCGATGACGTTTCTCATCGATCGCAAGGGGATCATTCGAAACCGTATTCCCGGCGCCCGGGATTGGAATACGCCGGAGGGGAAACGGCTGGTCGAATCGCTCCTGCAGGGGTTCTAAGCATGACCGACTCAGTACAGTCGATCTCATTGATCGCCGCATTTTCCGCAGGCCTGCTGTCCTTCGTGTCTCCTTGCGTCTTGCCGTTGGTCCCGTCTTACATCTCCTATATCACGGGCCTGTCGGTCGAACAGTTGACTGATGTTTCGGAACGGAGCCGGTTCCGGAAAGCGATCATTGTGAATTCTCTGCTGTTCATCGCAGGGTTCACCTCGGTATTCGTGGCCTTCGGGGCATCGGCCAGCCTGCTGGGCCAGGTCTTGATCACCTATCAAGACCACGTTCGGCGTATTGGTGGAATCGTGGTGATCCTATTTGGCCTCTATCTGCTCGGCATCCTGAACTTGAATTTCCTTAAAATGGAACATCGGTACCAGTTTCGCAACCGGCCGGCCGGGCTTCTCGGTTCATTCCTGATCGGCATCGCATTTGCGGCAGGCTGGACGCCTTGTGTCGGGCCTGTCCTGGGAACGATTTTGCTCTATGCCAGTACGACCGATTCGTTGTTCAGCGGTGTGGTGCTGCTCACCTGTTACTCGTTGGGATTGGGCCTACCGTTGTTTTTGACCGCGCTGGGGGTGGATCGCTTTCTGAGCTATTTCAAAGAAGTACGTGCGTATCTCTGGGGCGTCTCGACCGTGAGCGGGCTGTTGCTCGTTACGGTGGGTGTGATGATCTACGCCAACTCACTGACTATGATCACGAGCTTTCTCGAACGGTATGGCATTGGCTGGTATCTCGGGCAATAATCCTCTCTCCACTGTGACCTCCTCTCAATGGTACTCTCAGCTCCCGGTCGATTGAAGATCGTACGGAGGGATTTTCTCCAACATCGGCGTGCGGAGCATGACAGCAGGCAAGCAGGCACAATGTACGACGTAGTGATTATAGGAACGGGGCCGGCGGGCGCGATTGCCGCAGCTGAACTGAGCCGCGGGGGCTTAGCCGTGCTGGGCTTCGACAAAGAGGCTCATCCACGTTACAAAGTCTGCGGCGGGGGATTGTCGGCACGAATCGAGCAGGTTTTAGAGCCGGCGTTTCGATCGATCGTTGAGCATACGGTCAATGGGGTACAGTTTGTCTATTGCGGTCAGGAGCCCCTGCTCATCGAATCATCACGGCCCATCGCCTATATGGTCATGCGCGATCGATTTGACCATTATCTCGTGCAGCAGGCGATGCAGGCGGGGGCGGAGATTCGAAACGGAGAAGGGGTCATCGACATTTGCCAAGGACCAGACCATGCAGAGGTAGTCACCGGGCAGGGCAGATATCGAGCGAAGATCGTGATCGGCGCAGATGGGGCCAATAGTATCGTGGCCCGGCAGCTCTTTCCGGATCGTTCTCACTGTCGATCCCCGGCGCTCGAAAGCGAGATTCTCATCACGGATGGCCAACATTTTCCAGGGCCGACGACCATCCTTGTCGATGTCGGTGCGGCTCGTCAAGGATATGGATGGATCTTTCCCAAACGAGGGCGCCTGTCCGTCGGTGTGGGAGAGTTCAGCCATAAATCGACAAGCCTCCGTGCGACGTTCGATCGCTTCATACGGGGCGTGCCTGGCCTGACCGGATGGAACGTGCCTCGTCCTACCGGGCATCCGATTCCCGCTTTTTCTGAGAATCGTCCAAGCGGAGGTGGGAGCGTCTCTCATTTCGCCAACGGCCGGGCATTGCTGATCGGCGATGCGGCACATTTGGTCGACCCGCTGTTCGGCGAGGGAATTTATTACGCGGTTCGTTCGGGGCAGCTGGCTGCCCGGGCCATTCTGGCAAACGTACAGGATCACCGCTTGTCGCTTGCCGCATATGCTTCCGCGCTAGAACGGGATATCTTGCCTGATTTTCGAGCCACTGCTCGCATGGCTCGCGTGATGTACACCTTTCCCCGCCTGAGCTTCAAACTCCTTCGTCGATATCAGGACGTGGTGCAGTCTTATTATGAGGTGCTACAGGGGCGTACCACTGCCGAACAATTTCTCGTCCATGCGAAAAAACGCCTCAAGGCTTCGGTCAATGACCTGCTGCTCGAAGCCTTACATTTGCGGTAGAAGCTGATGGGACCCAGAGCAGGAGTCCGTTGCCGCTCAGCACCATGCGCCGAGCCTGCAGGAGACGAACGGCTGTCGAAGGGATAGGTTGGGTGAACTTTGCAGGTTTGGAATAGTGGCCGACGAAACGCCATCGAAGTCTGGCGCCGCGGCCGTGGCGGCAAGTAGATCAGCGGCCGATTGAGTCGGAGGCGCTTCTTCTTTCTTGGCCACCGCCTGCGGAGGAGGCGACGGAAGTTTCTTCTCCAATGTGGCCAGCAAGCGTCGGCCACTCGATGCGACATCGCTATCCGGATATTTCTCTGCCAGTATGGTCAGCTTCTCAGCAGCCCAATCATTCGCGCCCAATTCCTGATAGGTCAAGGCTAGATAGTATAAGGCCTCAGGCGCCACCTTCTTGTCCGGGTAGTCCTTCATGATCTGATCGAATCGATGGGCTGCGGCAAGGTACGAGGCGCGGCGGTAGTAAAACTGGCCGACGAACAGATGGGTCTGAGCGAGCCAGTCATGGCAATCCGCCAACCGTTGAAGGGCTTGCCCCTCATACTTGCTGCCAGGAAATTCTTTCCGCAATTTCTCAAAGGCGACAATGGCCTTTTGTATCGGCTCCGGGTCTCGGTCGATAGACTTGGCCATCCGCAAATGGCTCTCCGACAATCGAAATTGGGCGTAAACAGCAAGTTGATGAGATCGATGCAGTTCCAGGAAATGCTGGTATTCGACGATGGCCTCTGGAAACTCTTCCTTGTCGAAAAACGCTTCGCCGCGTTTCATGATCACGTTTGGGTCATAGTTTTTTTCAATGGTGTCACCGAGGAAGATTTGCTCGTCGGTTCCGCTGACAGGTTTACCCTGAGCACCGGCCTTGGGTGCGCTCGAGCACCCGCCGGCAAGCCCAAGCACTCCGGTGAGCAACGCGAGAACAACACACAACCCGCTTGAATGCGTCCGCATCCAAATCACTCCTCGGTTGTAGATGGCTGATGAATCGTAAATGCAGAATTTTTCTAGCAGATCAATGGGCAGAAAGCAACGGATTCGGCATCTGGTGGTTGACCCATTTCGGCGTGGGTCCTATAATCGCGCCGCACCTCGTGAGGTGGTGCGAACCGTTGCAGCAGACGAACCTCAACGATGCTCCAGTAGGGACCCCGTGAAGCGCAGTCGCATTGTCGGAACCGGTTCATTCCTCCCTTCCAGGGTTGTCGGCAACGAGGAAGTGGCAGCGCCGCTTGGGCTGGACCCAAAGGACATCGTGGCGCTGACCGGAATTCAGACCAGACATTGGGCAGAGCCGGGACAAGCCACTTCGGATCTGGCGTTGGCGGCTGGGCTACGAGCTTGCGAAGCGGCAGGAAAATCTCCCGCGTCCATTGAAGCGATTGTGGTTTCGACGACGTCGCCCGATAGTGTCTTTCCTTCCACAGCCTGCCATGTTCAGCGAGCCTTGGGCGCCAAAACGGTCTTGGCCTTCGACCTGTCGGCCTCCTGTTCGGGGTTTCTCTACGGATTGTCGATGGCCGACGTCATGATCCGGAGCGGGCAGATCGGCTCGTGCCTCGTCATTGCAGCAGAAGTGAAATCGAGATCCCTGGATTCCACGGACAAGGAAACCGCCATACTTTTTGGCGATGGGGCCGGCGCCGTGCTGGTGGTCCAGGAAGAGGCGGTTCGGCCGCACGAGCCCGGCATCCTCGGGATACGCCTCTATGCGGAAGGCGCGGGCCACGATCTCATTACCATTCCAGCCGGTGGGTCACGAATGCCTGGGGGGGTGGGGACCATACTGGCCAAAGAACATACATTGCGCATGCGAGGCAGCGCGGTGTTTCGATCGGCGATACGCCGGCTGGAACAGGCCATTACCGCCTTGCTGAAGGAGTTCGGTCTCACGGCGGATGAACTGGCTCAGGTCATCGTGCATCAAGCGAATGCGCGGATTATGGAACAGCTCAGGCGGCGTCTCGGACTGTCGAATGAAACCGTCTACTCGGTCATCGAGCGCTACGGGAATACTTCATCGGCTTCCTTGCCGATTGCGTTGGACCATGCCGTGCGGGCGCAACGAGTCGCGGCAGGCGATCTCCTGTTGCTCGGCGCATTCGGCGGCGGCCTGACTTGGGGCACTGGATTGGTGCGGTGGTAATCCTTCTCGGCTAGAAAGGACGTTATGTTCGGCCTCATTCCCCGGGACGAAGCTTTTTTCGACTTATTCAAGAATGCGGCGCACAACATGATCGAAGGGAGTCGTCTCCTCAAGGATATGACCGAGGACTTCCGGAATCCGGTTGAGAAAGCGAAGCGCATCAAAGATGTGGAACATATCGGGGACGGGATCACTCATGAGATTGCACGAAAACTCAACCTGACGTTCATCACGCCCATCGATCGGGAAGACATCCATGACCTGGCGAGCGCGCTTGATGATATTTTGGATGTGGTGGAGGCGATCGCCGACCGGTTCGTCCTCTATAAGGTGACGACGGCCACGGAGCATGCGATCCGGCTCGCAAATGTGCTCTACCAGGCCTCGGTGGAAGTGGGCGCCACGGTGGATCTGCTGGGCAAGTCCCATCCGGCCGTCATCGAATGCAGTGTGCGGGTCAATAGTTTGGAAAACGAAGCGGACCGGATCTCCCGCGAGGCCATCTCACTGCTCTTCGAGAAAGAAACGGACCCGATCGCCGTCATCAAATGGAAAGAGATCTACGAGAATTTCGAAGCGGGAACCGATCGTTGTGAAGATGTCGCGAACATTCTCGAGCGTATCGCCCTGAAACACACGTGAGTACCTTCCAGGTCTCCTTCGACCCCCAATCAGAGCAATGTCCAAAGTAGGAACCGGTATTCATGGCTGAAATGAGCGGGTTGTTGTTGGTAGTGGTCGCCCTGGCGCTGCTCTTTGACTTTTCCAATGGATGGCATGACAGCGCCAATGCCATCGCGACGGTCGTTTCGACCCGGGTAGTGAGTCCTTCCACGGCGGTATTGGTGGCGGGTGTGCTCAATGTGGCCGGCGCCTTCATGTCGACAGCGGTCGCCAAGATGGTCGGGACGGGGATCGTCGATCCTCAGTCGGTGACGCAGGTGGTGGTGGCATCGGCGTTGGCCGGCGCGATCGTGTGGAATTTTATCACCTTGATGTTGGGCCTTCCGACCAGCTCTTCACACGCGCTCATCGGCGGATTGGTCGGCGCCGCGCTTACCCATGGCGGTGTGGCGGCCGTCAAATTTTCGGGTCTGCGAGCCGTATTGGAGGCAATGGTGTTGTCTCCGTTTTTTGGTTTCGCCATCGGGCTGATACTGATGATTGCGCTGAGCTGGATGTTTTTTCGAGTGCCGCGCACGCTGGCATTGCGGCTGTTCTCACGGCTGCAGCTGGTATCCGCCAGTTTTATGGCCTTCAGCCATGGAGCCAATGATGCCCAGAAAGCCATGGGAATCATTACGCTGTCGCTCGTGTCCGGAGGGGTGATTCAGACGGCCGAGGTCCCCACATGGGTCATCACCTCCTGCGCCCTGGCCATGGGACTGGGCACGGCGGTGGGCGGATGGCGGATCGTGCGGACGCTCGGGATGCGAATCGTGAAGCTCGAACCGGTCCATGGATTTGCCGCGGAAACCGGGGCGGCGGCGGTCTTGCTCGTCACGGCCCATATCGGGCTTCCTGTCAGCACGACCCATACCATTACGTCCACAGTGATGGGAGTGGGGGCGGTGAAACGACTCTCCGCGGTTCGTTGGGGCGTGACGACGCGAATTCTTTCGGCCTGGCTCTTCACCCTGCCGGGCGCCGCGCTGCTCGCGACCGTTTTTTACCTGCTCTTGTCACAACTGCTGTAGGGATTTCGCTGGAACGGGCAACTGGACCACAAACCGGCTGCCCCTGGGAACATTGCCTTCGGCCCACACGTACCCGTTGTGCGCTTCGACGATATGTTTCACGATGGCGAGACCAAGGCCGGTCCCGCCGAGTTCGCGCGAGCGGGCTTTATCCACGCGGTAGAATCGCTCGAATACCCGCGGCCTGTCTGCCTCCGGAATGCCGATTCCCGAGTCTGCCACGACGATCTCGATCATGGTCCGTTGCCCTGTCCTCGGGCCCGGTGCGGCGCTGCGGAGGTCCACCGAAATCCGGCCGTGATCCGGCGTGTATTTCACGGCGTTTTCCAGCAGGTTGATGAAGACCTGCGCCAGGCGTTCCTCATCGCCTTCGGTCATCAGGAACGCATTCGGAAGTGACAACCCGATACTGTGATGTTTTTTGTCCGCCAAGGGTTTGATGACGGCGACCGTCCGTTCGAGCAATGCGCGTACATCCACCGGCTCCTGCCGGAACAATACCTGCCCGGACTCGATCTGGGACAACTGCAGCAAATCGTCCAGAATGAGATTGAGCCGGTTGCTCTGCCGCATGATGATTTCCAAAAACGCGATGGCCGTTTCCGGTTCGTCCTTCCCTCCATCCAGGAGCGCCTCTACGTAACCCTTGATGGAAGTGAGGGGAGTGCGGAGTTCGTGCGAGACGTTGGCGACGAAATCCTTGCGAATTTTTTCCAGCCGGCGAAGTTCCGTCATGTCGTGGAACACGAACACCGCACAGGCTTCCAGTTCACGGCTTCCTCCGGCGATCGACGCTTCGACGCGCAGGCACCGCCCGCTCGGTGAAAGCGTGATTTCGCCGCCTTGGCCCGTGCGGGTCGCAAGCACCGAGGATACGATCGCGTTGAGTCCTTCGTGCCGGATGAGGTCGGCATAGTGGCGTCCGCGCGATTCTGTCAGCCCGAAGGCAAACATGCGTTCCAGCGCGGGATTCACCTGCACGACCGTACCGCGATAGTCCAGCACCATGACGCCTTCCACCATCGCAATCAACATGGCCAGGAGTTGCGCGCGGTCGTCGGACACTTCCTTGATTTTGGTTTCCAACTGATCGGTCATCTGGTTGAGCGTTTGGGCGAGCAGTCCGACCTCGTCCGTCGACGAGACGGCAATGCGGATGCCGGGGGTGCCACCTGCGAGTTGCCGCGCGGTAGCGGCCATCTCCGACAGCGGTTTCGTGAGATTGCGCGATACCCAAAGGCTGAGGGCCATGGCGAGTAGAAAGGCGACTCCGAAGGCGGCCGCCAAGTCCTGCTGAATGTGCCGTACACGTTCATCGATCGCCGTCAGGGGCAATCCGAGCCGGATAATCGGGATGCCCTGATCGCGCAGGGTTGGATCCGACAGCAAGAGCGCGACGTAATAGGTGCGCTCTCCGGTGGTTTGGCTGGCCCTGATATCCATGCCGCGTCCCGATGCCAGAGCCTGTGCGACTTCCGGGCGGGAAAGATGATTCTCGACGCCGGCCAGTCCGTCCGGAGGGACAGCGCTGTCGGTCAGCACGGCGCCGTCCTGCCGGATCACCGTGATGCGGACGCGGGCATGCCGGCTCAGTTCAAGGACAGTCGAGTGGAGCTGAGGCGAAGATACGGTCGGGCCGGATTGGTCGAACAGCGGTGTGAGCGACATGGCGGCCAAGCCGCCGCGGGCCTCCAGCATGTCCGCCATGCGGCTGAGTTCGGTGCGTTCCACGGAGCGGATGACCAGCCAGCCCGCCACGGCGAGGCCGACGATGACCGCCGCGAGGGTGCCGAGGGTAACTTTCCACCGGATGCCGAGGTTCATGCGGGCATGTCGGATTCGCGCAATTTGTATCCGAGCGATTTGACCGAAATGATGGCGTCGTTCAAGAGCGGAAGTTTTTGCTTGAGCCGGCGGACGTGGACGTCGACCGTGCGGGTGGTGCCGTAGTAATCATAGCCCCAGACGGCGTTGAGTAGAACATCGCGTGTGAGTACGCGTCCGATATTGCGCAGCAGATGTTCCAGCAGGCCGAACTCCTTGGCGGTGAGCATCACTTCCTGTCCTTGCAGGCGGACTTCATGTCTGGAGAGATCGACGGTCAGGGTCCCGTAGTGGTACAGCGTTTGAGGATTGGCGACGTTTCGTTCCAGCCGCCGCAGCAGGGCTTTGACGCGCGCCACCAGTGCCTTGGGGCTGAAGGGCTTGGTCACGTAGTCGTCGGCCCCCAACTCAAGCCCGATCACGGTGTCGGACTCTTCCGCCTTGGCGGTCAGCATGAGAACGGGAAGGAGCGCCGTATCTTGATTCAGCCTGATCCTCTTACAGACTTCCAAGCCGTCCAGTTCAGGCAACATCAGGTCGAGGATGATCAGATCCGGGCGCTCGGCCTTGACCTGACGAAGTCCTTCAGTGCCGGTCATCGCGGAGACCGTGCGAAATCCCTCCTTTTCCAGGTAGAGTTTGACGAGATGGAGAATGTCCTTCTCATCCTCGACGATCAGAATTTTCTTGTGGTTGGTCGCGTGGGGCGGCATGGGCGGATTCTCCCACATCAGCTGAGCCGCCTCAACCCCATCGCCTCACAGGTGCGGAGACGATTTTGTTGACGGCAAGGGCGAGCGTGACGTAAGGTGACCTGTGACGAAGCGAAGCTACTTTCCCGGCAGGCCGATGGCGGCTCGGTGATCATGAGGGGGAAAGACCGGATATGAAAATTTATTTAGCTAATCCTCGTGGGTTTTGCGCAGGCGTCGATCGCGCCATCGACATCGTCGATCTCTCGCTCAAGAAATATGGGGCGCCGATTTATGTGCGCCATGAGATCGTCCATAGCCGGCATGTCGTGAACTCGCTCCGGCATAAGGGGGCGGTGTTCGTGGAGGAATTGAACGAAGTGCCGGAAGGATCGGTGGTCATTTTCAGCGCCCATGGCGTGGCAAAATCGGTATGGGAGGAAGCGCAGAGCCGCCGCTTGCACGTCATCGACGCCACCTGCCCGCTGGTCATCAAGGTCCATAACGAAGTCAATCGCGACTATACGCAAGGCTATGAACTGATTCTCATCGGTCATGCGGGACATCCGGAAGTCATTGGGACATTGGGCCAGATCCCGGATAAGTTTCACCTGGTGTCCTCGGTGGAAGACGTGGAAAAGCTACATGTCGAGAAGACGCAGAATCTGTCGTACGTGACCCAGACCACGCTGAGCGTCGATGAATGCCGGGACATCGTGGAGGCCCTGCATTTGCGGTTTCCCAATATCAAGGGGCCGCATCAGGAAGACATTTGTTATGCCACGCAGAATCGTCAAAACGCGGTCAAGTCGCTGTCGAAACTGGTCGATGTGATCCTCGTGATCGGCTCTCCGAACAGCTCGAACTCGAACCGGCTTCGCGAGCTGGGCGAGCATTGTGGCATTCCCTCCTACCTCATCGATGCGGCGTCGGACATCAACCCGGATTGGTTGAAAAATGCCAAGAGTGTCGGGCTCTCGGCCGGGGCCTCTGCGCCGGAAGTACTGGTCACGGAAGTGGTGGCCTATCTCAAGCGCCTCGGGTCTTCAGAAGAGGTCGAGGAACTCACTGTCATCGAAGAGGATGTGGAGTTTCTCCTTCCGAAAGAATTGGTCACGATCGAGTCGGCTGCTCGCGCGACAGCCCCGGCGAACTGAGTTCGCCGGGAGTCGCATCTCCTTGCCTGTTTAATCTTGCGCAGCTTTCCATCCATATCTTGGGGGCCGGTTTCTCGTCCCTCCCATATCCTGTGTTTTTCTTTGCTTTGACTTCATCGCTGTGATAAAAATTTTCCGATTTACTTTCAGCAATCCGTCCCATCCAACCTTCTCGTCTGGAGGTCGCCGGTGTATCTAAAGTCATTGGACATGCTCGGCTTTAAATCGTTTGCAGAGGCGAAGATTCAATTTCCAAAAGGGATCACGGCCATCGTCGGGCCGAACGGCAGCGGCAAAAGTAACGTCGTCGATGCCATCCTCTGGGTCCTGGGCGAGCAAAGTACCAAGACGCTTCGGAGCGAGCGCATGGAAGACGTGATCTTCAACGGCACCGAAGTTCGGAAGCCGGTGGGTTTGGTCGAGGTCTCGCTCGTCATCGGCGGGTTGGGCGAATTGCGGCTGGAGGGTATTTCCGGATTGCCGAGTCAGCTGAGTGAGTATCAGGAATTGATGATTACCCGTCGACTCTATCGGAACGGCGACAGCGAATATCTCATAAATAAAACGGCCTGCCGGCTCAAGGATATTCGGAGTGTCTTAATCGAAACCAGAGCCGGGTCCAAAGGCCATACCGTCATCGAGCAGGGACGGATCGAACAAATTTTACAAGCGTCGCCGCAAGACCGTCGGGAGTTGATCGAGGAAACCGCCGGTATCGTCCGCTACAAAAAGCAAAAGGGTGAAGCGCTTCGCAAACTGGAGTCCACTCAACAGAACTTATTGCGGGTGCGCGACATTGTGGCTGAGGTCAAGAAGCAGCTGAATTCCCTTGAACGCCAGGCTCGTCAGGCGCGTTCCTATCAAACCTTGCAGCAGGAAGCCCGCGGACTCGAAATCGAGCTCCTGTCCCGCGACTATCGCGCTATGCGGACTGATCTGGAGACCGTCGAACGGGAAGCGCGCGAAGTGGAATCGCATGAAACCGAACAGATGGCCGAGCAGGCCCGCTTGGATTCTGAACAGGAATCCATCCGGCTGCGTATGAACGACGCGGCGGAGGCGATTTCGCAAGTGCGAGAACAGTTGACTGCCATCGAGCAGCGGCAGTCACAGGCGTTGACCGCCGCCGAAGTCGAGCGGAATCGGACAGAACTGTTCGAGCGCCAGCGCGTCCAGGCCGCGCAGGAGATGGACCGGTTGGCGGCGGACCGGGAACAGGCGCGGACAGAGATTGAAGAGCTACGCGGGATGTCGCTGCAGCTGGAAGGTGACATCGCGCAGCAGGAGAAACGGTTCCAGGAGTTGGATGCCGAGGCAAAATCATTGTCCGGCCATCGTGCGGCGGCGGTCGCGGAAGAAGAGCGGGCCAGGCGGGATGTGTTGAATCTGGCCGTCCTCGTCGGCAATACGGAGCAGAGCCTCGAGCAGGTCACGGCCCGCCGGCAGGAAACGGTTGCCCGATCCGAGCGGGTGTCGCGGGAACGTGAATCACTGGTGGAGCAAGTCGCAGGATTGGATGAACAACGCCATCTCCTTAGCGCGCAGAGAGAAGAAGCGGCCCAGCGCATTCAGGATCTCATGGCCGAACGCCGGACGGCGATTGAACGGATTGAAGGACTGGGCGGACAGATCGCCGGCCTGGATCGCGATATCGTCCGCTTGTCGGAGGATGTCGCCGGGGTGGAATCTCGGCTCGGCGCCCTGCAAGGCATCGTCAGGGAAGAAATGGGATACGGGCGGGAGGGCGAGGAAGAAGATACGGCGCTGAAAGCGTGCGATGGGGTACGAGAGGCGCTGGCCGAATGGCTGGTGATTCCTCCGGGATTGGACCGCGCCGTCGAGACGATTCTCGGCGATCGTGTGCGGGGTTGGCTGGTCGATGAACCGCTGGCCGGTCGCCAGGCCGTGGAGTTTTTGAACGGCAAACAACTTGGACGTGGGGCCTTCTTCCCGCGGCAGTTGCGATGGATGTCCGATCGGGCGGTCGATGCGTCGGCTTCCTGGTGGCCGGCCCTCGAAGGGCAGCCCGGAGTGGTGGGCCGCGCGCTGGATGTGATTCAGGCCCAGGAAGAGTCCGCGCCCGTGTTGGGATATTTGTTCGACGGGATCGTGATCGTCGAATCGCTGACCGTGGCTCTGCACCTCTGGCAGCAGAACCAGTGGTCGGCTCCGTCCGGTCCGACCTGCGTGACGTTATCCGGCGAAATTCTGGATGCCGCCGGCGTGATTACCGGCGGCGGCAGCGGCACGAGCGGCGGATTGCTCCAGCGCCGGCGCGAAGTATTGGAGTTGGAAGCAAGGCGCGCCGAAGCGGCTCAGGCTTTGGAATTAACCAGGCAGGCCCGTGATGAAGCCTCTGCGCAATCGGTCGTTGCGCGCGAGGATGAGCAGGACCTTGCCGGAGCCATCCGCGAAGCGGAGATGTTGGAATTATCGCTTCAGAAAGACGATGCTGGCCTGGAGCGCCAGTGTGGAGAATTGCACCGGCGGGTCGATCTGTTGGCGGAAGAGCTGCAGCGGGGACTGGCGGAGCAGACACGCTTGCAGGAGGAACTTCAAACGAGCCAGGCGCAACTGGGACAATGGACGGCCGAAAAGACCGGACAAGAAGCCTGTCTGGTCCAGGTGCGGGAGCGGTTGACGGCCATGGAAAGCCAGGGCATGGCTGTTCAGCAGCGGTTGACCGAAGTCCGACTGGCCCTGGAGAGCATGCGCGGGCGTCGGGACCATGGAATCAGCGACATCGCGCGCTTCACTCAACGGCTGGATGGGGCTACGCAGCGGGCTATCCATTTGGAGGAACAGGCAGCCGGGTTGGTGGAGGCTCTCGAGCAAAGCCGGGAAGAACAAACCAGGCAGGAAACCTTGTGCCGGGAATTGGGGGCCGAGGCGGATGGAGTCAAGGCGCAGCTGGTGGCAGCGCAGGAACGGCAGGCCCAGGAAATGGCCGGGCTGCATGCGATTGAGGAATCCCTCACGGCGGTGCGGCAGAGCCTGTCCGTTTTGCACGATCGACGGATGACGGCGGAGGTGCGGAAGGCGGAAGTGAAGGCGCATCTTTCAACGACCGAGAGCACGCTGATCGGCACCTATCAAATCGATCCCGACATGCTCCTCGCATCACCGGCCGATGATCAGCCGGTGGAAGGAGATGAGCCGCTGCAGGCCTCCGCATCGGTCCTTGAGACCGATCAGTTGCGGGAGCAGATTCAAAGAATTCGCGAGCGGCTGGATCGCATGGGCGCGATCAATTTGGCGGCGATCGACGAACATCGCGAATTGGAGGAGCGCTACCTGTTCCTCACGACGCAGGAGCAGGATTTGTCCGCGTCCATCGCCTCGCTGAAGGAAATCATTCAACGGATCAACCGGACGACCAAGGACATGTTCGTGGAAACCTTCAATGAGCTGCAGCAAAAGTTCCGGGAAGTTTTTGCGCAATTCTTTCCCGGTGGCCGCGCCGAGCTGCAAATGGTCGAGGAGCCGTTGGAGGAAGGCACGGACGATAACGGCGCGCGCGAGCCCGGCGTGGAAATCGTCGCGCAGCCGCCCGGCAAACGGTTAAAAAGCATCACGATGCTGTCCGGTGGTGAAAAAACGCTTACCGCGATGGCTCTCCTGATCGCCAGCTTCCTGATTCGTCCCACCCCGTTCTGTATCTTGGACGAGATCGATGCGCCGCTGGACGAAGAAAACATCGGACGGTTCACGGCCGTCCTGCGCGGCCTCTCGGCCACGGCGCAATTCCTCGTCATTACCCACAACAAACGGACGATGGCGATGGCGGATTCGTTGTTCGGGGTGACGATGGAAGAGCCGGGCGTGTCGACATTGATTTCAGTCAAGCTCGGGGATTTGCAGCCGGCGTAGAATGCCGATCAGGCAGCTTTCAGAACGCCTGCCGGCAGTCCTGTCCCTTGACTGCCCTGGATCAGTTTGTTATACAGTTCTACTAATGGTTACAACTAGTACTGTAGGCTTCGTATGATCCTCACTGATTGATGGAACCGTCTCGACTTTCGATCCCGCCGTCTTTTTCCGATTCACGGCATAACCTTATGCGACATTTGAAGAACCTGTTCAATCGTCTGTCCGACAGTCTCTTGGTCTCGGTGCCGAGCCGGATCAGGGCTGCGCGGGAATATGCCACTGCGCCGGTGCTCCGACTGGTTTCCAACAGAAGGGCCGTTTCGAGTTCCGCCGACAGTTTGAAGAGGGCTCCGTCGCATTCAACGGGCCAGCTGGAAGCGCTTGAAGAAGCGCTCCGGAAAAGCCAATCCTGGTTTCTCGCCCGGCAGGATACCTCCGAAGGCTACTGGGTCGCCGAACTGGAAGCCGATACCACACTCACATCCGAATATCTGATGTTGCGCCGCTTCATGAATTGCGTCGATCCCGAGCGGGAGCGCAAGGCGGTGCGATATTTGAAATCCGCGCAGCTGCCGGGCGGCGGCTGGCCCATCTATCATGGCGGACCTGTCGAGATCAGCGCCTCGGTGAAAGCCTATTTCGCCTTGAAGTTGTCCGGTGTCTCGCCGGATGAACCCTGCATGGTGACTGCCAGAGAATGCATCCTCGACAAGGGGGGAGTCGTGGCGGCCAACGTGTTCACCAAAATCGCCTTGGCGCTCTTCGGTCAATATGATTGGCGAGGCGTCCCCAGCATGCCGCCTGAAATCATGCTGCTGCCCAAACGATTTTATTTCAGCATCTATGCCATCTCCTATTGGTCGCGGGCGGTGGTGATTCCTCTGTTGATTATTTTTGCGAAACGGCCATTGTGCGAAATTCCGAAGGAGCTGGGAATCGACGAACTGTATACGGAACCCCCTGATCGGATCGACTACGGCATGGCGCCGCCTTTCAAAAAGGATCGGACCTGGCTGACGGCCAGAAACTTTTTTATCAACCTCGACGCGCTGCTCAAAATCTATGATCGTTCGCCGGTCGAGTGGGTCCGGCAAAAGGCCCTCAAGTGCGCGGCCGTTTGGATGCTGGATCACATGAAGGGGAGCGGCGGTCTGGGCGCCATTTATCCCGCGATGGCCAATTCCGTCATCGCTCTGCATTGTCTCGGATACAAGGATGACGATCCTCTGGTCATGAAGGCCATGCATGAAATCGAAGAGCTTGAAATGTACGACACGGTGCATGAGAGCGGTCAATGCGTCGATGCGATGCACCTGCAACCCTGTCATTCTCCGGTTTGGGATACCTCGTTACTGATCAACGCGCTTTCAGAAGCGGGCATGCCGCAGGACCATCCCGCTCTGCAGAAAGCGGCCGCCTGGTTGCTGTCGAAGCAAACGAAGACCGTCGGAGATTGGATCATTTCCTCACCCGGCGCCGAGCCTGGCGGATGGTACTTTCAGTTTGAGAACGAGCTGTATCCCGATGTGGACGATTCGGCGGTCGTGTTGATGGCCTTGGCGAAAGTCCGTCTTCCCGATGAACGGCAGCAGGCGGAGGCCATCCTTCGCGGTTGCCGATGGGTGGTCTCCATGCAGGGTTCCGACGGAGGCTGGGGCGCCTACGATGTCGACAATAACCGGATCGTGTTCAACTACATCCCGTTTGCGGACCATCGGGCCTTGCTGGACCCCAGCACGGCCGACCTCGCCGGGCGTTGCCTGGAAATGCTTGCCACGCTGGGTTATGACTGGACCCATCCCGCCGTGGCATCTGCGCTGGCCTTTGTGAAGTCGGATCAGGAGGAGGACGGGAGCTGGTATGGCCGGTGGGGGGTGAATTACATATACGGCACTTGGTCGGTGCTGGCCGGTCTGCGCGCTATCGGAGAAGATGTCTCGTCTCCCTATATTCGCCGCGCGGTCAATTGGGTGGAGTCCAAACAAAACCCGGATGGCGGATGGGGTGAGTCGTGCCAGTCCTACGGCGATATTTCGCAGTGCGGACGCGGCGAGAGTACCCCCTCGCAAACCGCCTGGGCTCTACTGGCTCTCATGTCGGGCGGCGTCACCGATTCCTTCAGCCTGGCGCGCGGTATCCATTACCTCATTCGGAATCAGCGGAAGGATGGCTCGTGGGAAGAGGTGCGCCATACCGGGACTGGTTTTCCTCGTGTATTCTATCTTCGGTACCATTGGTACTGTCAGTACTTCCCCCTCTGGGCCCTCGCCATGTACCGCAATCTCAAAACTCGTGGAACGACGAGAGCCGATGAGTTGCGCCAACAGGCTTATCAAGCAGGACAGTTTCGGTCGCCACGCTGACCCTGTGGGTCGATCTGTTCCAACGTTTCTCTCCGGCTTTTTTCAGGAGCATCCGTGACCGCGGTCGGAATCTTCGTGGCCACTCGATGGGAGTTGGACGCCGTTCGCCGGGCTTTTCCGGTGATCGACATCCGGTCGGTGAGGGGAATTCGTTGCATGGTGGCGCGGAAAGCTGAGGTCGATTGGTGGATCATTCCGATGGGCGTCGGTCCCGAGCGGGCGGCAGCCACAGCTGGGATTCTCCTTGGGGAGCACAGATTCTCCTTCGTGTGGTCGGCCGGTTTTGCCTGCGCGTTGCGGCCGGCTCGTATCGGCGACGTGTTGCTCGGCACTCAGGTGACCATGGAGGGAGGGGTAGATGCGGAGCAGCCGGTCATATGTGCTCCGGCGATGGTTGAATGGGCACGACAGGTCATTCAACCATCATTCACGGTTCAGGCCGGATGTTTCATCACCATTCCGCAAGTGCTGTACCTTGCGGCAGACAAGCAGAAGATTGCCGGCCGCACGGCAGGAATCGGTCTCGACATGGAGAGCGGGGCGCTGGGCTTGGTCGCATCGAAACGGCAGATTCCATTCGGCATCGTTCGCACCGTATCAGACCTTGTCGATGAAGATCTTCCGCTTGACTTCAACTTGTTTCTCAGGCCATCTGGGTGGGCCAGGGGTGCCGCGGCCTGTCTGGCTCATCCGACAAGCCTCATCGGACTCAACCGCCTGCGTGTCCAAAGCCGTGTGGCGGGAATCAAACTCACGGCACTGTATCGGGCCTTTGCCGATCAAGCTCTGCCTGCGGGACTGGCCTGAACGATTCGGCGGGACGCAGGTTCTGCATGTGATCGACGGATGAAGGAGGAGATGGCGTGGAAGGCATTGCTCGAATCGGACGGTATACGCTCGACCTCACCGAGCAGATGGGACGAATGTTTCTGTTCGTCTTGTCCTCCTTTGCCTGGTTGACCCGTCCGCCCTTCCGCTTCTACCAGATCGTCAAGCAGCTCAATTTTATCGGGTACAAATCCACATTCGTGGTCGTCCTCACGGCTGTATTCACAGGAATGGTCTTGGCCCTTCAAGGACATTACACGCTGCGCAAGTTCGGCTCGGAAGCCGTGCTCGGCTCCGCGGTGGCGCTCAGCATCATCCGGGAACTGGGGCCGGTGCTGGCGGCGCTCATGGTCACGGCCAGGGCGGGGTCCGCTATGACGGCTGAAATCGGCATTATGCGGATCACGGAGCAGATCGATGCGTTGGACACGATGGCGATCAATCCGTTGCAATACTTGATTGCACCCAAGCTCATCGCGAGCGTGATCGCCGTGCCTCTGCTGGTCGCCCTGTTCGACGTGGTGGGAATCTACGGCGGGTATGTCGTCGGCGTGCAGTTGCTGAATGGCAACGCCGGGGCCTATTGGAGTTCGATCGAGTCGGCAGTGGAGTGGAAGGATGTCTATGGAGGCATTCTGAAATCCATCAGCTTCGGTCTGATCATCAGTTGGATTTGTTGCTATAAGGGATTTCATACCAGGCACAGCGCGGAAGGGTTGGGATCCGCTACGACCGAGGCGGTCGTCCTGTCTGCGGTCTTGATCCTCGTGTGGGACTATTTCCTGACGTCGGTACTTCTGTAAGGATCGCGAGACGTGAGGGCCCAGAAGGCAGTCCCTGCGCCTGGCGGAGAACGCATGATTAAACTGGTGGGAGTCGAAAAGACATTGGGCGGTCAACCGGTCTTGCGCGGAGTGGATCTGACGATTCCCGCCGGAAAGATCACCACCATCATCGGGGGAAGCGGTTCGGGAAAGAGTGTGCTGCTGAAGCACATGATCGGTCTCATGCCGCCCGACCGGGGCGAGATCTGGATCGATGGGACGGACATTGCCCATCTGAAAGGGAGAGCGCTCAACGAAGTCCGGAAGAAGTTCGCCATGTTGTTCCAGAGCGCGGCGCTGTTCGATTCAATGTCGGTATTTGAGAACGTCGCCTTTCCCCTGCGGGAAAAGCTTCGCTTGAAGGGCGAACAGGTGACCCGCCGGGTGCAGGAGAAGCTGAACCAGGTGGGATTGGGCGATATGGGTCACAAATTCCCGTCGGAACTCAGCGGAGGAATGCGAAAGCGGGCCGGCTTGGCCCGCGCGTTGGTGATGGAGCCGGAGATTATCCTGTTCGATGAACCGACGACGGGCCTCGATCCGCTGATGGCGAAGTCCATTCACGATCTGATCGTCGCGATGCAGAAGCAGTTCGGTTTTACCGCGGTCATGGTCAGTCATGAAATTCCGGAGATCTTCGAGATTTCAGATTGGGTGGCGATGATCAAACGTGGGCGGATTGCCGAGATGGCGACGTCCGAAGAGTTTGTGAAGACCACGGATAAGGAGATTCAGGAGTTCATTTTTGTCGGAGGCACCGTCACGGCGAAAGGCCGGTCGCCCGCATCCCTCTTATAGGAGACGCTATGGAACGCGCAAAGGTGGAATTGACGGTCGGAGTATTCGTCATCATCGGGTTGGCTTGCCTTGGCTATCTATCCATCAAGCTGGGCAAGTTGGAGGTCATCGGGGGAAACAACTATTCGGTCGAGGCGGAGTTTATGTCAGCCTCCGGATTGAAGCCCGGCGCCTCGGTGGAAATAGCCGGTGTGGAAGTGGGACGTGTGCGGACTATCGGCCTGAACAGCGACCGCGCGCTGGTGGATCTCGCGATTCAAGACGGCGTGAAACTGTATACGGATACCATCGCATCGATCAAAACGCGCGGGATCATCGGGGATAAATACCTGGCGCTGTCGATCGGCGGGGGAGGCGATCCGCTGAAGCCGGGTAATAAAATCCGCGACACCGAATCCGGACTTGATCTAGAGGAATTGGTCAGCCAGTATGTACATGGAAAGGTCAATTAACCATGCGGCACATGCATCGAATGGCGGGCGGCAACGTGACAAGCGGGCAGGGCATGCGTAACTCCTTTCATGGAAGAGATCTGGACTTGAACGGCAGGCGATGGGCGATGGTTGGTCTGATGCTGATGCTGCAACTGTTCATGGGCGGGCCGTCGTCCGCCATGGCGGCGTCGGCGACCGACTCCGTCAAGGGCACGATTGATGAGGTGCTTAAGATATTGGGCGACAAGGAACTGAAGGGGCCGGGTCGTCAAAATGATCGCCGGCAGCAGTTGGAAAAAGCCGTCGGAGCCCGATTCGATTACACAGAAATGTCTCGGCGGTCGCTGGGCGCCCCATGGAATCAACTATCCGACAAGGATAAACAGGAGTTTGTCGATCTGTTCAGAACCCTGTTGACCAATACCTACGCTGATCGAGTGGAGACCTATTCCGGCGACGGCGTGCAATATCTCAACGAGCGGACCGAGAAGGAATATGCGGAGGTGCGCACCAAGGTGCTGTCGGGAAAAACCGAAATTCCCATGGATTACCGGTTACTGCACAAGGATAACGATTGGCGTGTGTATGACGTGGTGGTCGATGGCGTCAGTCTGGTGAACAATTACCGAGGGCAATTTACGAAGATCCTTCACACCTCCTCGTATCCCGGCCTCGTGGAACAACTCCGCAAGAAATCCGACAAGATCAAGGCCCCGTAATCTGTTACGGGGCGAGCGATCCGACAAGCGCCATGCAGCGAGACTATCTGTACTCGATCCGTGCACTATTGCTGGCGTTGGCCGGAATTCTACTCCTGAGTCTTCCCGATCAAGCCCGCGCTGACACGCAAATTTTCCCCATCCCCTCGGTCTCTACCAGTAAGAACGACGGCAGCGATGTCGGCTTGATCGCGCCGATTCTAATCGCCGATCCGGATGGTGAATTGAAATACCTCATGGCGCCCATGCTCATTCAAAATTCGATCGTAGGGTCTCGCGGGGTGTTCAATCTATTCAAATACGAGCCAGGCGGGCGCCAGATGCGGTTCATTGCATCGCTCACCGAGCGGATCGAACGCAAAGTACTGTTGGATTATATCGATCCGGCATTCGGTAACGGCCAATATTCGCTCAACTTCGGCGGCACCTTCTTCAAGAACGCCACATCGCGCTTCTTCGGGATCGGACAGGAGACGGTTCAAGCCGACGAAACGAATTACACGGCCAGGGAAGGGCGGGCATACTGGCGGCTCGGCCTGCATGCGAACGAAGTCACACAGATCTCGGTAGGCCAGCGTGTCCGCCAAGTCCGGCTGCAACGGGGCGCCACGGATCTTCCCTTTTCGGCTGAGCAGTTCCCCGCGGTCGATGGCATGCAGGGCGAGTCCATCATCGTGGGCCATCGCCTGTCCTTTTATTACGATACAAGGGATAGCTTGGTCACCCCCACCGACGGCGTGGCCATCACCGCCTATGCCGAGCTGAATCAAAACGTGAGAAACAGCGATCATCCCGTTTATTCGCGATATGAAATCGAAGTCAAAAAGCTATTCCCGAGTGAATCGAAACGCGCCATTCTGGTCGTCCGCGCAAACTTGCAGGCGACACTCGGTTCCCAGGTGCCGTTTTTCGAACAGTCCTCCCTTGGGGGGCAGAATAACCTGCGGGGATTCGGGCTGGACCGCTATATAGACAAGCACTTGATCGCCTTCAGCATCGAAGAGCGGATTCATGTGCTGCGAGCCAAAGTGGCCGGCGTGACGGCGGATTTCGAGGTCGCGCCCTTCCTGGATACCGGTCAGGTGTTCAATACGTTCAAGGACGTGAATTTCGATGACTATCGTATGACTCCGGGGCTCGGATTCCGCGCGATCGTCCGTCCCAATGTCGTCGGCCGGGTGGATTATGGTTACAGCCGCGAAGGCGGGGCCATTTTTGCGGGATTGGATTTCCCCTATTAGGAACCTGTGGATGACTCTCGGTGGCGATCTTGTGCCGGACGTTGATTATCTTGTGTAGTCTGCTGCTCTGCGGGGGAAATGCGTCCCCGCTCAGGGCCGAAGGGTTCGGTCCCTTCCCGACCAGGAATTTTCAAGCACTCGATCAGCTCGTTTTAGGCATGCCGGGAGAGCGCGCCTCGGTGCTCCGCCAGGGCGATTTCGACGTGCGTCTTGAGATGGCCAATAGCGCCAGCATTGCCAACGACAGCACGGAGCAAGCCCGCGCCACGATGAAATTCGAAACGGTCCGCGCGGGCCTCTTTCTCCGGTACGGCCTGACCGACCGATTGGAACTCAGTGTCGAAATCCCCGCCTTGCACCGCTACAGTGGATTCATGGAGAGCCCGATCCTCGGCGTGGAGAACGCGACGACCGGGGTTGCTCCGGCACGAAAGGCTTTGCGGGATACAGGCTATGCCTTCAACATCGCCAACCGGGACCGAACGCTGTTTCAGGGATCGGAAGGGGCGACAGGCTTGGGGGATGTGTCGCTGTTCGGCAAATTCCTGGCCTTCCGTGAGACATCCAGTCTGCCGGCCTTGGCGATTCGGGTGGCCGTCAAAGCGCCGACCGGAGATACGGGACAGGTATTCGGAAGCGGCCATCCCGATGCCGGTATCGGGATGGCGTTGGAGAAGACTGTCGCGCCCGGTTGGATTGTTTATGCGAACGTCAATGGCGTCTTTCCTACTGGACGAATCGCCGGGCTTTCGCTGCAGCCCGTGGTGAGCGGATTGGTTGCCGTGGAATACCTCTGGTCGGAGAATCTTTCATTCACCGCCCAGTTCGATTATTACTCGCCGCCGTTTCACGGGACTGGGACGAGGATCCTGGACAAGGGTGTGACGGAATCGGTGGTGGGCGTGAGCTATCGGGTTCTACCTAGTATACTGTGGCAGCTCTATGGAGTAGAGAATCTGGACTTCATCACCGGGAGCGCGGCGGACTTCACTCTGTCTACCGTACTGACCTACCGGTTTCGTTCGTAGCAAAATGAATCATTCTTTCCTAGCAGGCATGAGTGAAACCTTGACACTGAAGATTGCATATGTGAGGATGAGACGACTTGTACCAAACTGCTTCGCTGCTTCGCCGCGACCTTCTCAATTACGAATAATTCCCTTTGAATATGTACCTGCGTGCAGTTGTCATGATTGACAAGGAGATTGTGCAATGTCGCTGCTGAAAAAAATCCACAGTCCGGCTGATTTGAAACGCCTTTCCCCTGAACAGTTTCCCGCACTCTGTCAGGAGATTCGTGAACAGATCCTTTCTGTGGTCTCGAATGTCGGAGGACATCTGGCCTCCAATCTTGGGGTGGTGGAGCTGACCGTTGCGTTGCAGTACCTTTTGGATACGCCGAAGGACAAAATCGTATGGGACACCAGTAATCAAGCCTATACCCACAAGCTGTTGACCGGACGCCGGGAACAATTCCACACCCTCCGGCAATACGGCGGACTGAGCGGGTTCTGCAAGCGCGAAGAAAGCCTGTACGATACGTTCAATGCCGGGCATGCCGGAACGGGAGTGTCCGCTGCCTTCGGGATGGTGGAAGCTCGTGAACAGCGACAGGAAAAACATAAAGTCATGTGCGTCGTCGGAGACGGTGCCATGACGGCCGGGATGACCCTTGAAGGGCTGCACCATGCCGGAGGAACGAATCAGGATTTCATCGTCATCCTGAACGACAACCAGATGTCGATCTCCAAGAACGTCGGGGCGATATCCGCTTATCTGAATCGGACCTTCACCGGAGAATTCTATGCGCGCATGCGTGAAGAAACCGGACAACTCTTGCGCAAGATTCCCCACATTGGTCTTGAGGTGCAGAAGATTGCGCGGCGTGCTGAGGAGTTGGCCAAGGGGGCGATTCTTCCCGGCCTGTTGTTTGAGGAACTCGGTTTTCAATATGCGGGTCCGATCGACGGGCATAACTTCGAACATCTCCTGCCGACATTGGAGAATGTACTGAAAATGAAAGGGCCTGTTCTGCTCCATGTCATCACAAAAAAGGGCTTGGGCTATGAACCGGCAATAGAGAATCCCGTCTGGTTCCATGCCTGCCCTCCATTTGTGCGGGAGACTGGTGTTCCCGCAAAGAAAGCATCAAGGCCCAGCTATACCAGCATGGCTGTCGAAGCGCTTATCAAGGTGGCTCGCCAGGACAAGCGGATCGTCGCGATTACCGCTGCCATGTGCGAAGGCACGGGCCTCACTGCCTTTGAAAAGGCGTTCCCGGATCGTATTTACGACGTCGGTATCGCCGAGCAGCATGCCGTGACCTTTGCCGCCGGAATGGCTGCGCAGGGAATGAAACCGGTGGTCGCCCTCTATTCGACTTTCCTGCAACGGGCCTACGATCAGGTTGTGCATGATGTCGCCACACAGAACTTGCCGGTCACCTTCTGTATCGACCGTGGCGGACTCGTCGCGGAGGATGGAACAACTCATCATGGCGCCTTCGACTTCGCCTTTTTGCGCCATGTGCCGAACATGGTGGTCACGGCGCCGAAGGATGAAAACGAATTGCAGCATTTGTTGAAGACCTGCGTGAGTTACAATGGACCAGCCTCGGTGCGTTATGCCCGCGGCGTAAGCCTCGGCGTGTCGATGGACCCGGAACCCACAGCGTTGCCGATCGGCAAGGGTGAATTGCTGCGTGAAGGCACCGATGTGGCGATCGTCGCGATCGGGGTGACCGTCTGGCCTGCCGTCAAGGCGGCAGAGCGTTTGGCGCAGGAGGGAATTTCCGCGGCCGTGATCAATGCTCGATTTGCGAAGCCGCTGGACACCGAGTTGATTACCAAGACGGCGAAGGACGTGCGTTGTCTCGTGACCGTCGAGGAAGGCTGCAAGATGGGAGGGTTCGGCTCGGCCGTCCTGGAAGTCCTGTCCGAGGAGGGGATTACCCACTTGCGCACGAAGATCATGGGCCTTCCGGATAGGTACATCGAACAGGGCCCGCAGGATTTGTTGCGCGAACGGTACGGCTTGACGGCAGACGGAATCTATACGAATGTAAAGGCATTGCTGGGAGCTGCGGTCGCCACAGACGAAGCGAACCGGTTGGCCTCTTTCGCGGGGAGTCTGCCGCATGGAGATGAGCAGGGCAGTTAGGCTGGGAGAAGTAAAAAGGTAACAGAAAACAGGACGAAGCAGGGACTCGAACCGGATGCATATCACGAGGCGAAAAACCAGGCAGATCAAGGCGGGATCAGTGAAAATCGGCGGCGATGCGCCGATTTCGGTTCAGTCGATGTGTTCGACCGACACGCGCGATGTGAAGGCCACGGTGGCCCAGATTCGTGAGTTGGAAGCAGTCGGCTGTGAGATCATTCGTGTCGCCGTGCCCGATGAAGCGGCGGCCGCCGTGCTTCCGCAGATCAAGGCGGCGATGACGGTCCCGTTGATCGCAGATATTCACTTCGACCATCGCCTCGCCCTCAAGGCGGCGGAAGTCGTGGATTGCGTCCGCATCAACCCAGGCAACATCGGAGCCTGGTGGAAAGTGCAGGAGGTCCTCAAGGCCGTCAATGAGCGGGGCATTCCCTTGCGTGTAGGAGTCAACGGGGGCTCGCTCGAACGGCCTTTGTTGGATAAGTATGGGTGGCCCTCGCCGGAAGCCTTGTCTGAGTCTGCCTTGAATGCGGTCCATGCCTTGGAGGACGAAGGCTTCACCAATATGAAGGTGTCGCTCAAAGCTTCCGATGTGCATCACGCCATCGATGCCTATTACTTGTTTTCGACTCAGGCGAATTATCCGCTGCATATCGGAATCACGGAGGCCGGAACCGCCATGACCGGCGCGGTCAAGTCCGCCATCGGTCTCGGGTGGCTCCTGTCACAAGGCATCGGCGATACGTTGCGTGTTTCGCTCGCGGCCGACCCGGTGGAAGAGGTCAAAGTCGGATTTGAGATCCTGAAGTCGCTGGAGTTGCGCCATCGCGGCATCAATGTGATTGCCTGCCCCACCTGCGGCCGGGTCGAAATCGATGTCGTGCGGATGGCGAATGAGCTGGAAAAGAAATTGGGCCATATCAAGACGCCGCTCAACGTTTCCGTGCTCGGCTGTGTCGTGAACGGCATCGGGGAAGGCAAAGAAGCGGACATCGGCATTGCCGGCGGGGAGGGCAAAGGCATTCTCTTCAAGAAGGGCAAGCTGATGCGTAAAGTGCCCATCGAAGATCTCATGGACACGCTCATTTACGAAGTGGAGCTCCTGGCCAAGGAGAAAGAAGCCGAGGCTGCAGCGCCCCAGGCCGCGCCGGCATCACTGAATGAACATGCCGAGCCAGGTTGGGAGCTAATCGGTCAGGAAGCGGATTTACCCTCAACCATCGTTCGCGACATTCCCGTTCTGCCGACGAAGCGCTAGTCTGCGGAATTTCGACCAGGAACGTACCGGCTCTGAATATTGTTTCTTCCTCGCTCTTCGCGGTTGAGTTCCTGACAGTCCCCCTTCTATAATCCGACGCGTGGCGCCGTACCCAAGTGGCTAAGGGAGCAGTCTGCAAAACTGCGATGCGGCGGTTCGAACCCGCCCGGCGCCTCCAAACCAGCCTTCGCGGTACCCGCCGAGCTCTTTATCGCTGTAGCGTGCTGGAGTGTAATGAAGCGCACGGAGAAGCTCTTGCCGGTAAGTTCCTTCCAAAGCTCGCTCGACTCTTCGCCTCGAATGAGTGTGTGCATCCGATCGCTCTCAACCCAATACCTTCCGTGCTTCCGTCGGCGGTTCAGCGCGATGAATGCGGCGGAGAGAAGCCTCTATGTTCGTTCCGCGCCTCGCTCGTCTGGAGCCACAGTGTTTTCTTTAGCAGGGGCGCGTTAGGCAGGGCGAGCAGAAAAACCGAGACGCAGGTTTTTTCGCTTAGGCAATCTACGAATTCACAGAGGCAGCATCCAGCGACAAGACGGCGTGAGAGTCCGCCTCTGCCGGATGAAGCACAGGATGGGTGGCATCTATGGGTAGGCGCTGATGTGGCCTTCTATTGTAACGGATCCCTCAGCGGCTCAGTTCGGCCATTCGCCGTTCCTGTTCTCTCAGCCGGCGGTTGGCGACAAGATTATCCTGATCCAGCAAACTATGGAGAATCTCTTCTCTCAACTGAGTGAACAGGGCGCTTTGGTGGGCTGAGACAGGCTGACTGTCTTGCAACAGAAAGAGCCAGCGTGTGCTTGAGGCGGCATATCGGCCATTCGGCAGGGTCGTGCGCAGTTCTTGGAAAATGTTGATCGCATCCTCGCGATTTTGGAATAGGGCAAACAGGCCCCTTGCGTAGGTGGCATCCTCGCAGGATAAGGATTTTTGACAACTGCCCATTCGCGATTCCTGGGAGCGGCTCAGGGCTTGGAGCGCGGCCCGTTCTTCCTGGGTAGCGGCAAAAAAGGCACTGCTCGGCAATGCCTTAGACGAGCCTGATGCGCCGGCGCACCCTCCCAATGCCACAATCAGGAGTATTCCCAATAGACCCTGTACGCATGTTCTCGAATCCATGGAACACCTCCCCAGTGACGCCTGATCGATACACGTTGTGATGCCGCACCGCTGCTAGTGGACCGTTACTGGCCTTCTCGATTCTGGACGGATCGAGGGGAAAGAGCGCGCTGAGCCTTGACGGTATTGCAGGGCTCAGCTGCCGATCTGTCCCTACGCACCCACTGGATCGAATGGGATTTTGCCTGATGAGGAGGAACGGTTTGCGGCAGCGCATTCGCATACCCTGACTTCATTCCGGCATGTCAGCATGGTAGACCGCCTTTCAAAACATTACTGGCGGTGGCAGGCCGCATACAACGAAGCGTGGGAAAGTAGGAGGAGAGCCAGTTGGAAGTGTACGCCTCCTAGCCGGATAAAGCAAAGTTTGGGCTTTAAAACCCTGGCCTACATGGTCCGTTTTAGCGGCCGAAATGGAAGGCGACGCCGAACATGAAGAGGTTGGCGCGGTAATCCGCGGTGAGATTGCTGCGGTCGAAGGTGAAATGGGCAAAGTTATATTTGTATTCGATAAAGGGTGCGATCTTCGGGGTCACGTAATATTTGACGCCCGCCAGCACATTGAAGCTTGGCGCGAACGAAGCCTCCGGTCTGAAATTCCCGTCCGAAACATTCCCCATGTTGAGACCGATACCCAGTCCCGCGTAGGGCTCGACCTTGTATTGATAACCAGTGACGCGAACCAACGCGTTAAACGCGAGGGAATGGACAAGGAAGTCGCTCCCTGGAATCGGCCCCGAAAGACGCAGATTGGTGCCTTGCCGCGGTAGGTTTTGCGCTTTGATATCGGGAGCGGATCGATACATGTCGATTTCGACGCCGAACCAATTAAAGCCTCGATCATCGAAGTAATGACCGATTTTCCCGCCGAATGCCAGATTGTTGCTCAAATCCAGCTTTCCGACGTCGGTGGTATCCACGCTGGCCACGTTTGGTCCTATCGCGAACGCGATGTAGTTCTCAGCATGGGCAAGCACGGGAGCACATAACATGACGATTCCTGCCAAGATGCCGACCGATCCGCGAAACATAGCCCCTCCACCCCGGTAGAACCGACGTCCTCTGTATGCCTTGTTGAGCGCTACTCTAACGGGCCTCGTGCGAGGTGGCAAGAGAGAAGTGTGGCCTAGAAGGGACTGCAGGCTGCCTCGCTTCGATGGAGCAACGTCGGTCGTAGGCAGAATCCGCGCCAGGGCGATTGATCCCATGACCAGTTCAGCAAGGCATATCCGGTGTGCGTTATGCGATGCTCCATCGCCCGTCCGAATCCACCGATCCGCAAGGAGAAGCCGGCCGGGAGCGCAACATCCTTGAGGAGCCCGAATTCCGTAAAACTGCCCGCGTAGTAGGCCGGGTCCCCCTGCTCATTGATGAAGTGCTCGCCGCGCCACAGGGTGACGTAGGGCCGCCACCCTTCCAGATTCACTCCGGCCGTCAATTGATAGCCACGGCCGCGGACAATCGGCAATCCGCTTTGCGTCGGCTCGTGTTGACTCGTGAGATAGAGGGCCATGACATCGACCTCGCGAAACCACGACAAGGCGGACCAATACCGGTGGGGCTGAAAGGTAAACTGCGGCCCGAACGCCGTCAGAAAATTGTTCGAGGCGGGCCGGTCCCGTGGCAAACCTGCTCCAAAAAAGGTGCGGGATTCCGAGTACTGCGCGCCGCCGCTGTGGGTCCAGTAGACTTGGCCGTTGAAGGAAAACAATCCGGCGCTCACCCGCCCTGCATAGCCCACATCGAATCGCTCCGGCTTTTGGAATGTCTCCAGCTGGTTCCAGTTGATGAACAGGTCTTGCTGGTAATGTTCCCGGTTGACGAGTAATTGGAAGCCTTGCTCGATTGGACGCGAAAAGAGCAAGGCATCGTTGAAGAGGGCGTCCACGAACGGATGATTACGCTTAATGGTACCGGCGATCAGCGATACAGCGGGCCAGAGCTCGTATTCGGCGGACAGGATCGGTTGGACCGTGTGAAAGCGTTGGATGTCCGCAATCGGTAAACCGGCGAAGACACCGATATCGAAATTCAGCCGGGGCGACGGACTGTATCGCAGGACGGGGGCGAGATATTGCCCGGCGAACATGCTGTTCTCGATCGGTTGCCCGCCGATCTGCGTGAGGCCGGAATAGCCTATGTGGTAGACGTAGGTCAACGCATCGATCTTGGGCGTGAACCGGCGCGCGCCTCCCATCGTGGGATCCGTTGATGGAGAGTCATCGAGGGAAGGGAAGAGATCCTTCAGGAATCTGCCGTCTGCGGTATCCCAATTCCAATTGAAGAGAAGATATTGCTGGTTGACCCACTTGAACGTATCCCGGTTTTGATAATTGACCCCGTCTTCGGTAAAAAAGGCGCGGATCCGCCGGGCCTGCAACCCGAACTCGATCGAGGCGGAATCCCCCAAGGGGATTACCTTTGACAGGCCGAATTCCGGGAAGTTGCTTGCGGCGTATTCCGGATCGCCCTGCTGGCTTATGAATTGTCGCCCTTTCCAAAAGGAGACGGAGGGCCGCCATCCGGCGAGATCGAGCCAAACGCTCAATTCGTAGCCGCGTCCGCGAACGGCCGGACCGCCGACCGCCGGCTCATTGAACGACGTGAGGTAAGTGGCCCGAACGCCCAGCTGGTTCCACCAGGTTAAGGCCGGGAAATATGCGAAGGGTTCAAGCACGAGTTCCGGCCCGACGGCCGTCACGAGATTGTCCTCCGTATCGAACGAGCGATCCAGCTTCAACAGGGCTTGGCCGTTATGAACCCAGTGAGCCTGACCGTTGAACCGGAAGGGCCCCGCTCGAAGCTGCCCCGCGTATCCGACATCATATCGATTCATGGTGGAACCGCCGAAGGCCTGCTCCCAGTTGATGAACAGGTCCTGCCGGTAATAGCGTGAATTCACCAGGACCTGCGCGCCCTGCTCGAACGGCCGCACGAACCGGTTGGCGTTGTCGAACAGGGCATCATGAAAGTCCCGGTGCGGGACTGCCAGCGTTCCCGCCAATGCAGTTATTTCGTCGGTCGGCTTATACTGAAGGCGGATAATCGGCCGGACCCGCGAAAATTCCCGGTCATGGCCGAAGGGCATGTTGGCGAAGAGGCCGAGATCCAGGTCCAGGGATGAAAGGAGGCGTTTCCGAAGGTAGACATTCAGCAGGTTGCCGATGAGCGTCGTATCCCGCCCAAGGCCGTTGGTGAAGGTGTTGTCTTCCAGGCCCTGTTTCTCCATATTGAGCACAAATGTCGTGGTCTCCAGCCGCAGGTCCGGACCATGGCGAGGCGCCGAGGGCGCAGCATTGTCCGCCGAGGCAATGAGTGGTTGGAGAAGCCCCAGCAACGTCCATGCGAGGATTAGTGAAAGCTCGCGCCATGTAAGGGAGATAAGCTGCTGCACAGTGGGAGCGGATCATAAAAGGATGGCATGCGGGGCGTCAACGCTGGTTTTTTTGCCAGATGCCGTCCATTTTCTCAAGGAACCATTGTAACGAACCATGAAAGGCCCGCCGGCCATGCAATCGATTCCGAACAGGCAAGTGCACCCGGCGGAGGGACGTCCATGACTGAGCCCCGCCGCAATGCGATATGGCTCGGGACGCTGCTCTCCATCATCGCGGCGAGCAACATTGCGGCATCATTCGGCATCCAATGGTTGACGGTATCGCGCCTGGGGATCGGCATACAGACGGACGCCTTCTATGCGGGCGCGACCCTGCCTCAAATCCTGTCCACCCTAGTTCTCGATCCTTTGATCTTCGCTCTGGTTCCCTATTTTTCCGCATTGGGGTACCAAGACCGAAAAACATGTGCCTGGTTCTTGCTGATGGGCGGTCTCCTGCTATCCAGCCTCGCCGCCGGAGTGATATTCATCGCGGCGCCGGGTCTCATGCCTTGGTTTGTTCCCGGGTTCTCCACCGAGGCACTCAATTTGACCGTGGAGTTGGCAAGGATCCAGTCGCTCGGAGTGATCGGCGCTGCTTGCTTCGCGGTTTTGGCATGTTTTCATCAGTCCGGTCACCGATTCGTACGGACGGCGTTGGCGGCCCTGTTCTGCTGCCTGGTTGGATGGGGATTCCTCATGGTCGGCCTGGACCGTTGGGGGGTCAGGTTTGCCGCCTGGATTCAGGTGTTTGTCCTTGGGGGACCCGCCCTCCTTTTGTTACCCTCGATGCGGCCTGTGCCGGTTCTCTCTTTGAGCGACGGCATCGGACATGTTCGGCAACTAGGGAGACGCGTTCGGCCGCTCGTCTTGTCTTCTGCCTACATCAGAAGTGGATTCGTGGTCGATCGCTTTCTGACCTCATTTCTCGACCAAGGAAGTCTCGTCATGCTCGAGCTCGTATGGCGCACCTTGACGGCATTGGTGCGTGTTCTCAACCAAGGCATTGTCACACCTATTCTGCCGAGGTTGACCGGTTTAGCTGTGAATGGACAATGGGACCAGCACAGGAAGCTATTGCTGCAGCGGCTCTACTGGATGGGGGGGGGCAGTACGCTGTTGTTCCTGGCCGTAGGTGCGGCGCCAGCCTTGTGGGTCTCCGAAGAGGTATGGGCCATGTGGAGTCGAACGCTCGGTAGCGCACTGGGCCCGCATGATCTTCACGGCCTATGGATGATTCTGACGTGCGGTTCCGGGATATTGCTGTGCGGGGGGATCCATAATATGCTGCTCAGCGCCTTTTACAGTGAAGGAGATACATCGCTTCCGGCGCGGATAGAGATGATCACCAGCACGGTGGGACTGGTCATGAAGGCGGTGGGAATGATGCTGGGGGGATTGATCGGTATTGCCTTGGCCATCAGTCTGTTCTATCTGCTCAATACCCTAGTGCTCGCGGCCGCCCTTGCCCGAAAGCTGAAGAGCCGCGGGCTACCACGGACATCCATGAATCCATTTCCTCTTCTGAGCGCGAAGGCGCCGCCACCCAGCCTGTAAGCACAGGCGTCAGGAGTCGAATCGTTCATGGCCAGGCCTATCAGCAGACGATGGCTCCTTGCTGCCACCTCAATCGGACTGACCTTTGTGATGACCGTCCTTGGACTGGAGACAGTCCTGCGGTTTATGCCTGTGAGCGACGGGCTTCGAGGGGGGCTCGTGAGCGCCGACAATCCGATCTATCGGTTCGAACCGAATCGGCTTGTACGATGGTCCAAAGGATGGAATTTCTCGCTGGTCAATGAACTCAGAACCAACAATTACGGCTTCATCAGCAATCTGGACTATGATCCCTCGGGAACGTTTCCTCTGCTGTCGGTCATCGGCGATAGTTTCGTGGAAGCCGCCCTGGTGCCCTATGGCAAGACGATCGCAGGCCTGCTCAATACATCCGTGAACGGCCGTGGCAGGGTATATTCGTTCGGAGCGTCGGGGGCGGCGCTAAGCCAGTATTTGGCTTATGCCTCCTATGCTGCGCATGAATTCAATCCTGCCGGCATGATCATCGTGATTGTCGGCAATGATTTTGATGAGAGCCTGATGAAATATCGACGTTATCCGGGCTTCCATTATTTCGCCGAGACTGCGGAGGGCGACCTCCAATTGACGCGTCTCGACAGATCGGTTCCTCTCTGGAAAGACCTGTTGGTCAGCAGCGCGGTGGGTCGCTATCTCGTGATGAACCTGGAGGCGGGAAACGTAGTGGAACGACTTGAGCACAAAATAGCCCTGTATTTTGGGAGCGATCAGCCATTCATCGGCAATGTGAAGGCCGAAGTAGAAACCGCCCGCCTCATCGATTCACGCAGAGCGGTGGATGCATTCTTGGCGCTCTTGCCGTCCATGTCCCGGCTTGCGCCCCGCCGGATTGCGTTGGTCGTTGACGCGCCAAGACCTGAAATTTATTTCCCGAATCGATTGCATGCGGCGCAGAAAAGCTTCTTTGGTGAGATGCGGCGGTATCTCATCGACCAGGCTTTCGCCAAGGGGTTTGAGATTATAGATCTGGAGAAAATATTCGTGCAGGATTATCAAGAGAGAGGCATGCCGTTTGAGCACCGGAATGACTATCATTGGAATGCCACCGGCCATGAAGTCGTGGCGGAGGCCGTACGGAGGTCCTCCGTCTATCACGAGGTATTTGCCTCTACGAACAGGCAATAGCGTGCGCTCAATATGATGATGCCGAGCGATCGCCGTCGGCTGCCGGCCGTTCCGGGTTTGTCTATGGCTAACTTCACACCGCGTGTCTTATCGGTCGTTCCCGGTTTACCGATCGGTTTCAACATGATCTTCGCCAGAAATCAGATCGCCGCTCTTGAGCAACTGGGCGTGATCAGCCGATCGTTTTTTTTGCACTCCCGCACTTCCCCCGGCATTCTGCTTTCTGAAGCAGCGAGGTTTCGCCGTGAAGTCGCCGGTTTTCGACCGGATCTCGTTCACGCGCATTATGGCACGGTGACCGCGTTGTTCTGTGCCGCGCTGACTCGCCTGCCCCTCGTGATCACCTTTCAAGGAAGCGATCTCAATCGTTTCTGGGATAGGCATCCGCTGAGACCGCCGGCAGGCCGGGTGATGTCCCAACTTGCCGCCCTTCGGGCAGCCGGCATCATCTGCGTCAGCCGGCAACTGAAGGGCAGGCTGTGGTGGAAGGCGGGAAAAGCCAAGGTTATTCCGTCCGGAGTGGATATGGCGGTCTTTCACCCCGTTCCGAAACACGAAGCGAGAGCGAGTTGCGGTTGGCTGGATGGTGAGAAGGTGGTCATATCCAGCGCAGGGACCGGTCCGGTCCACAAGCGTCTTGACCTGGCTCAAGCGGCCGTTCGCGTCGCCGAATCGTTGTGCGGTAAGATTCGGTTCGTTGTGTTGGACGGCAGTAAGGATCAGGAGTCAGTGGCGACCATGTTCAATGCGGCGGACTGCTTTCTGCTGACCAGTATGGCGGAAGGATCTCCCAACGTGATCAAGGAAGCCATGGCCTGCGATCTTCCGGTAGTGTCCGTGGATGTGGGGGATGTGCGCGAGCGGCTTCGAGATGTCCATCCGTCTAAAATTATCGGCGACGACCCGCAGAAACTTGGAGCAGCCTTGAGCGAGATATTGCGGATGCCGGCACGATCGAATGGAAGCCAGGCCATACGCCTTGATCTGACCGCAGAACGGATGGCTTCTAAAGTGTTGGCGCTCTATCGTGAAGTGATGGACAGGTAGGAAGGTGTCCTTCAGCCACCGGCTTTGACGCCGTTGCGGGTCGCAATATAGTCCGGACGACGCCTCTGATGGTCGGTCGAAGGAGATGTGGACGAGGTTCCATGGAGTTTTATCTACTGCTATTGCTGCAAACGTCGGTCATTGCCGCATTGGCCCTTCTCCTCTGGCTTAAGACGGGCCACGTGGGATTTCCAGTAGGCATCGGATTCTTATACTTCTGGTCGCTCTATGGGGCCTGGTCGATCGTCACCGATCAACTCGGTGGAGACAGTGGAAAACGATATGACTATTTACTCGCAAAAATGTTTCCTGTCGAATTGGATGAAAACTATCTGTGGTCCTTATTGTTGTATGCGACTTTCATTATCCTGGTCGAACTGACGATCTTGTGTTTGCTGCCACGGGGGCGCCAAGGCATTGCCTTTGCCCAGGGTTCCGCTCCGGCTTCCATCTCCCATGTCTTCATACTCCTTCTGTCCGCTGCGGCTATTGTGACCAGCTTCTTGATCATGCAAGATCAATTACTGGCTGCTGCTCAGCTCAACATGTCGGCCTACTATGCGACGAGAGGCGGGCTGGGAGAGTACAACGAATGGTTCACTCTGCATCAGGTGCTGAACCGGGTCGCGTTGTTCGCCTTGGCGATCGGGTTTGCGGTGTATGTCACGGGCGACGCAAGCCGATTCCTGGTAGGAAGCAAAGGTCTCACGATAGGATTGGCGTATATCGGTTCGATGTTGGGCACATTCGGATTTCTTGCCATGCTGGGCAATAAGAACGAACTGTTTTCTGCCTTCATCTTGGGAGGGCTTTTCTATTTGGCCAATGCAAGGCCGGTCAAGTGGGCGCTCGTGGCGCCGATCGGGATGCTGGCATTTATTGCCATCGCGGCGATCGATTTTTTGAGGGGGCTTTCGATGTTCGCCCTGTTGGAGAGCGGGAGTTGGTGGGACGCCTTTGCCTGGGCTCCTGAAATTCGGTCGAGCAACGAAGCCTTTGCCGCACATTTTTCTCTCTACGGCGTATTCCATTTCAACGCTGCCTACACCTATGGAGCGAGTTTGATCGCATTCGTGACTTCAATCGTCCCCCGCATGTTTTGGCCTGAAAGACCCGAGGGCACGTATGTGCAGTATGCGGAAAATCTCGGTATCTATGAGGGTGCGACGGGACAGGGGTATACGGTGCATCATGCGACCGGATGGTACTTGAACTTTGGAATCGGGGGGCTGATCATCGGCGCGCTTCTGTTGGGCTTCGTGTGGGCCAAGTGTTATAACGCTCACCGCCGGGCCACATGTGGCGACCGCCGATGGACGAACGTCTTGGCCATCGTGGCTCCGGCAGGGTTCGTCTCATTCATCCCTCCGCTGGTTCGCGCGGGCCCCGAAGCCTACAAGGGCATGATCATCGAGGCCTTCCTCATACCCACCATGATCGTATGGCTGGCTTCAATTCGTTGGGGACAGTTGTTGGGTGTGCCGAAGCCCCTGCGTTAAAGATTCGATGCTGAATAAGGAACAACACCCTTCCGTTGCGGTCATCATCCCATGCCGGAATGAGGCAGCGTTTATCGGCCGCTGTCTCGGCTCGATCGTCGCGAACCCGTATCCCGCGGATCGCCTCGACATCCTCGTGCTGGACGGTGTCAGCCAGGATGGCACAAGGGCAGTCGTCGAACGATTCGCCGAATCACATCCGCATATCCGGCTCATCGATAATCCGGCCGGTACAATTCCGGCGGCGATGAACCTCGGCATCCGTCGGTCGTCCAGCCAGGTGGTCATGAAGGTGGACGCGCATTCCACCTATCCTCCGGATTACATCGAAGCCTGCGTCCGCTATTTGTTTGCCTATCCCGCGGACATGGTAGGCGGAGTCTGTTCCATCACTCCCAGGAACGGGACGTTCATGGCGGAGGCGATTGCCGCCTCCTTGTCCCATCGGTTCGCTTCGGGAAATGCCTATATCAAGATCGGCGCAGGCGAGCCGCGCTGGGCCGACGCGGCGGCGTTCGGCTGTTGGAGAAGAGACACGCTGGAGCGCCTCGGATCGTTCGATGAGAGATTAGCCGGAAGTTCCGATATGGACTTGAACAGGAGGCTTCGAAGCAGTGGAGGAAAAATCCTGCTGGCGCCTCAGATTCGAGTGACCTATTACGCAGATGCGGATTTGAAATCATTCTGGGCGCATAATTTCAGCGATGGAGTCTGGACCACCTATGTCTTGAAGTTCGGCAAGCAGGCCAGTTCCTGGAGGCACTGGATTCCATTCGCGTGGGTCGTCCTGTTGGTTGTGCTGGGAATGGGTATGTTTCTCGACTGGCGTTTCGCCTGGGCGCTTGCAGCCGCCGTGGCGTCATATGCCTTTGTCGCTTTGGCATTGTCTGTTCAGTTTGCCGTCCGTAGGAAAAATGCCAGATATCTGTGGACATTGCCGCTTGTGTTTGCCGTCAGGCATGTTGCCCATGGCTGTGGCGCCATGTACGGGCTCGTTCTTGCCGCACTGCCCGGGGTATCGTGGCGAGGCAGGCGGGCGGACGCCGATAGACAGGAGTACCCTGGCCGGAGAGCATTCGATCTGTTGGGAGCCTTGGCCGGGCTGCTCCTGTTCGCCCCGTTGGCTCCGGTCCTAACGCTCCTTATAAAATTAGACTCCCGGGGGCCGGTCTTGTATCGAGGCGACCGTCTCGGTAAATATGGAAAGCCATTTCGCATGATCAAGTTCAGAACGATGTGTCTTGCCGCGGAGCAGGGCGCGCCCATCACCCCCGAAGGCGACCGCCGGGTGACCAGAGTCGGAAGGTTCTTGAGAAAATACAAGCTGGACGAGTTGCCTCAACTCCTCAATGTGCTCAAGGGAGACATGAGTCTTGTCGGCCCGCGGCCGGAATGTGAATTTTATTTCCAATACTATAGCGCTGAGGAAAAGCGCCTCGTTCATTCGGTACGCCCCGGTATGACCGATTATGGCTCATTGCGTTTTCATGATGAAGGGGCACTTCTCGCCGGCTCATCCGATCCCGTGCAGTTCTATGTGGATCGGATACGACAGGAAAAAGTCCGCGAGCAGTTGCGGTATATCCGCGAGCAGTCGCTGATGACCGACCTCAAGATCATTCTCAGGACGGTGGCGACCATCGTCACAACCAGGATGAAACCGCATCGAACCGGTCTGCCCGCGGCCTAGGCAGGATGCGCAAAAGACCGTCCGGCAAGGCCCCAGCGAGCGAAGAGGCGACTACATACTTCGGGAGTACATTGAGTCTCCGAGCGGTGCGAGAACGCCGCTGGCGGCCTTTTCCCCCATCCTGCTGGGAGAAAACATGCAAGGCCGGTCGCAGCCTAATGGAACGGACCACTGACTGTTCGCTTCAGCGTCAGCTTATGCCATACCAAGTTCCCTTCGTGAATGTGCCCGATCATTTCGCCGGCATCCAGGACGAAATCTTGGAGGCTGTGACGAACGTCTTGAAGCGGGGCAACCTCATTTTGCGGGATGAGCTGCGCGACTTTGAGCGCAACCTCGCAGCCTTCGTCGGCACGCGGTACGCCGTCGGTGTGAACAGCGGTTCCGATGCGCTCCACTTGACCTTCAAAGCCCTGGGCGTCGGGCCGGGCGACGAAGTGATTTCGGTTTCGCACACTTGCGTGGCCACCATCTCGGCTATCGTGCATACGGGCGCCGCTCCGGTTCTCATGGATGTCGCCGATGATTTCAATATGGACCTGTCGAGACTCGAACGGGCCATCACGTCGCGCACGCGCGCCATCGTTCCCGTTCACTTGAACGGCCGTTCCTGCGATATGAGAAGGCTCATGGACATCGCACGAAGCCACGAGCTGTATGTCGTGGAGGATGCGGCCCAGGCGCTGGGAGCGGAATACGAGGGCCGAAAAGTGGGTTCGTTCGGCGTCGCCGGATGCTTCAGCCTGTATCCCTTCAAAATGCTCGGGGCGTTCGGAGACGGGGGGATTGTGACCACCGACGATCAGGCAATCGCCCGGCAGGTTGCCGTGCTGAGGGATTATGGCGAAGACAGGGAGACCGGAGAAGTCCTCTGTCATGGCTACAATTCGCGTTTGGACAACCTGCAGGCCGCCATCTTGAACGTCAAATTGAAGCATTTTTCAGGCTGGATCCAACGACGTCGTTGCATCGCCGAGGCCTACCATAAGGGATTGGCGGATATCCCTCAGCTGCGGCTGCCATACTTTCCTGATGAGAAGCATTTCGATGTTTTTCTGAACTATGCGGTGCGGGCGGAACGCCGGGATGAACTGGTCACATTCCTGAAGAAGCGCGGCATCGAGCCGTTGACGCCGCTTTCGCTGGTGACGCCGGTCCATCGGCATAAGGCGTTGCGCCTGGACCATCTGTCGTTGCCCATGACCGAAACCATCGCCAAGGAATTTCTCTACCTGCCGATTGGTCCGGAACTCGGAGATGATCAGATCCGGTACGTCATAGCTTGCATGCATGATTTCTATCGTGAGACCTAAGGCCTGGGTGCCTGTTAGGTGGTACTGTGTTGCCGGCGGCTCGTTTCGCGTTCCATGGGGCACATGGTACGGCGAATGAACCGTACCAGGCAGCTCTCTTACCAATAGGAATCCATGAATTCGACAGACCGGATAGGACCAGAGCATGGAAGGGGCTCCGTTCCCTTTCTTTTGAACCTGTACCGAATGATGCTGCTGATCCGCCTTGCCGAAGAACGTATCGCAACGCTTGTGGAAGCAACCGAGATCAAAACCCCCTGCCACCTGTCGATCGGACAGGAGGCCATTGCCGCCGGCGTCTGTGCGGCGTTGGAGCAGCAAGATACCGTCTGGGGCGGGCATCGCTCGCACGGCCATTACCTGGCGAAGGGCGGAGGGTTGGCTGAAATGATGGCGGAGATTTTCGGCAAAGCGACAGGGTGCTCCAAAGGACGCGGAGGCTCCATGCATCTCGTGGCACCCGCCTGTGGCCTGTACGGGACAGTGCCCCTGGTGGGAGCGACGATTCCTCTCGCCGTCGGCGCGGGGCTGGCTTCGAAACTTCGTCATGAGTCGCGCGTGGCCGTCGCATTTTTCGGAGACGGCGCCACGGAGGAAGGCCATTTTCACGAGTCCCTGAATCTCGCTGCCCTCTATCGGCTCCCCGTGCTGTTCGTATGCGAGAACAATTTTTACTCCACGCACATGGCCCTCTCGGATCGCCGGCTGAACGACAACCTCGCCCACATCGCAGAGCCGGTCGGAATGCCGGCTGTCCGTCTGGACGGAAACGATGTGATGGCGGTCTTCGACGGGGCGGTGAAGGCAGTCGGAAGGGCGAGGGCCGGTGAAGGACCGTCCTTCCTGGAGTGTCGGACCTATCGGTGGCGCGGCCATGTTGGTCCTGGATTGGATCTCATGGTCGGTGAGAATCGGCGTCGTGAACTGGATGAATGGTTGCCGAAAGATCCCATCATGCGCCTGAAACGGCATTTGATGGTGGAGGGTATCTCCGACCGGGAGGTGGATGCCGTGGAACGCGCCATCAAGGATGAGGTCGAGTCGGCCGTCGCGTTCGCGCGCGCCTCGCCCCTTCCGGATGGGAGCGATCTTCTCCGGCATGTCCATGTTATGCGGAGGTAGTTCTACAGAATGCGCCGTATTTCCTATGCTCAGGCAATACGAGAAGCGCATGCCGATCTCTTGCGGCATGATTCTCGGGTCTTCGTGTGCGGCCAAGGCGTATGGAACCCCTGGTATGCAGGGGCCAGCCTTCAAGACCTGGACAAGGAGTTCGGCCGCGAACGGGTGCTCGACTGCCCGGTATCGGAAAACGCGACGACGGGAGCCGCCATCGGGGCCGCGATCGTCGGCATGCGACCGATCGTGTTCCACGCGCGGATGGACTTCATGCTTCTGGCGGTCGATCCGATCGTGAATCAGGCGGCCAACTGGTCCTATCTTTTTGGAGGGCAGGTCAATGTTCCCGTCGTCATTCGCGCGGTCATCAACCGGGGAGGCGAGCAGGGAGCTCAGCATTCCCAAGCATTACAGGCGCTGTTTGCCCATGTGCCTGGTTTGAAGGTAATCATGCCCAGCACTCCCTTTGATGCGAAGGGTCTGCTCATCGCCGCCGTCCGGGACGGGAATCCGGTGCTCTATCTCGATGACCGCTGGCTCTATGACTTGGAGGGAGACGTGCCGGATGGCCTCTATGAAGTGCCGATCGGAACGGCGGCGCTTCGCCGCAGCGGGAATGACGTCACGCTGGTCGCCACGTCGTACATGGCGGCTGAGGCGGTCAAGGCGGTCGAGATGCTGGCGGGGCGGGGTATCGATGTGGAATCGATCGACTTGCGGTCGATCAAGCCCTGGGATCGCGACCTCATTTATTCTTCCGTGGGGAAAACCGGTCGCCTGGTCATCGCCGATGCCGCATGGATGAGCGGCGGCATCGCGGCCGAAATAGCCGCCGCGGTCGCGGGGGAAATTTTTCATACGCTCAAGGCCCCGATTGTCCGCGTCTGTCTGCCGGATGCTCCGGCGCCGACCTCCGCCGCGCTCGAGCGAGCCTATTATATCGGCGCCGGCAACATTGTCGCAGCGGTGGAGAAGGTGCTGTCATAGGGCGCCGGCCCTTGCGTATGGCCTACTACGTTCCATTCATCGACCCGCGCCGTCACTATGCGACCATCAAGCCGGAGATCGATCGCGCGATCATCGACTGTTTGACGAACGGCGATCTGATCAATCGGCGTCACCTCAGGGATTTCGAACAGCACCTGGCGGAATTCGTGGGAGTGAAGTACGCCGTCGGCGTCAACAGCGGGTATCATGCCCTGTATTTCGCCCTCCTCGGAGCCGGTGTCGGACCCGGCCATGAAGTGATTACAGTGGCCCATACGTTCGTCGCGACAGTCTCTGCCATCGTCCATTGCGGGGCGCAACCGGTCCTGGTCGATGTGGGATCCGACTTCAACATGGATGTGGGATCGATCGAGCGCGCCATCACGCCGAGGACCAAAGCCCTGTTGCCGGTCCATCTCAACGGACGGATGTGCGACATGGAGGCGATCCTGGCGCTCGCCGACAAGCAAGGATTGGCCGTCATCGAGGATGCGGCGCAGGCACTTGGGGCGACGTTTGACGGACAATGCGCAGGAAGCCAGGGACGGGCCGGCTGTTTCAGTTTCTACCCCTTCAAGGTTCTCGGTGGATTCGGGGACGGCGGGGCAATCACGACGAATGATCCGCAGATCGCGCGGATGGCCACGCTCCTTCGTTATAACGGCGAAGACCGGGAAACGGGCGAGTACCACTACCATGGTCAGACGGCGCTTTTGGACAACGTGCAAGCTGCCGTGCTGGATGTCAAACTTCGCTATCTGCCCGAATGGATTGCCCACCGGCGCAGGATTGCGGATCTCTATCACCAGGGCCTTGCCGGGATCCGGCAGTTGCGCCTGCCTCGTTTCGATCAGACCCGCCGCAGCGACATCTACCAAAACTACGTCATCCGCACGAGCGTACGAGGTCAGGTACGCTCATACCTGAAGGAGCAGGGCGTCGAGACGCTGGTTCATTGGCCCAAACCCATGTGGGAGCATCAGGGCTTGGGGTTGGCTATCCCGAATGTTCCGGAAACCCAATCCCTCTGCCGGGAAGTGCTGTCTCTGCCGATGAGCGCAGAGACCACGGAAGACCATGTCGCCGCGACCGTTGCCTGTCTTCAAGCGTTCTTTTCGAAGCAGCCGTGACACTCCTCGACTACAGCCACGTGACTGAAAAGGCAGGCGATTGGGTCACGCAAGAAGCGTTATCCATGCTCTATACGCGTTATCGTTATGCGGCGGAATTCTGCCGGGACAAGCGGCTATTGGAGGTGGCCTGCGGGCAAGCTGTCGGGCTGGAATATCTCGCCAAGCAGGCGCGGCATACGGTGGGAGGAGATATCACCGAAGAATTGCTCGCGAGGGCGCGTGCATACTCGACAAAGATTCCGTTGCTGAGGTTGAGAGCCGAAGCGCTGCCGCTGCGCGCGGCAAGCCGAGATGTGATCCTCTGTTATGAGGCGATCTACTTTGTGGAGCAACCACTCGCATTCTTACAGGAGTGCCGCCGAATCCTGACACCTCGGGGGCTGCTCCTCCTGTGCCTGGTGAACCCGGAGTGGCCGGACTTCAATCCAAGTCCTTACAGTCGGCAGTATTTTTCGGCTCGACGGCTCTCGACATTGCTGCAAGAAACCGGTTTTCAGACAGACATCCTTGGCGCCTTTCCCGCCACGAAATCGTCGCCTCGTGATTATCTTTTGTCTTGTGTCAAGCGCGCTGCAGTCGTCCTCCGCATGATTCCCTCCACCATGGAAGGGAAGCGATTTCTCAAGCGCCTTTTTTTCGGCAAGTTGCTGCCGTTTCCCTCAACCATTGCGGATGGAATGGCGGACTATCGCCCCCCCCTGCCGATCTCCCTTGGCCGAGAAGTCACCGGGTACAAAATCCTGTACGCCGTCTGCCGGCCTGCCTGACCTGTGGCCGGCTCACTACGTTCGGGCGCCGTTTTACCGGCAACGTTTTTGATCAAAAGAACCTAGGCCTCACCCGAGGTCGGTCCTAGGAGTGGATTCGAGGATTGCAGACAAGGTATGTTCTTACCTGTCCACCGGAGGCAACCGCCCCGGTATTCGTTGTACGGGATACATCATGCCGACTCGGCACCCTCTCACATTCACGGCAGGGCAACGGCGCTTCCTGTTATCTGCCGCTCACCTGGGGCTTGCGGCCCTGGCGAATTGGCTGGCGTTTCTTTTGCGGTTCGATGAAAACATTCCCGCCGAACAGTGGGACCTCTTTATCTCCCTGCTGCCGCTGCTGTTGACCCTTCGGGCGCTCGCCTTCTATCCATTCCGGCTCTATGACAGCCTGTGGCGATACACGGGCCTCTGGGATGTCCGGGATCTGGCCCTGAGTATCGCGTTGAGCACGCTGGCATTTGCCGCGCTGGTCCGGTTCGGGATGGGGGCTTGGTCCTATCCGTCATCCGTTTTCATCATCGATGCCTTGCTGCTCCTGTGTCTGTTGACCGGCTTGCGCGTGGCGCCACGGCTGATTCGGGAGTCAGGATGGATGATGACCGGCCGTAAACGGGTTCTCATTGTCGGGGCGGGCGACGCCGGAGCTTTGATCGTACGGGAAATGCGGAACAATCCCTCGTACGGCTATTGCCCGATCGGATTCATCGATGACAACCCCGGTAAAATCGGCCATAGGATTCACGGCGTGAAGGTGCTCGGGGCCAGGGGCGGCCTGCCACGCATCGTTGCCGAACAAGGTCCCGACGTGGTTCTTGTCGCCATGCCGAGTGCGGCTCCGGCCGTTGTCCGGGAGGTGGTGAAGGCCCTGGAGCCGTTCGATCTTCCCATTCAAACCCTGCCGAACTTGCGAGATCTGTTGCAGTGCCGGGTCAAGGTCAGCCAGATTCGCAACCTTTCCATCGAGGACCTGCTCGATCGTGTTCCGGTCGATCTGAACCCCGAGCCGCTGCGAAAACTGGTGCAGGGCCAACGTGTGCTTGTGACCGGAGCCGGAGGGTCGATCGGGGCGGAGTTATGCCGGCAGGTTGCCAGGCTGTCTCCCCAAGCGCTGGTGCTCCTCGATCGATATGAAAACGGACTCTTTGCCGTTGCCAACGAACTGTCGACCGCGGGACATGATTTCCTGTCCCCGCTGATCGGAGACATCACCCATGTCGGCCAGATGAACCGGTTGTTTGCCGAATACCGTCCCACGCTCGTGTTCCATAGCGCCGCGCATAAACATGTTCCGCTGATGGAGGAAAACCTCTGTGAAGCGGTGCTGAACAATGTCGGGGGCACCCGCGTTGTGGCGGAAGCGGCACATCGCCATGAGGTCGATCGATTCATCCTCATTTCGACGGATAAAGCCGTCAACCCCGTCAGTGTGATGGGGGCGACTAAAGGGGTTGCGGAGCTGTTCCTCCAGGAACTGGGCCGTTCTTCCAAAACTATCTTTTCCGCGGTGCGGTTCGGCAATGTCCTGGGAAGCAACGGCAGCGTAGTTCCGCTGTTTCTCGAACAGATCAGGGCGGGCGGCCCGGTGACCATCACGGACCCGGGCATGCGCCGCTATTTTATGCTGATCAGCGAAGCCGTCCATCTGGTGCTGCAGGCGGCCCGCCTGGCTCGGGGCGGGGAGCTGTTCGTGCTCGAGATGGGGGAACAGATCAGCGTGGTCGATATGGCGCGAAATCTGATTCGCTTGTCCGGATTCGTTCCGGACAAGGACATTGTTCTGGCCTACCTTGGCCGCAGGCCCGGCGAGAAGTTGGTCGAGGAACTGGTGACCTGTCACGAAGCGGTGGAAACGACATCCGTTCCAAAAGTTCTCTGCGTGCATCCCGACCAGGCGTATGATCTCTCCCGCCTGCCAGGTCTCATCATCCGGCTGGAGCAGTGCGCCGCGGAAGGAAACGTGCCGGAGGTGCTGGCCGTCCTGAGTGACATTCTTCCCACGTACCGCTCGTCCGGGTTATCCACTGTCCGAGAGGCGGCGGGGGATGGGGATGGCGGCTTGTCCGAGGATACTCTCTCGTACCCTGCCGGAGACCGGCCTGTCGCCCGGCTTTCGCCCATAGGTCCGCACAGGCGGCGATGATGGTCCCCTGTTGTCCTCAGGACAGATGGCCCCGTCATTGCCTCCTGAGTCACGAGATCCCGCTGCCCGATGGAATCCGGCCTGACTTGTGAAATCAACTCTCGTCTCATGCGGTTTTCGCCTTTGCCTTGTCCCTGCCATCTGGCTGATCCTAAGCGGGGTTGCCCTCGCGTCCAGTAACGTGCCGCTTCACCACTGGAGCTACGAGGCCATCGAGCGGTTGGTCGCGCTGGGAGTGATCGATCGTGCCCTGACCGGCGTCAAGCCTTTCAGCAGGATGCAGGCGGCTCGATTCGTAGCCGACGCCATCGAACGTGTCCGCGCCGATCAGGTGCCGTTAGATGGTCGGGAAGCGATTGCCGAACCGTTACTCGAACGATTGCTCGCGGAGTTTCGTCCGGAACTCATCCGTTTGGGGACCGTACGCGCCAAAGCCGGCGATAAAACCGGTCTATTGCGTGCCGGCGCCCTGGTCACTACCGAGTTCGACGCGTCGTCGATCGGGGGCGGCCAGACCGTCCGGTTCCGTGAGAACCGCGGCGGCGAATATTATGTGAACGGCGTCCAGAACCAAACCGATGTGCGCGGATGGGTCGAACTGAGCGACTGGGCGGCGTTGATGGTGCAACCGAAGTTCATCAGCGATCGCCATATCCTGGGCATCGGAGCCACCAGTAACAGCGACAATTTTTACCTGCGGGAATTCAGCCTCAAGTTGATCTACGCGAACATAGCGCTGGAAGCCGGGCGAGGCACGCAATGGTGGGGCCGCGGGTATCACGGGTCCCTGTTGCTGACCGACCATGCCTTTCCCATGGACATGATCAAGTTGGGAACCGAGCGTCCGTTTCGATTGCCGGGGTTTCTCGGCGGACTCGGCGACTGGAAAGTGAATTCGTTCCTCGCTCAATTGGAACGCGATCGCGATTTTTCACGCGCCAAGATCTTCGGTCTGCGCATCAGCTATCTGCCGGCTTCGTGGCTGGAACTCGGCCTCACACGTCTGACTCAGTTCGGCGGTCGCGGGCGTGATCAATCGTTTCCTGGCGTGGTGGTGGATGCCTACATCCATGAGTCGAACCAAACCGGTGATCGGGATGTCAATGAGCAGGCCATGGCGGACTTCCGACTCCGCATTCCTTCTCTGCCCTATCTGATTCCGTTTCCAGCCGGCCTGCAACTGTATGGAGAGATCGGGACAGAAGATAAATGGTCCCAACTTCCCATCCCCAGTCGGACGGCATTCCTGGCCGGCATCTATATCCCGCAAGTGTTCGAGGGCGATACCATGGATCTGCGCATCGAATATGCCGATACGGATTTCGGCCGCCGGAGGCATCCCGAGCTGAGGCAAGTGTGGTACAACAACTCGCCCTATGTCAGCGGCATGCGCTTTCGCGGATTTCCTATCGGGCATCATATGGGGACCGATGGAATCGATTTATTCGTGCGCTCCACCCGGTACTTGACCGACACATTGCAGCTGGGCGCAAACTTCAATTTACAGGAACGGGACCGGGGACAACCGGTCCATGAGACGAAACGGGAAGCGGCCATCGACCTGACCTGGTGGTGGTCGAGCCGAACGCAGTTCACCGTCGGGTATACTTTTCAGCGCCTCAAGAACCCTGGGCAGATCTCCGCGATAACGCCCTTCGCCGAAACGTTCGCGGCCGGGGTCGAGGCGCGGAACCATTTGTTCTGGACTTCTCTAGCCATGCAGTTTTAGGCTACCGACTTGATCGTGCGCTTTATGGCCGGACCGGGTGACCATGTGACCCTTCTTCACCGTTCCCACTTTCATTCGGGCTCGGCCGCTTGGGCACGCTTGCTCATCTGGATCTTGATCCTGTCCTTCGTCCTTCCTCCCTCGCTCCTGGCCCAGAACCTACCGCAACAGTCGCCTCCGGGGATGATGCAGCAGCCGGGACATGGGGCAGCCGGCGGATTGCCGCCCGGAGGATTCAATATTCCTGGGATGGGCGCAAATCTGGGCCAAGCCATCCTGACGAACCCGAGCGCGTTACAGCCGATCGTGCCGGCCCAAACTCCTTGTCCGATCCCCTTGCAGCCTGACCTCAGCCCGAAGGGAACGGTTCCCAACTTAAACGACTACTGGCCGGTCGAGCCGAGCAGCCTCCTGCCGAGTTCGATCGAGCAACGGATGAAGCAAGAGCAGGAAGAACTCGATCGCCGGCAGGAGAAACTGCAAGCCGACAAGGAAAAATTGAGCATCGAATATCAGGTTCAAGCCGAACGTGAGAAGGTCGGTGTGGCGCAATTGCCGTTCGGACAGGGTGGTTCCAGAACCATCCAACCGTCCGCCGGTCAAATTCAGCCCCAGCCGGGAAGTCAGCCCGGAACGCAACAACCGGGAGGGGCGCGTCCGTTGCCTGAAAAAAAAGTATTCACGGCTGAACTCCTGCGACAGCAGGACTTTGGCATCGAAGAGGCCTTCGCTGAATTTTCCGTGCTCCATGGGGTGAAGAGCCGCCTGCGCCAATTCGGCTATGATTTCTTCGACTCCCAAGCCAATACCTTTTCACCGATTCAAGATATTCCGGTCGGGCCGGACTTCATCGTCGGACCGCAAGACTCGCTCGCCGTGCATATCTGGAACGTGCCCGACCCCACTTTCAATCGCAGCTTCATCGTGCCGGTCGAACGCGACGGCATGATCGTTATCCCGCAGGTTGGGGCGATTCCCGTGGGCGGGCAATCGTTCTCTCAGGTGGAGCGAACGGTGCGGGCCAGACTGGGCACCCTTCTGAAGCGATTTGAATTGCATGTCTCAATGGCACGGATCCGGACGATCAAGGTGTTTGTCGTGGGCGAAGTCGTCCGCCCCGGGGCCTATGAAGTGAGCGCGCTGGCGACGACGTCCAATGCGCTCTATGCCGCCTGCGGACCGGCCCGTTCAGGATCATTGCGCCAGGTCAAGGTCATGCGCGAAGGCAAGACGGTGGCCGAATTGGACCTCTACGATTTTCTATTGCGGGGTGACCGGCGCTTCGACCAGCGGCTGCAATCCGGCGATGTGGTGCTGGTACCGCCGCTCGGTCCCGTCGTGGCGGTCAGCGGATCGATCAAGCGACCGGCGATCTATGAAATCAAACCCGGCGTGCGATTGACGGAGCTGCTCGGCTTAGCGGGCGGTCTCACCCCGCTGTCGGACCGTCAGCGCTGCCATCTCTTCCGGCTCGATCCTGAGCGGGGCCGCATTATGGTCGACGTGGATCTGGTCGGGGCATTGGCTTCCTCGGAGCATGAGAAAAGCCGGCCCGGCGTGGCGGGAGGCGATCCGTACATCCTGGACGGCGATTACGTGCGCATCGGCATGCTTCCGACGCAGATCACGAATGTCGTGAGTCTCGTCGGGGCGGTGAAAAGCCCGGGGCCCTATGAATATCGTCCCGGCATGAAGGTGAAGGATCTGCTGATACATGATCAGCTGACGGTAGATGCCTATGCGGATCGTGCTGAAATCATCCGGACGGACCCCGTGACCTATCAAACCAGGGTGATTCAATTCAGCCCCAAGGCGTTGCTCGAAGGCGACAACGGCGAGAACCATGCGCTCCACCGTTTGGATCAAGTCGTCGTCGCGAGCCAGCATCGGCCGCCTAATCTCGTATTGGTGGAGGGGGAATTGAAGCGGCCGGGGTATTTCACGATTGAAATGGGCGAGCGATTGAGCTCGGTGCTGAGGCGGGCCGGCGGCGTGACTCCTAATGCCTTCCCCGCCGGATTGGTCCTCACGCGGGAATCCGTCAAGCTTCGACAACAGGCGGAATTGGAGCGGTTTGTGGCCTCGGAACGCCAGCGCCTGACGGCCCAGTCGGCCGGGATGGCGGCAGGCGCCACCGGACTGAACGCGTCGGCGGTTTTTTCCGGCGCCGGGGGACTTGCGGAGCAACAGGTGCTGAATCTGCGTCTCCAGCAGCTGGAAGCCATCACCTCACGGCTGGAGCTGGGGCGTGTGGTGATCCGCATGGAATCCATCGATCAACTCGAAGGCACCGAGGACGACATCATTCTGGAGGCGCGTGACCGGATCATGATCCCGACGCCGTCGCAGACGGTCAGCATCATCGGGTCGGTGAAGAACCCCAGCACGGTGGTGTATCGGCCGACCCTTGGGCTCGATGAGTATTTGCGGCAAGCGGGCGGCTTGGCGGAGGATGCCAATAAGCGGGAAATGTACGTGATGCGGGCCAACGGCACCACCGACTCGGCATACCTGGCCGTCAAGGAGTTGCGTGCCGGCGATACGATCGTGGTCCCGCAGAAAATTGAAGCTCGTACGCCGCAGCTCGCGCTGTGGCAGACGGTGGCCAGCATCATCGGCAGTGTCGCCTTGACCGCCGCCGGCATTGCCGTCGTCGGCCGATGAACGTCGGTCATGCAACATGAAACGGTTGTCGGATGTTGCTCAGGCTGTGATGAATCCCTCGCAAGGCAACGGCGTGACCGTGCCTCCATCTGACAGGATCGGGCAGCCGGACTTTTGGGGGCTGTTGTCTCGGCGGCGGAACCTGATCGCGACGATTCTGTTCATCTCGTTGTTGGGAACGTTCGGCGTCAGTAGCCTTCTTCTCCCTAAAGCCTATGAATCGACGGCGACCCTCTTGCCGCAGCTGGACTCCAAGGAAGGCGGGAATCTCGCGGCACTGTTGACGGCAACTGGAGCCGGTGGCATGGCGCAGAATCTCGGCGTCGGGTTACCCAGTATGCCCACGACACCAACCGATGTGTTCGTTGCCATCCTGAAATCTCGCGTGATGGCCGACGAGGTGATCGCTAAATTCAATCTGATGGCGGTCTATGATGAACAGACAATGCATGAGACCCGCGCCGAACTCGCGGAACGGGTCCGCGTGACCCTGTCGAAGGAAAAGGTCATCAAGCTGACGGTCGAGGATGCTGATCCCGAGAGGGCCGCTGATATCGCCGCCTACTTCGTGGCCAATCTGGACCGCCTGAATCGGACGTTGAACGTCAGCAAGGCCGGCCACAATCGCGAATTCATCGGGCGGCGTCTCACGGAGACTCATGCGGGACTCATCAAGGCGGAAGAGGATCTGCGAGACTTTCAGAGAAAGAACAAGGCGGTGGCCGTCGAGGCGCAGTCGAAGGCCATGATCGAAGCGGCGGCATTGATTCAGGGGCAGATCACGGGCCAAGAAGTGCAGTTGCAGGTCATGAGCACCTATCTCTCACCGGACAATCCTGATCTCTCACGCGTCCGTTCCAGCATTGAGGAATTGAAGAAACAACTGGGCCTGCTCGAGTTCGGCAAGGGCGGGAAGGGGCAGTTGCCCGGCGACCGGCTCCATCCGGCGATGATTACGGTGCCGGAGTTGGCCTTGCAATATGGACGGTTGTTCCGGGAGTTGAAAGTGCAGGAAACTCTCTATGCCATGCTGACGTCTCAGTATGAGCAGGCGAAGATTACCGAGGCTCGCGATACCCCCACCGTTCAGATCCTGGACCAGCCCGTGCCGGCCGACAAGAACATCAAACCGCGCATCCTTTTCAATACGCTCTCGGCCGGACTGGTGGGATTGTGCGCCGCCATCGTCGTAGCATATTGGTTGGAGGCTCGTGCCGTTCGGATGGACCGGCCCTAGGTGCGGCCTTGTTCAAATTGACGACTTCAAAAGGCTGGTGCTAGAATGCTGTCGCCTGTCTTGGCATCGGGCCGAATATCTCGGCCGTCTACCATACACATTCACAGAGGAGAAGGGGATGGCTGTTCCAGTCTCCCAGATGTATACCGTGAGCAAGTACGTGTTGACCCAGAAACTCAGGGGGGTCAAACGGTATCCGCTCGTACTCATGCTCGAGCCGCTGTTTCGTTGTAACCTCGCTTGCGCCGGTTGCGGCAAGATTCAATATCCGGATCATGTTCTCGATAAGCGGTTGACGCCGGAACAATGTTGGGCCGCGGCCGACGAATGCGCGGCGCCGATCATCAGCATCCCCGGTGGAGAACCGCTGATTCATCCCGAAATGTCCGAGATCGTGCGCGGGCTGGTCGCCCGTCAGAAGTACGTGTACCTTTGCACGAATGCGATTTTGATGGAGCGGAAGCTCGACGAGTATCAGGCGTCCAAGTTTCTCACCTTCAGCGTGCACATGGACGGTCTGCGGGACGAGCACGATCTGGCGGTCTGCCGCGACGGGGTCTACGATGTGGCGATCAAGGCCATCAAGGCCGCCCTCAAACGTGGCCACCGGGTGACGACCAACACGACGCTGTTCGATGACGCCAACCCGGAACGCGTGCGGAAGTTCTTCGATGAAATGATGGCGCTCGGCGTCGAAGGCATGATGATTTCTCCCGGGTATAGCTATCAAAAGGCTCCGGACCAGCAGCATTTCCTCAAGCGCAGCCGAACCATGGAGCTGTTTTCGAAGATCCTGAGCAATCGGAAGCGCGGGTGGCAGTTCAATCAATCGCCGCTGTTTTTGGAATTTCTGATGGGCAAACGGGAATATCAATGTACGCC
>JAJFBJ010000244.1 GCA_020697375.1 Nitrospira sp. | reverse complement strand
ACCAGGCTTCACCGCAAAACTCTGCTGCTCGGCGCGCTCCGCATTGGAGACGTGCGATTGATCGACAATCTGTTGATTCCACTCAGCGGCCCGGCTTAGTGAAGGCGCTGCAGATGCCGGAAGACGGTAGCGCCCCGGCGATGGCAGGTGGAGCAAGTACCGACTGCTGTTCAAGGATAATTATAGGAAATGGTTGAAGGGGCGAGACTAGGAGTCTGTCCGAGGAATGCCATTCTACTGCGGCACATGATCTGCGGCGGTCTGCGTCGTTCTGTAGTTCTCGCCCCGAAACAATCCTCAACGTATTCCAGCTTGGAGTCAGACATTTAACGCAACGGATATGAGTGCTATGTATCCGTATGCAGACCACAATTCCATACCAGCGGCTCTCATCCACTGAGCGCGAGGAAGTCAGCCGAAGCTTGGCACAAGGGAGTGGGCTCTCAGCCATTGCACGGCGGTTGGGTCGCGCGCCGAGCACCGTCACTCGCGAAGTGCGTCACAATAGCGGGAAGAGCGGGTATCGCGCCTTCTCGGCAGGAAACCGCGCGAACCTGCGTGCCTCCTCCCGCAACCAGGGCAAGAGTCGATTGACACGGGATGATCGCCTGCGAGGCTACGTCATGGAGAAACTGCAGAAACGCTGGTCCCCCCGCGAGATCGTCAAGCGCCTCGCCGTAGAGTATCCTGGTGAGAAGACCATGCGCATCTCGCACGAGACCATCTACCGCTATATCTACGTGCTCCCGCGCGGGGCGTTGAAAACCACACTCATTCAGGCTCTCCGGCAAGCACGCGCCTACCGGAGACCGCGGAAGAGCCAGGACCACGAGGAAACACGCGGAAAACTCGTGGCCATGCTTTCCATCGAGGAGCGGCCTCACGAGGTGGCGGATCGCACCCTGGCGCTCGGCACCTTGGTGGAACGCACGACGCGGTATACCCTGCTGGTCCCCCTCAAAGCGAAAGACGCGACCTCGGTGCGGAAAGCCTATGCCAAAGCGCTCAGATCATTGCCGCGGGAAATCACAAAGACCCTGACCTATGATCAAGGCAAAGAGATGAGCGAACACAAACAATTTACGATTGATACCGGGATCACCGTCTACTTCGCGCATCCCGGTGCTCCGTGGGAACGAGGCACGAATGAAAACACCAATGGCCTACTCCGGCAGTACTTTCCGAAAGGCACCGAGTTCAACAAGGTCTCGACACGGGAAATTAAGCGGGTCCAGCGAGAACTGAATGACCGTCCGCGGGCGGCGCTACACTGGCAGAAACCGACGGAGGTCATTAATTACCTCGTTGCGTTAAACGTTTGAAACCAAGCAGCGAATACGCTTCCGGTTTTTTCGAGCCTGTGGCCTCGCATCTACCAGCAGCTCCTTCGCCTCGTAACGAAGGATTACTCGGACAGCCTCCTAGGCACTCACGCGGGGAGCAGGGGTCTGGTACGCGAGGAGTTCGAGCACCAATTGGCCCATGCGCTGTTTATCCTCCGCCTGAAATTCCAGAAATTTGACACCGATCGACAGCGGCTGAATGGAGCAAATCATGGCCGCGTCGACCTTGATGTCGGGCTGTCCGCCAGGAGCATGCAACAGCACTTTCACAAACGTTCCTTTAGGAAGCCTGGAAACGGGTCGTGCAGAGCTGGCAGCGAAACTGAAAGATGTGCAACCAGTTCAACGCCTTTTCGATGAGGCCGGACCTGGCTGAGATTCTGACACAGGGCGTACCGCACGCCGGACAGTGAAGCTCTTTCATAGATGGGATTGCGCCTCTTGAAAGATTTCTCCTGGCCTTACAGTTGACCACCGCGGAACTGTCGGATGCTCAAGAACCTCGAGAGCAATCTGTGACCAAGTTTCTAATTCGTCAAGGTTTTTCTTTAATTCATCGAGGCGGACAAAGCCTGCTTGAGTGATGAGTCCTTCCCGTTTTGTCACTTTCGGCTCGGCAACATCCCAAATATGCATAATCCCCAGGTGCACCTTGCCAACCTCCGTCGAATCGTCGTTGATGAGGGCGACCACCTGTTCACGATATATGGTATCAAGCTTTACTTCCTCGTTCACCTCTCGGCGAGCCGCCTCCAGATACATGTCGCGGTCGGAGGAGAAGAGACTCTGGTCAACAGGCTCAATATGGCCACCCACACCGATTGATCTCATGGCGACGAGACGCGTCTCGCTGGATTTCTTGCCTCTGACATAGTTAAAAATTGAATTCCTGTAACGCAACACAACATAAGGAATAATTTGCTTATACTTCGCGTCATGTTCGGCCAAATCACGATCCATGAAAAAGTTATTCGATGGATCAAGCAGAACCTTTAAATACTCGTCGACGTCCAGTTTGTATCCCTGAAATCTATCCAGGCAGTTAATCGCTTCTGCTCTAGAAACAAGCACCATCTGATTCACTACAAGTCTCTCTTTCTTTGGAGCGCGTACAGTGCCCAGCTTGCTTCCTCACTTGGGCTGACGCGCACGAACTTGATCAATCTGTTTCTTCAATGCAGAGACTTTATCTTCCAATTGCTTATCAACCAACTGCAAATGCTTTTGCAGCTCGTCAAACTTGCTCATTCGCTCTTTTTCCTGCGCTATATCGAGTGTCGACTTAGCGCGAACTTCATCTACAACTTTCCAGGTTTCTTGAATAAGCTGCCACGTACTAAATCCGAGGGCGAAAAGTCCGACAACCCCCAGACCTGTAAGACCCTGAACCCATCTGCGTGCGCTTGTGGCTTCATTCTTACTTTTGAGAACTGCCTCAGGGATAGAGCTCATCACAGGAGCCTGAGGTGAAGCCTTCCGCAGATAATCGAGGGGTTGGATTTCGTTCTTGCTCTGGGGAAACTCTACATATTTCCCTCGCCTGCTGACGCCTAGAGAATTTTGTTCGGTGAATGCACGAACAGGTATTTCGCTCGTCTTGGTAAATTCAATCCATATCAATCCTTCGCCACACCCCAATCGATAGGTATTAGGAGTCAAATTATGGATCGGTATGAGTAATTTACCTACAAACCCTGGATCGACCAATGGTCCAGTCCCTAAAAGAATGCCTCTATGAACGTGCGTTATCTTGAGATTGAACCGTAGAGCAATGTAATCCGGAAGTCTAAAAAATGGTTCTATTTGAACAAACGTGATCGAGTTTGGGCCCAGTATAAGTTCTTCGTCCTGCCCCTTCCTCAATCGGATGTCATGTAGCTTTCCGCTATCATCCCACCATATGCAACGCCCTCCAATCGGTGCTAGATAAGCGGCGGACTTCAAAGTCTTGTGATCAGGATCAAACGGATGGAGCATTCCCGTCACGCGCACATAGTCATGGATGTCGGCAGAGTTCAGAAGAGATGGCTGGATTTCTGGGAATGGATCAATACTTTTAGTCAGGGTGAATCTGCGCGCTGCTTCCTCGTCGGTTTTCGCAAAATCTGGATAGTCCTCAAGAAGCGGGGGAGTCACGATAAATGTATTAACTCCTCGTTGGCAGGGCCCGTTCCGATCAGCGTAACAGACTCACCTAGAGACAGTTCAAGGCTGTCCACGAATGACCTAGCCTCAGGGGTCAATCCCTGATAGTCTCGCAACGACTTATTATGCCAGCTCAAATAATCCATGCCGTGCAAGGCAATCTGGGTAGGTCTGTTCACCAATGCCGCCCGCCGCACCAGCTCAAGATCAAACAGTCCCACTCTCCTGAGCTTCTTAGTCGTGGTCGTGAATTCTCGAATATCGGTCGGATATCCACTTCGTTCACGAAGTTCTTCCCAGGTGATTTCGTCTTTGAGCGGTCCGGAATTTCCAGCCACCCTAATCGGAAACGTCCGAATCGCCATGATGATGTCAGTGACTAATCGTGGACT
>JAJFBJ010000243.1 GCA_020697375.1 Nitrospira sp. | reverse complement strand
ATGAAAACGCGCAGCGGATCGGCCCAGCCGCTGGAAGAGGCCATGGATCTGCCCAGTCCCCAACCGTCGGCTGAAACGGCACTATTAGATCGACAACGTATCGCTTTGTTCCGCCAAACCCTGGAAACACTTCCTGCACGCTGCCGAGAAGTATTTCTACTCCATCGTATCCACCACTGCACCTATGCCGTCATTGCCAATCGCTTAGGCATTTCAGAAAGCGCGGTGGAGAAACATATCATGCGCGCGCTGAAGCATTGTCGCACGGCCCTCGTAGAGCATGGCTCTGAGGACACATGAGGGAATGGCCGACTCATCCGTCACAAGGATATACTCTCGTCCGGAAGGTCGCGATCGGCGCTCCGCTCAGGGAATCCTTCATGACCCAGCATTCTGAACATTCCATGACTTCCCGACCGGGGACGGGACAGGATGGATCCGATCAAGCGCTCGCCTGGTTTGCACGGCTCCGTTCCGGCCGCATGTCCGCCAATGAGCAGGCCGCCTTTGAGTCCTGGCTTGATCAGCATCCCGCTCACGAGCGAGCGTTTCGGGAGATTGATGCGCTCTGGGAGGATCCGGAACTTTTTCACGCAGCGATCGAAATAGACGGAAAAACATCATATGCTGCTCAATCGCCGAGTTCATGGCACCGTCTGTGGCCCCGCATTCTAGCTGGGGCGGCGGTCGTCTTGCTGGTGACGGCCGTGGCGCTGTTTCAATGGGATATACCCCTACACCTCCGCTCCGATTACGTTACCGCGACCGGCGAACGCCATACGCTCCTCCTCGCGGATCAATCCACGGTGATCCTCAACACGAGAAGTGCGGTGGCCACCGCCTACAAAGAGGACATTCGCCGCGTCACACTTCTCAAAGGCGAAGCGCTGTTTCGGGTAGAGCCGGACAAGACCAGACCCTTCATCGTCGAATACCACGGCGTCATGACGAAGGCGGTGGGGACCTCGTTTCTCCTTCGAGAACGGCAGGATGAGCTTTACATCACAGTACTGGAAGGAGTCGTTCAAGTCGGGCTTACTGCTCACAGCGACGCCACGATTTCACTCACCGCCGGACAGCAGGCTCGGGTAGTCCATAATGGCATCACATCGGTTCACTCCGTCAACGCCGATGCGGCATCGGCATGGGTCCAGGGTCGTCTGATGTTTGATAACATACCGTTCTCCGAAGTGCTGGAGGAGATTGCCCGCTATCACTCCGGCTATGTCGGTCTCTGGAATCAGACGTTAGCGCCGCTCCGGGTGAGCGGAACGTATAACCTGGCCGATACGGCGCACATTCTCACCACATTGACACAAACGTTTCCCGTACACATGAGGCGGCTGACCGACCGCTTCGTCGTCTTCCGCTGAGTCTCGGCCGCCAGGCGCCTTGCCCGTCTCAATCAACAAAAAAACTTTGCGCGGTGATGTGAGGAGTTTCCAACTTCATCCGTCAAGGCCACGTACGACATCACCCCGGCAATGGGGAGTACCCACCCTGATGGAAAGAGGAGGAGTCGGATGAATCAAGGCATCATTGGTGCGTGGGGCGAAGGCCTTCGAAAGACGATGGCCGCCGGGTGCCTCGTCTCGTTCATGACAATCCCCTATCTGCAGCCACCCAGCCACGCTTCTACGGAGGCGGCCCAGGTTTCTCAGACCTCCACGAACCAGACCGCCATAGAGTTCAATATTCCAGAGCAATCATTAACCAGCGCATTGAACCAGTTCGCCGTTACGACCGGCCTGCAAGTGAGTTATCAAGCCGATCTCGCCGCCGGACTCACGTCTTCGGCAGTATCAGGATCTCGTACGCCATTGGAGGCCCTGCAGCGGTTACTTGCCGGAACGGGATTGCAGTTTCGTTTTGCCAACGAACAGACCGTGACGGTCGAACGCGCCGCGCCGGCACCCGCTCTACCGGCCACTCCACCTCGAAGCGAAGAATCCCTGCACTCATCAGAAGCCGCGGCCAACGTTACGGCGTCACCGAAACCGGTGAAAATACCGGAGATCGTCGTGAAAGAGGTGCGCGAGCGGGATGCCGACGCGTCGAACTATGTCGCGGAAGACGCGAGCACGGCCACGAGAACCGACGACCAGCGAGCCGTTCGCGTGGAACAGGCGCTACGGAACGTGAGCGGAATGGCGCTGGGCGATGTCGGACAATCCGGTATCGCCGCCGATGTCGCGTATTGCCGCGGATTCCCCTGCGGATATTTCAAGAACTATCTTCGAAACGACGATCAGAACCAGGCGCTCACCTTCCGGGACGTCGCCAATATCCAGCGGATTGAAGTGCTCAAAGGCCCGGCATCGGTGCTCTACGGCAGAAGTCAGCCGGGCGGCATCATCAACATTCTGACCAAACAGCCGCTTTCCGAGCGGTATGCCTCCATCGATCAGATCGTTGGCAGCTACGGATACTATCGGACCATGATCGACGCAACCGGACCGCTGAATGAAAGCAAAACGTTGCTCTTCCGCATCAATGGCGCCTATGAAAATACGGACAGTTTTCGGGATCACGTGCAAGGACAGCGGTATTTTGTCGCGCCCGTCTTCACCTGGAAAGCCGGCAGCAATACGACCGTCACCATCGACGGCGAATACATCCGAGACCGTCGAACGGCCGACTTCGGCATCCCTGCGATCGGACGCGGGCTGGCGCCGATCCCTCTGAGCCGCTTCTTCGGCGAGCGATTCGATACGATGCGGTTTGAGGAAGGGCGCGCCGGCCTGGCGGTCGAACACCGGCTGAACAGCAATTGGCGCATCGAGAGTCGATTCAGGGCCGACAGATCCGTGGCGACAGCCTATCGAACCGTCGGGTTGGGAGTTTCGCCCGACAATCAGTCGATCTCGCGATTCTTTTTCGATCAGGCGGCGCCGATCTCCAGCTACTACTGGCGAAACGATTTGATCGGAAAATTCACGACCGGTTCTATCTCCCACAACCTGCTGACCGGTGTGGAAGCCGGAAGACAGTATGCCTCCTACGATCAGGCCGCAGTGCCGTTCAGTGCGATCAGCATTTTCAATCCGGTCTATGGCCAAACCGGCGCGCCGAATCTGAACCGAACGCCCTTCAGCCAAAGCTTCGCGAATGCCCTCGGCGGGTACGTCCAGGATCAAATATCGCTGCTTGATAACCTCCACGTTTTGATCGGCGCGCGCGGCGATTACTTCTACCAGCACAGCACGGTCGTGGGCGCGGATACCACTGCGGAAAATTACGCCTTCAGTCCCCGCATCGGCGTGACCTATCAGCCGGTACAGCAGGTCGCGCTCTATGCCAACGTCACCCGGTCGTTCATTCCGAACTTTGGCCCCTTTACGGCGGCGCGCAACCAATTCAAACCGACGACCGGAACGCAATACGAAGCCGGCGTCAAAACCGAAATCGTGCCGGGCCGCTTGACCTCAACCCTGGCCTTTTACCGCATCCTAAAGAAGGACGCCCTCGCGACGGACCCGACCAACCCGCTCTTCTTCGTTCAAACCGGCGCTCAACGGAGCCAGGGCGTCGAATTCGATCTGACGGCGCAATTGCTGACGGGGTGGAAGGTCATCGCCACCTATGCCTATACCGACGCCAGAGTCGCCGCGGATACGACAATTCAGGTCGGAAACCGCATTCCGCTGATCGCTCGTCACACGGGCAGCCTCTGGACCACCTATGATTTTCAAGCGGGCTTCCTCCAGGGCTTCGGGGTCGGCGCCGGCCTCTTTGCCGTCGGCGAACGAGCCGGTGACATCGGCAATACCTTTACGCTCCCCGGCTATGTGAGGACCGATATGGCGCTCTATTATCGGAAACCGGATCTGTTCACCCATACAAACCTCATCGCACAACTGAACGTGCAGAACCTGCTCGACCAGGAGTATTTCTACAGCGGAGGAGGAGGCCGGGCTGCCGCCGCGTTTCCGGGAGCGCCGCTCACGTTCCTGGGATCCGTCAAGTTGGAGTTTTATTAAACCCTGGAAGCATGCCGTGACGATCGAGACATTCAGAGCCTGGTACCTGGTTCACAAGTGGACCAGCCTGCTCTGTACCGTTTTCTTGCTTCTGCTTTGTCTTACGGGACTGCCGTTGGTGTTTCGCGACGAGCTTGCGGTTCTGCTCGGCGAAGCGGTCGAACCACCTGAGCATGTCACGGTCATGACCCCCGTGCGTTTGGACCGGCTCATCGCCGACGCACGGACTAAGCGGCCGCACGACCACGTGAAGTTTCTCACGCGGGATGAAGAGAAACCGGCATGGTTCGTCTCGTTAGGAACTTC
>JAJFBJ010000031.1 GCA_020697375.1 Nitrospira sp. | reverse complement strand
CGTTCATGTCCTGACATTGAGTCTGTTCTGATTCCGCCACGTAGATGTGCCATAGGACCTCCTGATGGATGACAAAGGGACAGTGAAGTGAACATTTCAAACGGCGCTATTAAAATACTCCTCTATAAACGGCGCATGAGGCGCAGAGCTCCGGTGGCCTGCCGGATCCAGCCGGCTCCTGAGGCGGGAGAGAGGGATGATTCTACAAATTCTTTCTCGCGGAGCGTCATGTTGCCATTGCTGCTTACCGCGATCCCTCTTTGGTCCGCATGGGAGACCATGTCGAAGAAACGCGGATGCATCATCGGCTCGGCGAGTCCCTGCAAACGCAGTTCTTTCAAGCCGGGAAATCCATCAAGCAGCGACATGAACTGTTCGAACGGCATGAACAGGGGAATTGGGCCGGAGGGACCGTCGTCGCGTAGATGCACCGGACACATGACACAGGACAAATTGCATTGGCCTACCGGTTCGATCTGAATGAACGTCGGGAGCGCCGGCTTGGCAAACATGCATACCCCTTCCAAATCGATTCGTATCCTTCGGAGAAACCCTGGTGCAAATATAAGGCCATGACTTGTCTTGTTGCGCGAGCGCACAACCGGACCAGGGAGAAGCTGATTCCGCCAATATGGGGTCTGCCCCACCACCGTAGCGCAATACCAGGCGGGGATAGAAGGACCGATTGTCTAGGGTTGGGACAAGTTGTCTGGACCGGACCAAAAAACGAAGCTCCGCCCTCAGGCCGTTTTCGGATTGGCGATCATACGATAGGCAAGCAAGAGCAGCACCGCTCCACCGACGGCCATGAAAAAACCCACCGGATCGTTTTCCCCATACCATCCCAGGAAACGCCCGATATATCCCGCCGTGAGTGCTCCGCCTATCCCGAGCAGACTGGTGATGATGAAGCCTCCGGGATCCCTTCCCGGCATGAGCAATTTTGCAACGATCCCGACGAACAATCCAAAAAATATCCATCCGATCATGGACGTACCTCAGGCAATTACGTGGATGTATTGGAGGTTATCGATAGTCCCGTTCAATGGTTTGGGACGCGGCTTTTGGCCGCCCCCAAACCATCGCCGGGTGGAGTCTGTTCCTACCGCTACCGACGTTCAGACCGCACCGTCCCGTCCATTGCGTTACTGTGCGCATCCCTGGCAAGGGAAGGATTGATGGTGTTCCCCTCGCACCCCCCGCCGACGCAACTTGGATTAACGAATTCCTGCTGTGCGGTCGTGATATGGCGGCCGGCCGGGGGAACATACTCCCCATCGGGGCGCGCGACGCGGACCGGAATCCCGCCGTTCATCGACAAGCGGTTCGCGAACATCACGGGATAATTGCCGATCTGAACCACCGGGCCGGTTGCCACAATGCGATCTCCGGGCGCCGCATTGGCCAGAATATTGTCGGCCGTATTCGGCCCGAAATCCACAAGCGCCATGCGGCCGTCAGCTGTCCGTACCGCTGCTGTCTGATGAGTTTGGCCGGTTTGACGTACCGGGATGGCACGGAAATGCTCGATGGACCCCTCGACCTGGCGGTTATCGACTGCCTGCGTCCCGTAGCCGCGATCGAGGGTTACTCGCTTCACCCCGGCTCTGATGTTATTCGCCATTAAAACGGAAAAGGGGCCGACGTCCTCGCGCTGTCCCTTGATACTGGCGGTAACACCTTCCGTCAGCGCAAGATCAAGCGTGTCCTGGGTGGGGCCCAGGTCACTGATAACGGGGCTACCATCCGCCTTCCTCATCAGAACCACGGTATTCTGCCCGCCGCTGTTCCGATTGCGGACTTGCTTGACCGCGTCGATGCTTCCCTCAATCAGTTCGCCGTCCCGGCCGGCCGAGCTGAAGGCGTCTTCGCGGGCTCTGGTCGCCGGCATGAAGTAAGCAGGATCACGCTCGTCATAAAACCAGGGCTCGTCATAATACTGTTGAAAGGATATTCCCCGGTCGGATGTCCGGCTCGCAAAGCGGGACTCATCGGACGGTATAGCCGCATCCGCCAAAGGGGGGCTCGCACTGCGGGAGCTGATGCGATCGTTCATGCGGGTGGCGCCGGAACTCTCGTAATAGTCATAGAACCAATCGTCGGCCTTATGACCGTCCTCGTAGAATCCGCCGCTGAGATTGTTCGACGGCAGTTGCGCGCGCTCGGAATTCGTGAGCGGCTTGTTTGCCAGGTCATCGCGATGGCCTGCATAAAGCGACGGTATGGCCAGCAACGAGATGCCTAAGGCCGTTGAGATCAGTGTTGTGTGTATCGGTCCTCTCATAAGATGGCTCCTTTCCTGTTCCTGTTTCATGCTCTGATCAGTCGTTTAATTCGTCTCCGTCATCTTGGGATGGCAGGAGCAAGATATGGTCCGCAGCGATCCACGCAGCGAGCCCAACAATGATGCGAGGTTGGAAGAACGATCACAGAAGCGGTAGTCACTCGATGGAGCTTGCCGAAGGACAGGCTGTCTAGTCGGGGACAAGATGTCGGATCCATACGTGCCGGAGCATCACTCCCCAAGGATTTTCCCTAGCAGCAAGGAAACAAACGGAAGTCTATACTGACCAGGGGCCGTTGATTTCAGTAAACGATGATTGGCCGAATTATCGAATGCATGCTATCTTGCCGCGGGATATCATGGGGCAGGTGGATTTCTCCTGACGGATCGGAGCCGAGTGAGCCAACATCCAGTCCATACAATTGCGGAATCCTCATTTACGTTCATCGGCTGCAGCGAACTGCAGGAAATTTTGGGCATGCAGGCGGATGACGAAAAGGAACTGGCCGCGCTCGTCGAGGAAGTTCCTCTCGATTCCATCCATTTTCATACTCATAGCTATTTTCTCCGGCATCGCTTCATCGAGCGGGCCTATCCCAACGACTTCGCGCAGTGGGTCGTGAGGCAGATCGGCGACCACGTCCTGGGTGAACGGCTGGCCGTCATCGATCCGTTCGACTATCCGAACCTTGAGGACTTGCGGGAGGAAATTATTTCGGTCATCGACGACCATCTCTCACGCATGTCCGTCATCCCGCGGGTGGTGTTCGGCCGGCCCTTTCATTTCAAACGATCCCGGATTCTTGAAGTGCCGATCGGGCCCGAGGCCCGTACCCTCGCGGAATTTCGAAAAGCGGTGGGCGAAGTGGACGTCAGCGCCATTTACTTTCATATGTTCGAAGCGCACTTCAGGTTAGGGAGAGAAGAGAGCGACTTCTCCTCCTGGATCCGGTCGAGCCTCGGACTGCTGAAACTGGCTGATTGCATCCGATCGATCAATCCATACCTGGGAAGTCTTGAACGTCTCCGATCGAGTCTGATAACGGCATGCGACGAGTTCATTACGCAAGCCTGACGGGATGCTGAAAAGTCGCGAGCGGCGTTTTCTCTTTGCTCAGAAGCTCCACGTACCATGGGAAAAGAGCTGTCTCGGTAGGCTCAGGGGCGAAGAGATAAGAAGATCTTGCCCGTTGTTAAATCATTGTCGTTCTATTGCGAGTCACTGCCATGCTGAATCAGGATCCCTTGTGGTACAAGGACGCGGTTTTCTATGAGCTGCATGTCCGGGCATTTTATGACAGCAATGAGGACGGCATCGGGGATTTCGCCGGCCTGATCGAGAAACTCGATTATCTCGAATGGTTAGGGGTCGACTGTCTCTGGTTATTGCCGTTCTATCCCTCTCCGCTTCGCGATGACGGATACGACGTGTCCGACTTCAACAGCATCGCGGCCTCCTATGGGTCCACCGACGTGTTCCGGCGCTTGCTGAGCGAGGCGCATCGGCGAGGAATGCGGGTCATCGCCGATCTGGTGCTCAACCATACCTCCGACCAGCATGCCTGGTTCCAGGAAGCTCGGCGTTCTCCGCAGGCGCCGACCCGCGACTACTACGTGTGGAGCGACACGGACCGCAAGTATGACAAGGCGCGCATCATTTTCGTGGACACGGAAAAATCCAATTGGACCTGGGATTCAGAAGCGCAAGCCTACTTCTGGCATCGTTTCTTCAGCCACCAGCCGGACCTCAATTACGACAATCCCGCCGTCCGACAGGCCATGATCGAAGTCATGGAATTCTGGCTGGATCAAGGTCTCGACGGCTTCCGATGCGATGCCGTGCCCTACCTGTTCGAACGCGAAGGGACCATCTGCGAAAACCTGCCGGAGACCCATGCCTATCTGAAAGATATCCGCCGGCGCATCGACGAACGCTACAGCACGAGGATTATTCTGGCGGAGGCCAACCAATGGCCGAGTGACGTGCGGCCGTATTTCGGGAACGGGGATGAATTCCACATGGCCTTTCATTTCCCGCTCATGCCGCGTTTATTTATGGGGTTGCGCAGCGAAGACCGCAGGCCGATCCTCGACATGTTCCAGCATACGCCGCCGATCCCGGATAATTGCCAATGGTGCGTCTTTCTCAGGAACCATGACGAGCTGACCCTGGAGATGTGCACGGGCGAGGAACGCGACTATATGTATTACGCCTATGCCCGCGACCCGCAGATGCGCCGGAACATCGGGATTGCGCGCCGGCTGGCCCCGCTGCTGGAAAACGACCGGCGGAAGATCGAGTTGCTCAATAGTATCGTGTTCACCCTGTCGGGCACTCCGATTATCTATTACGGCGACGAAATCGGCATGGGGGACAATATCCATCTCGGCGATCGCAACGGCGTTCGGACGCCCATGCAATGGACCGCGGACCGCAATGCCGGATTTTCCAAGGCCGACCCGTCCAAATTGTTTCTTCCGCTGGTCGCAGATCCGCTGTACGGATACCAATCGATCAACGTCGATACGCAGAAGCAGACGCCGCACTCGCTGCTCCATTGGATGCGCCGCATGATCGCCATCCGGAAAAAGTATCGAGTCTTCGGCCGGGGAACGCTCGAATTCCTGAGTCCGGCAAACGAAAAAATCCTGGCCTACGTGCGCACGTATGAGAACCAAACCGTGCTGCTCGTCCATAACCTGGCGGAGTCCGCCCAGGCGGTCGAATTGGCGCTCGCCCGGTTCAAGGGCATCGTTCCCATCGAGCTGTTCGGCGATTCCCGTTTTCCTCAGATCGGCGATGCTCCCTATATGCTGAGTCTGGGGCCCTATGGGTCCTATTGGTTTTGTCTGCCGGCGGTCCGTTCCTGGGACAGCGCCTATAACATGGATTGGAGCGCCATTTGACGGCGTCTGATAGCGGATCATCCGGAAACGGAGAGCATGGGATGAGCACGGCATTGGATGAATATCGCGAGGTTTCTCCCAAGGGAACCGTCGATTTTTTGTACCGACTGAGTGATCTCGTCAAGGGCAGGAGCATGCTGCACGTAAATGCGGTGCGGTACGGCGGCGGCATGTCCGAGGTCCTTCGTCGCTTGGTGCCCATGATGGCGGCGTTGGGAATCGAAACCAGATGGGAAGTCATGGCGGGGAGCCAGGAGTTCTTTGCGGCGATCAATCGCCTGACCAATGCGCTGCAGGGTCGGGATGAGAAAATGACCGAAGAGATGTTCCGGACCTACCGGGACATCAACGAGCGGAATGCAAAGGCGCTCAATCTGGAAGCGGACATGGTGATGATTCACGATCATCAGCCGGCCGGATTGGTCGAGTATAGGGGCCGCGGGTCCTGGTTATGGCGTTGCCACCTCGATCTGGCGCAGCCGCAACGCCGCGCCTGGACTTTTCTGAGGCGGTACGTCCTGAAGTATGACGCGGCCATTTTTTCTTTGTCGGATTTTGCCCAACGACTGCCGATCCCCAAGTTTTTGGTCTATCCGTCGATCGATCCGTTGAGTCCTAAGAACCGGGACATGTCGCGCTTGGAGATCAATCAGATCCTGGACAGGCTCGGTATTCCCCGTACCAAACCCATCCTGCTGCAAGTGGCGAGATTCGAGCGGTTTAAGGATCCGGTCGGCGCCGTGCGCGCTTACCGCATTGTCAAAAGGCATCATGATTGCCAGTTGGTACTGGCCGGGGCCGGTGTCATGCATGATCCTGAAGGGGAGGCCGTCCTGGCCGAATTGCGGGAGGTCGTGGGCCGGGATCCCGACATCCACCTGGTTCAGCTGCCGCCCGAAGCCGGTCTGGAGATCAACGCGCTGCAGCGGGTCGCAACCATCGTGCTGCAGAAGTCGATCAAGGAAGGATTCGGCGTGACTGTATCCGAGGCCATGTGGAAGGGAAAGCCGGTCGTCGGTGGAACCGCCGGCGGTGTTTCCACGCAGATCATCGATGAGGTGACGGGCTATGTCGTGCATTCGGTGGAGGGTGCCGGTTTTCGCATGCGCCATTTGCTGAATAATCCGGGGCTGATCAACCGCATGGGAGCCGCCGGGCGCGAGCATGTTCGCCGGAACTTTTTGATCACCAGGCAGCTCTCCGATTATTTGACCCTGCTGAAGATCACGCCGAAGCAGTGAGGCTGAGCGATGTCTCAGTTCTGAATAATGAATTCCAAGTTATGGGTTACGAGTTTGTGAAGATGCCATGGAAATGACTCACCGAAGCTCTGTCCAGATCAGTGCTCCAGGCCGTAGGTCTGGCGCCTCACGGTTGAATCGATGGCTGACCAGTCCGTTATGAGTGAACCAGGTGAGCGATCGGCCCGGCAGGCCGTGACCGCGGATGTCGTCGTGGGAGTGCTCACGCTGAATAACGCCGGGACCATTGAACAGCTTATCAAAGCGGTCGTGGAAGGACTGCAGCAATCCTTCGGCGGAGTATCCGCCATGATCGTGAACTGCGACGGGGGCTCACAGGATGGGACGTTGGAAATCATGGAGCGCATGGCCGCTGGATATGTGCCACTGCGCATCGTCCCGGTGTCGGCGGGCCGTTCTCACCAGCCTCCCGCCGACAAGGGCCTGTCGGGACGAGAGGAATCAGTTCGTCGTCTCTGCGAAACGGCGCAAGAGCTGCAAGCCTCAACCTGCCTGATTCTGGAAGGAAACTTGCGTTCGCTTTCGCCCCAATGGATTCAATCGATGGGACAGCCGATCTATCGAGACGGGATGGACTATGTCGTGCCACTCTATCGCCGGCATCGATATGAAGGCACGCTCGTGACGAATCTTCTCTATCCGCTGATCCGCGCGCTGTATGGGAAACGATTGCGCTATCCAAGCGGAGGCGGCTATGGATTATCTGGAAAACTGGCCCGCGAATTGCTGAAGAAGCCTTTCTGGTCGCCGGACACGGGCCGGATCAGCCTCGATGGCTGGATGACCGCCGTGGCTCTGGCGGAGGAGTATCAGGTCTGCCACGCATTTGTCGGAGTGATGGACCAGGAATCCAAGCTGGGCTCAGCGGATCTCGCCAGCTTGCTGGCCTCGGCGGTGGGGTCTATTTTCTATTCGATGGAGGATTACGAGCCGGCCTGGGAAAAGACGCAGGATTCCATCGATGTCCCGCTCTACGGCGCTTCGGAATACGCGCCGCTCACGGGGCCTGTCCAGGTCGGCCGCATGCTGAGCGCGGCGAAGCAGGGCGTGCGGGACCTGCTTCCCTTGTGGGAAGTGATTCTATCACCGGAAACCCTGGGGCAGGTGCTGACCTTGGGACTCCAGGATTCGGAGGAGTTCCATTTTTCAGACGATCTCTGGGTACAGGTCGTCTATGAGTTTGCACTGGCCTATCACGACCAAGTGCTGCATCGGGAGCATCTGCTGAAATCGCTGACTCCCTTATATCTAGGCCGGACCGCTTCCTTCGTGCTCGACACGCAGCAGGGTAATAACGAACAGGTGGACAGGGCCGTCGAATCGCTCTGCCGGCGTTTCGAAGTGATGAAGCCCTATCTAACGGAGCGATGGAGGTGGCGGGATGAGTGATCTTTGGCGTGACACCATGGTGACCGGGTTCCGAGACACGATCATGCAAATCGTGCTGGTCCTGCCTCGATTACTGGCACTGGTGACCTTCCTGGTCCTGGGGGTGGTGGCGGCCTGGCTCGTGAAGCTGTTGGCCGTCCGGCTTCTGACCGCCTTCCGTTTCGATCGACTGTGCGACCGGTTCGGCATGAACAAACCGCTGGCTCAAGCCGGCATCAAACAACCGGTATCCATCGTCATCAGCCGCGTGCTGTTCTGGATCGTCTTTCTATTCTTCGCCTTCATGGGCGTGGATGCCGTGAATCTACCGGCAACCGCCAATTTGATCAGCCAGATCGTCGGCTTTCTTCCCAATGTCCTCGCGGCGTCGCTGGTGTTATTGATCGGCGTTCTGGCTGCGAATTTCTTGGCCGAGGCCGCGCTCATCGCAGCAGTCAATTCGCAGTTGCAAGAAGCGCGCATCGTGTCGAATCTGGTCCGTTGGGGGATTCTGATTTTCACGTTCGCGATGGTGCTGACTCAGTTGGGAATTGCCAAGGAGATCGTCATCTCCGCCTTCTCCATCACCTTCGGCGGCGCAGTCTTTGCACTTGCATTGGCCGTGGGACTTGGCGCGCGTCATATCATGCGTGACACCATCGAACGGCGACTCGGTCGCAGCAAGGAAGAGAAGTTCGATGAGTTGACCCACCTGTAATGGCGCGCCGAGAGAAATTGGCTGGAGTACTGAGAAAGTGGAGCTGAATCACGTATGAAATCGAGAAAAAAGGCACAAAATCCCGCCACGGCGGAAGCGCCGAAATCGAAGAAGGCTTCGCAAACTGCTGTCGCTCCAATCGTTGCGGATCAGGATGGACGCCGTCGTGTGGTCATCGAACGGGTCCGTCCCGAGGTCGATGGCGGGCTGTATCCCATCAAGCGTGTCCGGGGGGAAACCGTCGTGGTGGAGGCGGATATTTTCACGGATGGCCATGATGAAATTTCCGGCATCCTTCGTTGCCGCCACGCAGCAGAAATCGGGTGGAGGGATCTGCCCCTGACGTTTGTGGAGAACGACCGTTGGCGCGCCTCATTCGACGTGGCGGAACTCGGCCTCTATTTTTATACCGTGGCGGCCTGGGTGGATCATTTTCGCTCGTGGCAACGCGACATGCGGAAGCGGATCGCGGCAGGACAGGATGTGACGGTGGACATCCTGATCGGTCGGGATTTGATACGACGAGCCGCAGAACGCGCCGAGAAAGAGGAGAGCGAGCGGCTCAAGACGATGGCAGCCGCGATGCAGGAGGAACGAGAACCGGAGCGGTTGTTGGATCTGATTACGGCGCCGGACCTGACGGATTGCATGGCGCGTTGGGCGGAACGCCCGTGGCCGACCGATTATGGCCGCGAGTTTGCAGTGCTTGTGGATCGCGACAGGGCCGGATTCAGCGCCTGGTACGAACTGTTTCCCCGCTCCTGTGCTTCGGAGCCGGGCCGTCATGGCACCTTCAAAGATTGCGAAGCCCGCCTGTCCTATGTCGCGGGGATGGGGTTCGATGTGCTGTATTTCCCGCCCATCCATCCCATCGGTCGCACGGCCAGGAAAGGCGCGAACAATGAGCCGGACGGAGGGCCTGATGCCATCGGCAGTCCCTGGGCCATCGGTTCAAGCGACGGCGGCCATACGGCCATACATGCCGACCTTGGCACATTGGAGGATTTCAGGCGGTTGGTGGCTCGAGCCAAGGAAGAGGGACTTGAAATCGCATTGGATCTCGCCTTCCAATGTTCGCCCGATCATCCCTATGCCAAAGAGCATCCTGACTGGTTCGTGCAACGTCCTGACGGCACGATTCAGTATGCCGAGAATCCTCCGAAAAAATATCAGGATATCTACCCGCTGAATTTCGAATCCGATGACTGGGCGGCTCTCTGGGCCGAATTGAAAGCGGTCCTGTTGCATTGGATCGCTCAAGGTGTTCGGATTTTTCGCGTGGACAATCCCCATACGAAACCATTCCCCTTTTGGCAATGGCTGATCGCCGACATCAAGCGAGACTATCCGGACGTGCTCTTTCTCGCGGAGGCGTTTACACGCCCCAAAGTGATGTACCGCCTGGCCAAGCTGGGATTTTCGCAGTCCTATACCTATTTTGCTTGGCGGCAAACCAAGGCGGAATTGATCGAGTATTTCACCGAACTCACGAAAACCGAGGTGCGCGAATTCTTTCGGGCTAATCTGTGGCCCAATACGCCTGATATTCTGACCGAACAACTTCAGCACGGCGGGCGTCCCGCGTTCATGTCCCGGCTCATCCTGGCCGCCACACTGGGAGCCAACTATGGGATCTATGGACCGGCCTATGAATTACTCGAGCATCGCGCGCAAAGGCCGGGCAGTGAGGAATACCTCGATTCCGAAAAATATGACATTCGCCGGTGGGATCTCGAGCGGCCGGACAGCCTGAGGGAATTCATTTGCCGGATCAATCGCATTCGCCGGGAAAATCCTGCTCTGCAGCAGGATCGCGACCTGACCTTCCATACCCTGGACAATGACTACCTGCTGGCCTATAGCAAACGATCGGCGGACGGGGAGAACGTCCTGCTCATGATCGTGAATCTGAGCGAGCACCATGTCCATTCCGGTTGGGTACATCTCGATCTGAAGGCCTTGGGACTGCAGCCGGACCGATCCTTTCAGGTCGTGGATCTGCTGACAGACGCGCATTATCTCTGGCAAGGGCCGCACAATTATGTGGAGCTGAACCCGCATTCCGTGCCTGCCCACATATTCCTGGTGCGAAGCGATCAGAGAACCGAGCAGAACTTCGACTATTTCATGTAACGGACGGGCGTGGTTCTCCATCGGGCGATGGCCCGAGCGGCATCATAGCGGCGAACCAACCAATTGCATCTTGCAGGAGAGCGCGACGATGGTGATTGTCAAAGATAACTGGGAGCGCCTATTCGACAGGGATCTGGTGGCCTCGCTCGAAGCGGGACTTCCGGAGTTCCTTGGCAAGGCTCGATGGTTCGGGGGCAAGGCGCGCCGGATCCAATCCACGCTGGTCATCGATACCATTCCGCTTCACCTGGAGGGTAGTACGATCGTCATGGCCTTCATCGCAGTAGCCTATTCTGACGGGGGGAGCGAAACATACAACATGCCCTTGTCCGCGGCGTTCGATGAGGCGGCGGCGCGGCTCGAACAAACTGCGCCGGAGGCGGTCATCATGCCGATCGCCCTGTCGTCGGCGAATGGAGAATGTCGGGGACTGTTGCATGATGCGCTTGTAGACGAGAGCTGTGCCGGGGCTATGCTTGAGGCCATCAGACAGGAATCTCGTTTTTCCGGCCATCAGGGCACATTGATTGCGACGGCCAATGCAGCCTTTCGGGAAAGTCCCTTCGATACGGCTTCCGCTGTTCCCTCGGTGATGAAGGCCGAGCAGAGCAATACGTCCGTGAAGTTCGGACGCCGCGCCATCATGAAGCTGTACCGGCGGGCCGAGCGAGGAGTCAATCCGGATCTGGAAATCGGCCGTGCCCTGACGGCGCGACAGTTCTCTCACAGCCCGACGGTGCTTGGAGCGTTCGAATACGTTCGTGGTCAGGAAGAGCCGGCGACCATCGCAATCCTTCACTCCTTCGTTGAGAATCAAGGCGATGCCTGGCAATACACGTTGAAGGAACTACAACGGACGATGGACAGGTCCACCACCGGCGCCGTTGCCATGGCGGCCCCTGCGGCTCAGGACGCTGACCGCCTGGGGAAGGGCAGCATGTCCGGCCAGGCCGGATATGACCGCATGGCCGGGATGCTGGGCCGCCGCACCGCCGAATTGCACGTCGCTCTTGCAGAGGGCAGGGATGATCCCGCTTTCATGCCGGAGCGATGCACAGCGGACTACTGGCAAACGGTCCATGATCGAATCAGCCGATCCATCGAGCTGTCGCTGGCATTGCTGCGCAACCGCTTCACCGACCTCGGGAAGGACGACGGCGAACGAGCCGCGCTCGTTCTCGACAGGAAAGATACGCTGGTCACCCGGCTCGGCGCCCTCACCGCAAGGAATCCAGAGGCGCTGCGGATCCGATGCCATGGCGACTATCATTTGGGGCAGGTGTTGTATACGGGTGGAGATTTCATCATCATTGATTTTGAGGGAGAACCGGCCAGGCCTTTGGCTGAACGGCGCGCCAAGCAGGTTCCGATGGTCGATGTGGCCGGGATGATCAGATCGTTCCACTATGCGGCCTATGTCGCGCTCGTGCAGCGAGTGAATCATCAACCGGCCGAGCAGCCCTCGATCGACCGGGATGAATGGGCGCAGGCGTGGTATCGGTCCGCCCGCTCGGCGTTTCTGACCGCCTATGGACAAGGAGCCCAGGGAGCCTCGTTCTGGCCGGTGGATAGGGAGGAACGGAACCTGCTTCTGGACGTGTATCTTATTGAAAAGGCCTTCTATGAACTATCCTACGAATTGAACAATCGGCCGGCCTGGGCGGGGATCCCGCTGCGCGGAATATTGCAGCTGACAGAATCGAGTGAAACGGCCTGATGGATCACAAGGGAGCCGGACAATGCCGGGCGAGGGAGGAGAGCAGTGACAAACCAGCAAGGGACTATTATGACCTCTGCCGAATCGACGATCTTGACGGACGATGATCTGTATCTCTTCAATGAAGGATCATTGATCAACCTCTATGACAAAATGGGCTCGCATGCCGGGCATCTCCACGGACGAAACGGCACGTTTTTCTCCGTCTGGGCCCCCGAGGCCGAACAGGTCTCGGTGGTCGGCACGTTCAATGACTGGAGGCAGGACAGCCATCTCCTGAGGCCACGCGGGCACAGCGGCATCTGGGAGGGCTTCATTCCGGATGTCGGAGTCGGAACGTTGTACAAGTACCACATTCGTTCGCGCCATCTGGGATACCGCGCAAACAAGGCTGATCCGCTGTCCTTCTTCAACGAGATCCCCCCAAAGACGGCTTCTATCGTGTGGGACCTCGCATACGACTGGAAAGATGCGGAATGGATGCGGACAAGGCGCGCCAAGAACGCCCTGAATGCGCCGATGGCGATCTATGAAATGCACGTGGGATCCTGGAGGCGGGTGGCCACGGAGCAGCATCGGTCGCTCAGTTATCGCGAAATGGCCGTGCCGTTGGCGGAATATATGCAGCAGCTCGGATTTACGCATGTCGAGTTTCTGCCGTTGATGGACCATCCGTTTTTCGGTTCGTGGGGGTATCAAACGACGGGTTATTTCGCTCCATCCGGGAATTACGGCACGCCGCAGGATCTCATGTACCTGATCGACGTGCTTCATCAGCATGGGATCGGTGTGATTCTCGATTGGGTGCCGTCGCATTTCCCGACCGACGAGCACGGGCTGGGATATTTTGACGGCACGCATCTCTACGAGCATGCCGATCCGCAGCAGGGGTTTCACCCGGATTGGCAAACGTTCGTCTTCAATTATGGACGGAACGAAGTGCGTAGCTTTCTGATCAGCAGCGCACTCTTCTGGCTTGATAAGTACCATATCGACGGGCTGCGGGTGGATGCCGTCGCCTCCATGCTGTACCTGGATTATTCGCGCAAACAGGGTGAATGGATTCCCAATCGCTTCGGGGGACGGGAGAATCTGGAAGCCATCGCCTTCATCCGGCGGTTCAATGAGGAAGTCTATCGCTATTATCCGGATGTGCAGACGATTGCCGAGGAATCCACGGCATGGCCGATCGTGTCGCGCCCTACCTATGTGGGCGGGTTAGGATTCGGACTGAAGTGGGACATGGGATGGATGCACGACACGCTCAAATATATGCAGACCGATCCGATCCATCGGCGGTTTCACCACCACGATTTGACCTTCCGGATGCTGTACGCCTTCCATGAAAATTTTGTCCTGCCGCTGTCCCATGACGAAGTCGTCTATGGCAAGCGATCGTTGCTTGAAAAAATGCCGGGCGATGAATGGCAGAAGTTCGCGAATCTGCGCGCCCTGTTCGGGTACATGTATGCGCAGGCCGCCAAAAAACTCCTGTTCATGGGCGGCGAATTCGGGCAGCGCAGAGAATGGGCGCATGATGGGGAACTCGAATGGCAGGAACTGCAGCATGCGTCCCATCTCGGCATTCAACGCTGGGTGGCGGATCTCAATCGCCTCTACCGGCAGGAGCCGGCGCTCCATGAGGGCGATTTGGATCCGTCTGGCATTGAATGGATCGATGCGAATGATGCGGAATGCAGCGCCATCAGTCTGATCCGCAAAGGGCATTCGACCAAGGATATCATCCTGGTCGTCTGCAACTTCACGCCGGTCCCAAGGCCCAATTACCGGGTCGGCGCTCCGCGCGGTGGATACTGGCAGGAAATGCTCAATAGCGATTCATCCTGGTATGGAGGAGGTGATTGGGGCAACGGAGGGGGCCTGCATGCGGCGCCCGTTCCGCTTCATGGACGGACCCATTCGCTCACATTGGTGTTACCGGCTTTGGCGGTCGTCTTCTTGAAAAGCACCGACCATTCCTGACAGGACGTTGAAAAAGTCCGCCAGCGTTGTTCTCGCATCGCTCAGAGGCTCAACGTACCGCAAGGGTACGCTTCGCCTCTTCGCTCGCTGCGGCCGCGCTAGGCGGCCTTTTTGAACATCCTGTGAGCACTGCGATCCTGCCCGTAAGACGAGGCGGTTCGGTATTTCGAGGCAGCTGAGATAATTTCAACAGCCTGCTAGCAACCCTAGCAACCGGCAATAGGGACAACCTGTCTTCACAAGGACAAGAAGTGTCCCTCGACCGATGGCTGGCGGGTCTTTTTTGATGCCTATCGTCGCCTCTTCCTGAATTCTTGCCCAGAACGCTCTTCTACAGTCTGCCGAAGGTCTCTGGCTGACGCTTTGCATAACCAGTTGCGGCTAGGTGCGCCTATTCTGCGTCGGTATAATAATGAGGTGGCTTATGGCCGATCGAAGCGTAAAGAAAGTGACATCCCAATATTCTCCGAGAGGCGAGATGGGCCAGAAATATCTGGCCTCGGGAATCAACATTTCCATGCGGCTGTGGGAGGCCTTACCGGTCGCCCCTCCCTCGCCTATGACGCAACGCGACTACGAAGCGGTCGGTTATGTCATTGAAGGCCGTGCTCGACTGGAGATCGAAGGACAATCGCTCCTGCTGGAGACCGGGGATTCGTGGGTGGTTCCAAAAGGCTCTCGCCATTCCTATGAAATTCTTGAGCCGTTCACCGCGGTCGAAGCCACCACGCCTCCATCTCAAGTACATGGGAGGGACGAGCAAGGATAGGCTGTCAGCTGGAATTGCCTCGGCGGCGCAACATAATCATCGGGGTTCGCGAGAGAGTTTCTATCCTGAATCCTGGCTTGTGGTTGGGGCGCCTGGGTCCCGGCCGTCCCGCCATAATGCGATGCCGCCCAGTAAGCCGTTCAGGTTGGAAATGATGGTGACATTTCCGGGAAGCGCCCCGATGTCCACGAGTGCGGCGTTACCGCCGCCGATGTAGAGCCTATCGTAATGAAACGTGCGCTCGAGCTTGTTGATGACCTTGATGAGCCGGTTGTTCCACAGTTTCTTGCCGAGTCGTTCAAGCTCGGCATTGCGCAGCTTGTTTTTCCCGACTTCTACGTTGGGCACAAGCCGGCCATCCACGAATAATGATGAGCCTACGCCGGTGCCCAATGTGATCACCAGTTCGACCCCCTTGCCGGAAATCGCGCCAAAGCCTTGTATGTCCGCATCATTGGCGGCACGCACCGGTTTCTTTCGAAACACTTTGTGCAAGGTTTTGGTGAGATGGAAATGTTCCCAGGTCGAGTCGAGGTTCACCGCTCCGGATACGACACCGTTTTTGACGATACCAGGAAATCCTATCGAAACACGATGGAAAGGGCCGGCTCGTCTCGCCAAGGCTTTGATGGCATTGATGACATCATCCGGTTTTTTCCGCCGGGGAGTCGGCACCCGCACACGCTCTCCGACCGGCTCACCGATTTCGTTGACGACGAGGGCTTTGATGCCGGTCCCGCCGATATCGACGACCAACGTTCGAATAGGTTGGGGAACATTTGCCTGGGCAAGCTGGCCCGCTGTGCTTTTGGGCGGCAGAGATTTTTTTATGGCCATGTTTGGGTTGAAGAAGTTATGACGATCCTCATCCGGGCGCTAGCTGACGATGAGCTGCTGATCGTCCGGCATAGGAGAGAAGGGCTGAACAATGGCCATCTCGATCCTCCGCTGAAGTTTTACCGATCCACCGCGAAGATAGCAGAAAATGATTCAGGGACCACCTGGCTGTATCCCTAGTATCATGCGCCAGGAATACTAGAGCGTTGGGGCGGCAAGTGGGATGTCAGCCGATTTTACACAACAGTGCTTGGAAGAACGGGCTCAGCAGGTCGTCCAATCGGCAAACACCACCTCCGAACGTCTGCCCGGTCAGTTCCTGCCGCCAACGCCCTTCGGGAAGGTCAATCACGCAGTCGCCCCACGCATTGTTCAGGCTCAGCGATAAGCGGGTGGCAACGACAATGACATCCTCCCCCCGCAAGAAGCTCACTACATGGCGCGATTTTTCCCCTCGCGCGTAGAGAGGGGAATATCCTCCCTCGGACCCAAATGATTGCGGCCGCTCCTGCCTCACACGTAAGCCCTGCCGAATGAGCCACAGTTTCGGCAGCCCTTCGTGACGCCGGTCCCAAACTTCGTCCGGCGACATTCCAGTCAGTTCGTGCAACCACCGCCTTCGTTGATCAAAGTCAACCGGGCGCCGATTATCGGGGTCGACCAGGCTGAAATTCCAGAGCTCCGTACCCTGATACAGGTCTGGAATTCCGGGAGCAGTCAACTTGATCAATGTTTGTGCGAGCGACGTGAGTTGTCCATATTGTTGCAGGCTTTCCACAAAACCGCGGAGCTCCTGCAGAAACGTCTCATCCGTATAAAGACTCGCCACAAAGGAGGTGATGTTGTCTTCATAGTCTTCATGTGGATCCGTCCATGAGGTATGCATCTTTGCTTCACGCATGGCCTTCTCGCAGTAGGGTATTGCCCGATCTTGCTCCAATGGCCAGGCACCCACCATTGTCTGATACCAAAAATATTCGAAGTTATGGTCAGGAGGGGAGGTCCGCCAATAGTGGATATGTCGCTTGGACCAGGCGGTGACTTGTTCGGCCCATTGAGCCGGTATTTCCGACAGAACGACCAACCGCGCCCGCACGTCCTCACTCCGCTTGGTATCGTGAGTCGATGTGCCTAGAAGGGTTTTCGGCCAATGGCGTTGCATGTTCCGACACCAGGCATGGAACTGTTCTACCGTAATCCCGAAGCGGCCCGGATCGCCTCCCACCTCATTGAGTGCGATAAAGCGGTGGTAGCAATAAAACGCAGTGTCCTCGGCGCCCTTGGCCATGACGGGCCCTGTGATCTGCTGGAAGCGAGCCACAAAGTCGCTTTCGAGATCACCCTTCACCGTGAGAAGAAGAATATCGCGGATGAACCCAAACAGATCGGATGCCAGGTCGGGACGATGTGTCTCCACCGCCTGGAGTGCAAGGCTCAGGACCCGTTCATCGCCCTGGGCCACGCTGCCCAGGTGAGGGCGGACATATGTCCGGTACACCGGAAAGTTGACCAGTAACTCCCTCAACGCTTCGTGCAGGTCATGTCTGGTGTAGTCCCGATGATGCGGGTGGCGCTCACAGATATTTACCAGCATAGAGGTCAGGATATTGAGATCACTGCCTAATACCTCCCGCAGTACCTGACGCTTTTTGTCGCGCAGGATATCGGCAAAGATACTTTCTACTCCGGCGAAGTCGGCATAAAAGTGGGTCAGCGGTTCCTCCCCCTCTTGTGCAATGAAGAGACCCATGACCTGATTCATGAAATCGTAGCCGGTTGTTCCGGAGACAGGCCAGTCGGCGGGCAACTGTTCATCAGGCATCAGGATTTTTTCTACTACGATCCATCGGCTCGGCACATGCTCTCGCAGACGGGCAAGGTACTGCTGAGGATCCAGCAATCCATCGGGATGGTCGACACGAACCCCATCCACTGGTCCGTCCGGGCCCAGCCATTGAAACAGCCGCTGATGGATGTCGGCAAAGACCCGTTCATCTTCAGTTCGTAAGCCGATCAAAGTATTGACGTCGAAAAACCGCCGATATCCCAGATCTCGCGTCGCGGTGCGCCAAAACGCGAGGCGGTAATTTTGACGTTCGAGCAGTTCATGCAGCGACTGGGGATCTCGGTTGAGCTCCTCAATAGCGCCGTCCACGGCCGTCGCCAAGCGGGGGTTCTCTTGCAGGTATTTGGTAAGCAGCCCTTTTAGAACGCCTTTGTCCCTATGGCGGCGTCGCAAGCTTACCCAGTCGGTCGCATGAGAGGAAGGAAGCAGTTCCAACGCATCGGCTAAGAATCCCAGCTCTTCGGATGCCGCTCCGGAAGCGGCTGGTGATAAAATGAACTGAAGGGACCGCGGGGCGATGGGAAACATATGCTCATGATAGTGGACGGTGAAGGTGCCTTCGTGCCGCTCTATATGGATGTCGCCTTTATCCAGCACCCGGCCGTAGTGGTCAGCCAGGACAGGCAGCATGATGACATGATGCAGCTTGCTTTCCGGAGGAGTCCATTCCACGTCGAAGTAAGGCGCGTATCGGCTCGATTGACCGTTTTCCAGCACATCCCACCACCAGAGATTGTCCCTTCCAATGGCCATGTGATTGGGAACGATATCGAGAAGCAGCCCGAGGCCTTCTGTTTGTAGCGCCCGGGAGAATCTCTCAAATGCCGGCTCTCCGCCAAGTTCTTCATTGACGCGGCTGTGGTCCACCACATCATAGCCGTGCGTGCTTCCTTTCCCGGCTTGGAGGAGCGGGGAACTATAGACGTGGCTGATCCCGAGCTGGGCCAGGTATGCGGTGATTGCGGCTCCCTCGTCGAGGGTGAAACCGCAACAGAACTGCAGCCTGTATGTACTGATTTCAGACGGCATGAGAGTCCTTCCAATGTACCTTCAGGCGTAAATCAGGACTCGGTCACCTGCTGGGATGTCCTGGGTTTTCGTTCCTCTATACCGGGTGTCGCCGGCATGGAAGCGCCTTGGATGGAAAAAGGTTTCGCCCGCAAGACGGCGATCGATCGTCCCTTTAGCTCATACTGTTGATTTCCTCTATAGTTCACTTGTCCACCCGACGGATCGGACGTATCAATCAATCGGTCCCATTCTTGGCCTTCGTTCTGTGAGGGCACCGTAAATGGTATGGACTCATAGTGTGCATTGACGAGCAGCACAATGGAATCTCCGGCGATCGGTTCGCCTCGTTCATCGACATCCCCGATCAAGTCGCCCGGCAGCCGGACGCCCAGGCATTGACCGAACCCTGCATTCCACGCCTCATCGGTCATTTCTTCGCCTGATGGCTGGAACCACGAAATGTCCGGCACGTCGGCGCCTTCGACGCAGCGGCCTTCAAAAAATTTTCGGCGCTGGAATACCGGTTGTGTCCGGCGGACGGCGATCACCGCTCGGACAAACTCCAGAAACGACCGTTGCTCCTCCGTCATATTCCAGTCAATCCAGGTCGTTTCATTGTCCTGACAGTACGTATTGTTGTTGCCTCCTTGCGTATGGCCGATCTCGTCGCCCGCCAGAACCATGGGGACGCCTGCGGAGAGAAGCAAGGTCGTCATGAAATTGCGTCTTTGTTGAGCTCGCAATGCATTGATGGACGGATCATCGGTTGGTCCTTCAACGCCGCAATTCCAGCTATTGTTGTCATTTGCGCCGTCCTGATTATTTTCACCATTGGCGTCATTATGTTTTTCGTTGTAACTCACCAAATCTTGCAGGGTGAATCCGTCATGACAGGTGACGAAATTGATACTGGCGTAAGGCTTCCGTCCGTCGTCTTTATATAGATCGCTGCTGCCGGTGAGGCGAGTGGCGAAGTCGGACAGCAGCCCGCTATCACCTTTCCAAAACCTGCGGATGTTATCCCGATAAATTCCGTTCCACTCACTCCAGAGGACGGGAAAGTTTCCAACTTGATAGCCTCCCTCTCCCACATCCCACGGCTCGGCGATCAGCTTCACTTGAGAAAGAACCGGATCTTGATGGATGATGTCAAAGAAGGCGCCCAGCCGGTCGACCTCGTAGAGCCCCCTGGCCAAGGTACTCGCCAAATCGAAGCGAAACCCGTCCACGTGCATGTCGGTGACCCAATATCGCAAGCTGTCCATAATGAGCTGGAGCGTTCGCGGATGTCGGACATTGAGGGAATTGCCGGTGCCCGTATAGTCCATGTTATAGCGACGGTCTTGTTCGGAAAGCTTGTAATAGGCGCTGTTATCAATGCCTCGCATGGAGAGCGTCGGGCCCAGATGGTTGCCCTCGGCCGTGTGGTTGTAGACGACGTCGAGAATGACTTCGATTCCGGCTTGATGCAGCGCCGCGACCATCATTTTGAACTGCTGAACGGCGTCTTGCTGTATATGCGTGGCGGCGTAGCGGCCGACAGGGGCGAAATAGCCGAGTGTATTGTACCCCCAGTAATTCTTGAGCCCACGTTCGAGCAAATGCCGGTCGTCCAGGAAATAATGCACGGGCTCCAATTCGACGGCAGTGATACCGAGATTGACCAGATGCTTGATGACCGATTCCGAAGCCAGCCCGGCATACGTGCCGCGCAGCGCCTGTGGCAGGGCCGGGTGCAACTGAGTAAAGCCCTTCACATGCATTTCATAGACGATGGTTTTATGCCAGGGCGTGCGTGGGGACCGATCATTGCCCCAGGTAAAGGCCGTATCCACCACCATAGCCAGTGGCGCATAGGCCGCGCTGTCTCGATCGTCGAAAGAGAGGTCACTTTCCTGGTCACCGAGACGGTAACCAAAGACTTCGTCCGCCCATTTGACATCCCGTCCGATTGCTTTGGCATAGGGATCAAGAAGCACCTTATTATGATTGAAACGGTCCCCTTTCGAAGGATCATAGGGGCCATGCACCCGATAACCGTATAGCTGCCCGGGTAACACCTCCGGCAGGTACGCATGCCATACATGATCCGTATATTCGGTGAATCGGATTCGCTCCGTTTCCTTTGCAGCATCCGGCGAATCGAACAAACAGAGTTCCACTTTCGTGGCGTACTCCGAAAAGAGAGCGAAGTTCACGCCTTTGCCGTTCCATGTAGCGCCAAGCGGATAGGAGGAACCAGGCCATTGCTTGATGAGCTTGTCCGGTTCATTCATGTGTCGTGGCCTTTCAGGTTCATATCGGGCCATGCTGTGAGCATGTCGGCGAAGGAGCGGAAGCCCGGGGAAAATTCCCGTGATGATCTTCGGGAGACGAGCAGTATTCACGCAAATGGTGGAGGCATAGCTGCGTGAACTTGGGATCTTGCGGCGTAGGCATCAGGTCGGCGGCTTATGTGGTCGAACCTTTATCGCTATACAACTGCGTGACCGAAGGCACGGGGTTCACGGTGGTCGCCTGGGGTCCTTTGTCACCCGGTCCGACATTGAGGCTGACTTCCAATCCATCCTCGATCTCTTCAAAGGCGATATCATGGACCGCGTTCCGGTGAAAATAGACTTCCCTGCCGTCTTCCATGGTAATGAATCCATAGCCTTCGTCCCGGAAAATCTTGCTCACAATGCCTCTCTCCGGCGGCGCGCTGGTCCGGACCTCATGCGAGGCGCGTTTCTCCCGTATTTTGTCCAGTTCGGTTTTTATCGCGGCAAACGTATCCCGGATGGCTTCATCGAAACTGTTCTGCTGTTTTCTCGCCGTAATGGTATGCCCAGGGATATGTACGACGATCACAACATCGTATGAATCTTCCGCTTTGCGGTGATCGTGCTTTGTGAGGGTGACCCGGACATGCGTGATGTCCTTTCCTGGATGGAGGTCCGCCACGCGCGCCTCGATGTCAGCCCTCCATTCCGCCGTCACGCCCGTATGGCGTCCTTCAATCTGCAGATCCATATCACCCTCCCGAAGCTGGTCCCTGATGACATCCGCAGCAGGGAATCATTGTCAGTATCGATAGACCGCGGCAAGTAGTTCCTGACCCGGAATCTCCTCGGGCTTCGAAGCATAGCAGACCCCGCCCTGTAAGACTGTTTGCATGGCCGCCAGTTCGATCAAATCATCGTCGCCGGGCTGCTCCTGCTCATGTTCCTCCAACGCGAGACTGTCGAAATCGAATCGGCCCCAACGATGGACCCCCAAGGGGACGAACAGCGTGGCGATTCGACCTTGATAGGCCGCGGGCAATACCGCGTCGAGTGAATTGCCGGCCCGTCCCTTGGCGATGCCTTCATGGTACTGGGCGGCGGCCATGGTTCGCGCCGCCTGGAAATGAGGTTCCGCGATGAACCAGGATTTGTCATGAAGCTCTTCATTCGTGAGACCGTCGGGATTTCCCGCGACGATCGGCTCCAGGATATGCCGATCGCGCATGGCTTCCCGAAAGAGCGGGGCCAGGTACTCCACGCAGGCCAGTACGAGAGGCGAACGGTCATGGTTCAGAATGCCCTTCAGTCCGTCGCGAATGCGGTGAAAATATCGGGTCAGATTCACCACGTCGCCATCGTCGATGCCGGCACCATGCCCTTGGAAACGGGCGCTGCTGTTTCCTCCGACGGGACGAGAGTAATGCTGGAGTTCCGGCGCCGGTCCAGGGACCGCCTCCTGCATTCCCTGCGGGACGTCCGGCAATTCGACATTTTGGACCCGGTCCCGCGAACAGTCCAGAAGGCGAACTGCCTTCTGGCTCAAGGCAAGAACGTAATATCTGGCATCGTTGATCAAGAGCGGCAAGAGGGGTTTGACATAAAAGCGGTCCGATACCGAGACGAACTCCTGCAGGGAAAGCGGGAGGTGGTACAGGCGAAAGACCTTCTGGGACCTGAAAATGGCCAACCCTTCTTCCTGATGTCTCCAAAATGCCGCGTCGTCGAGAAGCGCCGACACCGGAGCCAGCAACTCTCGCGCGTTTACGGAGCGGCTTCCCTCGGTAATCAATTGACTCTCCGCCTGCTTTAATAGATTCTTGAGTCTAATAGGATCCTGCTGGATATCAGGGCCCGCCCGATGGGTCGGGAGGAAAATGGATACGGTGGGACCCTGGCCTTCCGCAATGACCGATTTCAGTTCTTCGCGAGATAAAGTCGGCATGGTGATCTCCGTGCCAGTATGCGTCCTTAGGTGCGGCGCCATGGTCCACTCGAATGGCGGACCATGGCGCTCTCGTGGTCACTCCGATCTTGACAACGCCAAGGCACGAGCTTAGGCCGAGCCTGATCCGACGATGGACCTACTTGTCGGTTCTGACGCCGGCCTGCCCCCGTCCCTCGTTTTCACCTGTCTTGCCTTCGTGACTCGATTGGGATCCTAACTGTTGTGATCCTTTATTCTTATCTGCTTCTGGTTCCGACTGTTTCGGATCGCGCACGGCTCCCGTGGCCGAGCCGCTGTGTTCATTGCGGCCTGTGCCAGAGCCCGTGTTTCCGCCGCGTTTCGTGTTCATTGAGGCATCCTCTCCCTGGTGGGTTCCCGTACCGGTTGATTGTGTCGGTTCATAACTGTGCGCCGGAACAACGAAGACCGACCCGACTACGATCATGGCGGCGCCTGAGAGCGCCCTGCGTGATGAAGTGTCCCGATAGTGTTTCATGCCTTGCGTCCTTTATTGAAGTTATGAGGCCATTGATAAGAAGAGGTCTTGCTTCCGTTCCTGCATCTGTCTGCCGAGGGTTTTAATATCGAGCTTGAGCTTGGCTTCGGCAAATATCACTTCCTCTTCTTCTTCAACATGGTCCATGACCATTTCTTTCAACTCTGCCATGCCTGCCCGGAAATCGGGGCTGTCGGGACCTTGGCCTTTCAGCCGGCCGATGAGTTCCTTGACCGCCTGATGATCCTCGTAGACGGAATCGATGACGTCTTCGCCGATTTCCTCTCCGGATTCCTCTTCCTCCTCATCCTCATCGGACTCATCGAGTTCCGCCTGGTCCATGATGTTCTCTCCATCGATTTCGCCGTCACCCTGCTCCAGTGCGCCTAACTCCTTCAGATCGCTTTGGCTCCGAAGGGCAGGGTAGAACAGCTCCTCCTCGATAGCGGCATGCACCTCCAGTTCTTTAAAAATCCGTTGCGCCGTTTCCTGTTTGCTTCCCTGGTCTGACGTAAGGAATTCGCCGAACAGTCTTTCAACCGCGCGATGGTCCTGTTCCAGCAATTGAATTGCATCAAGTGACAATGGCTGATTTGTGGACTTTGGAGTCGCGCTCTGCGTACGCCGCGGCATAGGAGCCCCCTTTCGTCGTATCGAATGGTCGTGTTGTGAATAAATTACCCGTTCACCACCGTGCCGCCGTTCGGATGCAGCACCTGCCCCGTCATATAGGAGGAGTCGTCGGAGGCCAAGAACAGGTAACTCGGCGCCACCTCTTCCGGTTGTCCTGCCCGTTTCAACGGCACGTCGGAGCCGAATGTCTCGACCTTTTCCTCAGGAAAGGTCGAAGGAATGAGTGGAGTCCATATCGGACCAGGCGCGACCGCATTGACGCGAATCCGCTTTTCGGCGAGCGATTGGGACAATGACCGAGTGAACGACACGATGGCGCCTTTGGTGGAGGAGTAATCCAGGAGATGCCCGCTGCCTTTATAGGCGGTCACCGAAGTCGTATTGATAATGGCGCTTCCCTCGCCGAGATGCGGCAGCGCCGCCTGAGTCATATAGAAGAACGAAAAGATATTCGTTCGGAACGTGCGCTCCAGTTGATCGGTAGATATCTTGGTAATACTGTCTTGCGGATGCTGCTCGGCCGCATTGTTCACCAGAATATTCAAGTGGCCGAACTCCCGAAGGGTGCGATCCACGCACTCCATGCAAAATCGCGGGGTCCCGACATCGCCAGCGATCGCGAGGCAGCGGCGGCCCTCCTTTTCCACCAATGCGGTGGTTTCCTTGGCATCCTGATGTTCGTCGAGATAGACGATCACGATGTCTGCTCCTTCGCGTGCGAAGGCGATCGCCACGGCGCGTCCAATCCCGCTGTCTCCGCCTGTGATGATGGCGACTTTACCGACGAGCTTCCCCGTCCCATGGTGTTTCGGATCCTCCGATTTCGGGCGGGGAGTCATCTTCGTTTCAAGGCCGGGTCGCCGATCCTGCTGTTGCGGTGGCTGTTGTTGAGTTGCCATCGACTGATACTCCTTCTTCAACCTGAAGTGGCCGATGCGGCCGGCAATGCGTGGCATCAAGGCGCCGGCCTACGAGAGTGACTAAAAGCCTGCGACAGGCGAGGCGTGCACATCGAACGTATAGGTGTCGCCATGGCGAAGATATTCCACGTTAGTCTCCAATGCCGCATCCCGGACCTCTCGCTGAAAATCCGCCGATGTCGATTTGAAGACCGTATAGTCGTTGTAATGAATCGGAATCGCCACCTTCGGTTTCAACATCTTCAGCAGCCCTACGCCCTGTTCGCCGTCCATCGTCACTAGGAATCCGAGTATTCTGGTTAATCCGAGGTGGATCAGAGCCTGATCGATAGAATCGTATCGTCCCCCAATCTCCCCGAGCTGATCAAACAGCAAAGTGAAATCCCTTTCCCCGCAGGGCTTCCGCGGCGCGGGGAGTGGTAAGAATCGGTATCGTCGGTTGTAACAGCGTTCGACCCGGCGATCGAATGATCTTCATGGAGATGAGACAGCAGAACCATATCGAGTTCCGGGAGTGACTCGAATGGAATGGCCGGCTCCGTGATTGCAGCCCATATCCCAAATGCGCGTATCCCCGCGATGCAAAAAAAACGGATCCGTCAAAATGGTAAAACCGGCGTACCGAAGCAGTACCGTCGCTGTACCGATAAACAGAATCGATCCCCTTGCTGTTTCAACCGATCATCCGCCGAAGGCAAGGAGAACTCCGTAACTTGTTTCTGCTTCATACAATTCCTTGAGGCAGGAGACATGCAACCTTCTCCTGCCTCGGGAGTTCAAATGCTGTCATACAACGGGGTTTCTAACGACCGCCGCCGCCCCCTCCGGACCCTGAGCCGCCGCCGGATCCCGAACTGCCACCGGAACCCATGCCGCCGCTTGATCCCGAACTGCTGCCGGAGCCCATGCCGCTGCCTGAGCTGCTTCCCGACCCAATACCCTTCCCTGACGGGGTCCCTGATTCCAGGCCATAGCCCGTTCCCTTGCTGGTCTCCGGAGGGTTCGCTTCACCCGAGGCGGTTCCCGTTCCCATTCCGGAGCCGGACCCGCTGTGGGCATTCCACCCGCTACCTGGCACGCCTTGGGTGCCTTTGGATCCTGTCTGTCCTTGATTCTCAGTGACGTTTGGAGACGTTCCGCCGCTTGAATGTTGCGCGTCGGATGGCGATCCCGTGAACGCTATGAGGCCTCCAGCCATGAGGACTGCAGTGAGAACCTGTGCGCTTTTCATTTCCCCCTCCTTGCATTGATCGAGTGATTGACCGACCGGTAATGGAGAGAGGCATTGCAAGATAGAGACCCTAGAGGGACATAATCCCAGGTATGCGGCATTCACGACCGGATCTCGCAACTATATGGCTCAGCGCTAATACCTGTCGCTATGAGAACCAGAGGCCGTTTGGTTCGGATCACGGGACTGCGCCGGACGGAAGACATGATGTCTTACGGAGGACAATCTATCCTGATCGGCCTGACAGGACTTACCTCTTCACGAGGCGTCCAGCCGCTTGAAACCTGGCCTTCCATGAATCACAAAGTCTGTATAATCGATGAAACTCAGATAGTTCGATTTCCGGTACGGAATCATCGCGCAAGGGAGTGTAACGCAGGATGCCATCTACACATTCACGTGACAGAGAGGATGACCAGCCGCCATCCTCGCGTCGCCAGCTGGTGATAGGAGCGACAGTCATACTGGCGGCCCTGGCGTTGGCGGCGGCTTGGCGTTGGTCTCCCCTTGGCGACTGGCTGGAGGTCCCACGGTTGTTAGGCTATGTGGAAGCATTCCGGCAAAGCCCAGGCGCGCCGTTCTTGATGATTGCCGGCTTTCTGGTAGGCGGTCTTGTGATGGCGCCTGTCACCGTGCTGATCACCGTGACGGTATTGGCGTTTGGACCGGTCGAAGGATTCCTCTACTCGTTCATCGGCATGACGTCGAGCGCGATCCTCACATTCGTGATCGGCCGTCTCCTAGGCCGCCGGATTCTCGAGCGCCTCTCCAACCGTTTGCATCGAGTGAGTCTGCGTCTGGCGGAAAACGGCATATTGGCCGTGGTATCGGTGCGGGTGATTCCGGTGGCGCCGTTCACGGTCATCAATGTGCTGGCCGGCGCCACGCACATCAGGACGAAGGACTTTGTAATCGGTACGGTTATCGGCGAACTGCCCGGCTTGATCGGTCTGTCCATATTCGTGGATCAAATCACGAATGCGATTCGCCATCCCGGTCCGGGGAGCTTTGCGATCCTCGCCGGATCGGTCATCGTCATCGCAGGGGCCTTTTGGATATTGCGCCGCCGGTTGCTGGCAGGGACGGCGCAAAAGTCCAAGGATGAAACCTTGCGCCCATGAAGGGCGTCCCATGGCTCAAAGGCCGCTCGGAAAAGTTTCCGGGGCATCGGCAGCCACCCATCCGGCCGGCCGATCCAACGGAGTCACCGCATGCGTCTCGTCCAGATGGATCACCACATCGAACTGCCTGGGCAGGCTCGCGTAAAAATAATGGCTCATGCGTTCGGTATCGGGCCGATAGACCACGCCGATCGCCCGCTCCAGACGCTTCTCCTCAAGCAGCTCCATGGCGCCGTGGGCGAACCCACTTGCGCGCCATGTCGCCGTTCCAGTCCGAGGCGGCAGTGACCGTTCCGCTGTAGGTCGTGAAGCCGACCAGCTTGGCCTCCGTTCCGTACCGCTCGCGGGTTAATTGGCCTACATTGATTTCTCCCGCCTCGCCCATCTCCGTCGCGCGCGCGTCGCCGAGATGAGAATTGTGTTCCCACAGCACGATCTTCGGCGGCTTGCCCCGCTGCGACAAATGCACGATCAACGCATCGAGCGTTTCCATCATATGCCGGTCCCTGACATTCCAGGAGGACCCGTCATGGAACAACGTCCGATAGTACTGTTCGGCGTTCTTCACCAGCCTCGCATTCTGCTCGGCAAAGAACATATCTTCCTGCGAAGAGTCCCGGCTGACATGAAATCCCTGCGCGGTCAGCTTGCGGAGTTCCACGAGTTGCGCGATGGCCTCTTTCTCGCATCCGGCGGTGAGTCCAAACCCGGCCGCTTCGATCCCGCTGCCTGGGACCCTCCCGAAATGGTCGAAACAGGAATAGCGCTCTCGCGCCCGCCTGGCCGCCGCTTTATCGGTGGCTCCGAGAAAGGTCAGCACGGCATTGATCGACGTGTGCAGACTGTAAAGATCCAATCCATAGAATCCGACTTTTGGCAGCTCATGTTGCAACGACGTATTATGGCCATGCAGCCAGGCCACGAATCCCGCCACTTCCATGTTCCGCCACATCCATAGGGGAAACCGGGTGAAGTCGCTCAGCGCTTCCAGTGCGGTGACATCGTGACTGCGGCCGGTGACGTAACGATGGACTCGATAGGCGTCCGGCCAATCGGCCTCGACCGCGACGGCCGTAAAGCCCTTTCGAGAATCAATCGCTTCGCCAACGTGGCTCGGCGGCGATAAAATTCCTGCGTTCCATGCGAGGCTTCGCCGAGCAGCACGAGGCGGCCTTCACCAAGGTAGTCCAGCAGCGGATTCCAATCTTCCGCAGATTCGCCGGCAGGATGCACGGCTTCACGCAGGAGATCCGCGGCCCGCCTCGTTTTGGTTTTGACCATGAAGACACGCTGCTCCTATCTGGGCGGTGGTTCGTCGCGGACGAACTCCACATGAAAGCCGCGGAACGGCCGCAGCATCAATCTGCGGACGACGAACGGCATCACGAGAAAGGTGCACAGGAGCGTCGCCAGCGCCAGAGGAACAAGGGCGACCCACAGCGAAGGGCTCGTCCTCGTCATCTCCGGTAACAGAAACAGGATGAGGGCATTGACTCCGAATATGAGCAGCGCGAAGCTGCCGACGCCTCGCCAAAACAGCGCCCAACCCAGTTTCAAAGACTCTTCGTATGTCGGTTCATGGACTTGCATCGCCATTTCTCCTCAGTTGCGCTCCCGGCCGGATCATGGGGGCGGAATAGGACTGGGAGCCGGCGTCGGAGGTGTAGGAACCGGCAACGGCGGTTCGGGCCGTGGATCCGGAGGCCGTGGCACGGGATCAGTCGGTCCTGGCCCGCCCGGCTTGGGAGAGGGCGCCGGATCTGAAATCGTGCCATAGGGAACCGCCAGGCACCCTGCGAGAAGGAGAATCGTCGCCCTGCCACGCCAGTTGTGATCCATAGATGTACTCCTCCGTCCCTGCAAGGCCGACAAAGGGACCGGCCTACCCGGTTGGTATCAGGTCGTTCCAATGGGATATCAATCGGCCATGGTCCGTCAGCGCCTTGGTTCAGCAGGGCTGGACACCTGTTCCAGTACATCGCCGCTCTCTTGGGCGTCGATTCCATGGACCGCCAAATCGCCCAACGAGACGATGCCGACCAGCTTTTTCTGGGTGGATAGAATCGGTAGGCGCCGGATCTGTTGTTGCGCCATCACGCGGGAGGCTTTTTCGATGTCGTCGTCTTCATAGCAGAACAGGATATCGGAGGACATCGCCTCACTCACGCGCGACGTTTTTGGATCCCGGCGCTCCGCCATTACACGCACAACCAAATCCCGATCGGTAATCATCCCGACCAGTTTTTCTCCGTCGCAGACGGGAATGGCGCCGACGTTGAGTTCTTTCATCTTGGTTGCCGCCTCTTGGACCAGGGCATTGGGCGCAATCACGTCCACGTGCGGGGTCATGATATCTTTCAATTTTTCCATGTCATCCTCCCTGGTTTATCCATGATGATTCCATTCTCCTTGAGCGAGTCTTCCTAGTCTTCCTGATCGCCGGACGCTGATATCAAGCCGCCTTGGCTCCCGCCATTTCGCGGCACATCGACGCGCAACGACGGCATTCCTCACCGCAGGGACCACAGAGGGCATGGTGAGCCGCATGGCGTTCGCACAACTCGGCGCATTCATCGCATACCGTGGCACAGAAGCGGCACATCTCTTCGGTGAGCGGCGACAGGCGGCTCATCCATTGGGCCGACAGCGAACAGACATCGGCACATTCACGGCAGAGGCGGGTACAGCGGGCCATAAGATCCATGTCGTGGCCCTGTGAATCCATGCCGATCATGTCGTCGCTGCAAGTGTTGCAAATCCGCGCACAGGACCAGCAGGCCGCAATGCAGTTCTCATAATGTTTGGTCAACTGGCGATTGTCTTGATGCATAGAGATTCCTCCGATCGATGAAGGTCGAATCGAAAGGAAAGAAGCAAGAGATGGACCGGCATAGGCAGCATTGCCGTCCATAGGCGAAGAGGATCCTATATCCGTATAATTGGAGGGAGCCGTCGCCAAACGCGCACAGGACAGCTTGCTTAGGAGCGGGCAGTTTGTCTCGATCGAGACAGACTGTCCCAGGCCCGGCACTGTACCTTCTTATCTTCCGCTTCGAGCAGACGTATCAGATTGTCCACCGCTTCGGAAAGCACCCTGCGCCGTCGTAGGACCCAGGGGATCCCGCGTACCGCTTCGATCAAGCCGAGGGCGAGGGGAGGATCGGCCCAGGCAAGCGCGAAGGCGCGGCCGGTTTCCCCGCCAGACGCCGGTGACCGGCCTGCGCAGCCAGGCAACCCAGAGCGCATTACGAAGCAGCAGGCGACGGCGATCCTCGGCTTGCCGGTTTTGGGAGGGGAAGTGGTGAACCAGCGCCGTGGAAAGGTACAGCATCGCCCAGCCGGCTTCCGCGAGGTCATAGGCCAGCAGCGTTTCTTCACCGCCCAGGAACAATCGCGGTTCGAATCCGCCCGCTTTCAGCAGGGCGTCCCGCCGTACCAGAGATGCGCCCGCGAGAAACCCGAGAATGGCCGGCCCCGGTAGTCCGGCGCGGCGAGGTAAGGGACTTTCGGCCATGCGTCTGCATGTCTGATCTTCAAGCTCCTCCGGCCCCACCAGCACCTTTGCAGTCACCACCGCGACAAGTTTATGGTTGTCCAGCACGTCGGCCGCGAGCGTGAGAGAACCGGGATTCCACCAGGTATCGTCGTCGCACAACGCCACATAGGGAGTCGTGGCTCGGAGCATTCCGGCATTGCGCCCCGCAGCGCCGATGTTCTGTTCCAATCGGATGACATGTACCCCGGGATAATTCTCGGCGATGCTGTTCGAGGTTCCGTCGGTGGATCCATTATCGACGACGATGATGTCCGGTTGTTCCGGAAGCGAGGCGAGACGGCCGATGGTTCGCAGCACTTCCTGCTTCCGGTTGTGCGTGAGGACGACGGCGGTGACACGAAGATCTTTCATGTCAATCTTTCCCGCTCAATGTCCTTCGATGGCTCGATGTACCAGAAGCGCTCGGGTTCGAAGATATCCAGGTGACCAGGACGTCCCGCTGTGCTCAGCGCCTTCAATTGGGATCGGTAGCAAGCCACGGCGGCTGCTTTCCGTTCGGCGCTGCCCGCAGAAGGAATCGTCACGCGCTTGACGTGAAGGCCGGAGCTTCGCGTCCGGGCGACATGCTCGGCCAGAAGGTCCGGAATGCGTCGGTAGAACGCTTCTTCATAAAGAAACCAGGGGAATTCCGTAAAGTATGGGCGCAATCGCATGCCTGCCTGATGGACCAGCGCATGGTCACTGTGGAAGAGGCCCCAGGGAAGAAACAGGGCATGCGGCCGCAAGACCTGGATCACGTTCTGAAGCGCCTGTTGAACGGCGCCTCTCGACACCGCCCTTCGATATTGGCTGTCATGAAAGCCCAGCCTTACGGGATGGCTGCCGAGCGAGGCCAGGGCATGGCTGTCTTCGCGGCAGCGTTGCGCCATCACGTCGTCACCCTCTTGGAACCCTGCGGCCCGATCCCATTCGGTGAGCGACTGCCCGGCCGGCTGCGGTCCCGCGAAGATGGTCACGACGATGGAGCCGGGATGGGCGTCCAAAAGGCGGCCGCAGGAAAACACCGCATCATCGAAGTGCGGAGAGGCGATCAGCAGGCGTTGGAGTGAGCCGGGCGCCATCATGGAATGTATCTGGATTTGGTGGCTTCGATAAACATGCTCTCCCGCGGCCGGTTATCCAAACAGGTGATGTCCGGGTACGGGCTCTCCGTATGCCGGAACTGGCAGCGGCGAATCTCTTCGAAACCCTGGTTACCCAGCAATTCCTGCATGCAATCGAATGTCATGGGTGTCCGGACGGAACCGTACCAGACGATTTGAGTGACCAGTTTGGTGCCGATCTGCCGCGCCTCCGTATCCGGCACGTAAAAATAAGCGTGATCTCCGGCCAGGTAGGCGCGGATCGCGAGATCCAGGTCGGGCAATCCCAGCCTGAACAGACCTCCCGGTTTCAGCACGCGTTTCAATTCCGCCAGGGCGGCCGGAATATCGGGAAACGGCAGATCCTGCAGTACATGGATGCCCACCACGTAGTCGATGCTGTCCGATTCCAGCGCCAGCCCCGACCGAATGTCTCCGACGAGATCGATGCCTTTCCCGGTGATTGATCGGCGTTGATCCAGTCCGGCGTGACGCAGGGCCCACAGCCCCAATTCAGGCGTTTCAGATCCCGGTCACTCATAACGCCACTAAAAATATGCCACACGAAACCGCACCGCCCCGCGGAGGCGCCAGAACAAGGACAGAGGCGGTATCAGCAGTGAAGTCACAACCATCTCAAGCACATGGGAAAACCGGCGGGAACTGTGCCGGAGGCGTCGAAGGCAGAACCGAAAGGCCAAGCCTCCCCAGAGAAGGAGGAGGGCCAGGCTCCAGTACCAGGCCTGCATGGTGCCTGCCACGACGGCGATTCCCAATGCCAGGACGGATGCGTAGTAATGCCATGGAGCATGCTTGTGCAGCAGGCTGCGGTACAGGGCTGGATGCTTCTTATAGAGCAGGGCATTGAAGAGGTTGTTGCGCTGCTGGCCGAGGCTGATACCCCAAGGCGCGGCACGAGCCGGATGTACCACCAATGCCCTGCTGCAGGGAACCAGCCGGAAGCCTCGCTCCATCAATGTGAATTCGAGGTCACTGTCTTCGCGCCAGGCGGCGGTGAACCGTTCGTCGAAGCCCCGGACTGCGTCCAATGCCGCCTTGGCGTAAAAGCAATTGGCGGTCGCACAGGGAGACCGTTCTAGCCCCTTGGTATTGCGTTCATGGTCCGTGGGGCTGACGCCGAGTGGAACAATGATGTCACCCCAGGCGCCGGAGATGCCGGGCATGCGGAAAATGTTC
>JAJFBJ010000132.1 GCA_020697375.1 Nitrospira sp. | reverse complement strand
GACGCGCGCAAGCTCCCGTTGCAGCGGGGTTCTCTCTGCCGGCTGGTCCTTCAGCATCCCCGCGATGCGGCCCATCTCGGTCTGCATGCCGGTCGCCGTGACCACGGCGAGCCCGTGCCCATAGGTCGCCGCCGTGCCGCTGAAGAGCATGTTGTGACGATCTCCCAGAGCGGCTGCTTCCATGATCCTGTCTATGTCCTTCGAAACCGGCAGACTCTCGCCCGTCAGCGCCGCCTCCGCCGTTTGCAGCTCGGCGGACTCGATCAATCGCGCGTCGGCCGACAAGCGGTCACCTTCTTCGACGAGGAGGATATCACCCGGTACGACTTCGGCCGCGGGGATGCTTTGCCGCTCAGCGTCGCGAATGACATGGGCCTGCGCCGCCGACATCCGGCGCAAGGCGGCCACCGCCTCCTCGGCCCTGGCCTGTTGGATGTACCCCATGATCGCATTGAACAGCACCACGGCAAAGATGGCCATGGCTTCGTAGGGCAATGCCGAATCGCGCTCATAGAGCCAGAGTCCCGCCGAAACCGTGGCCGCGACGAGAAGAAGCAGAACGAGCGGATCTTGAAATTGAGCGAGGAACTTTCTCCAGGCAGGGACAGGCTTGTCGGCCGTCAACTCATTTTTGCCATATCGACCGAGTCGCGCCTGCGCCTCATCATGACTCAAGCCTCGCTTTGCATCCGTGCCCAGCGCGTCCAGCAGGTCATCGACTTCGCGGAGGTAGCCTTCGATCGGTTCACGCTCAATTGGGGCGGTGCTCATTCCGGTTCCTTCTCACCCTCCTTACGATTCTTGTTCACTGTCTCACTGCGCCGCTAGAGCGGAACAGAGCCGTACCTCATGGGACGACACATAGCGCAAACATACCGATACGGAAGGAGCTTTCGCGCATCCCGCCGACGCCTCCATTGAGACCCTGTCGATTCATGCGCCGCCGCGTGACCCGGCCGCGGGATGCGCTGATTGATCACGGATAGAGAAGATGTCTGCCACGATCTCATACGAACGGAGCCGCGCGGCATGGTCATAGATCGCCGAAACGATGAACACTTCGTCCACCGCCGTCCGTTCCAGGAACTGCGTCACAGCAAGGCACACGGTTTCATGCGATCCGACGAATGAATAGGTGAGCATGCCGGAGGCCTGCGCCTTTTCTGTCGGAGTCCAGTAGTTGTCGATGTCCTCGATGGGAGGCTGGAGCCGTCCCGGCGTACCGCGGAACAAATTGGTGAACTGCTGCTGCGCCGAGGTGAAGAGCCGACGAGCTTCGGCATCGCTGTCGGCGGCAACGACATTGATTCCCGCAGCCGCGTAAGGCCGATCGAGTTGCCTCGATGGCTTGAACCCGCCGCGATAGGCCTCGAGCGCTTGCATCAACGCCGCAGGAGAGAAATGAGAGGCAAACGCATAAGGAAGCCCGAGCATGGCGGCAAGCTGCCCGCCGAACAAGGTGGATCCGAGAATCCAGAGCGGCACGTTGAGGCCGGCGCCTGGCACGGCTTGAACCGTCTGGCCTTCCTGAACCGGTCCGAAGTAGGCCTGCAATTCCAGCACGTCCCGAGGAAAACTGTCGCCGCTTGCCGGATTGCGCCGCAATGCCCGCGCGGTACGCTGGTCGGTGCCCGGCGCGCGGCCCAGGCCGAGATCGATCCGTCCCGGGAACAGCGACTCCAACGTGCCGAATTGTTCGGCTACCATCAGTGGCGCGTGATTCGGTAGCATGATGCCGCCCGCCCCGACGCGGATCTTGTGTGTCCCTCCGGCGACATACCCGATTACGACCGCCGTCGCCGCGCTGGCGATGCCGACCAGGTTGTGATGCTCGGCAAGCCAAATGCGGTGATATCCCCAGCGCTCGGCATGTTGCGCCAGGTCGAGCGAATTCCTCAATGCATCGGCAGGGCTCTGGCCTGCCGGAACGAATGCCAGGTCAAGAATGGAGAAAAGAGCCATAGCAGGATCTACCGCCGATCGTTATTGCTCGTACTTCTCGACCACTTCAGCCGGCCGGACTTCCGCCTGGTCGGGATCCAATCCGGCCCCGCGAAGAGCCCGGCGGCGGCGCAAGAGGTCCCAGCATCGATCCAATTCCACCTGAACGGTCGCGAGCTTCTTCCGATCGGCATCTCCAAGAGCCGTTGTTTCCCCCCGCTCATACAATCGATGTTCTTCTTCGACGAGTCGCTGGATATTCGCCAGAACCGGTTGGTCTGGACTCTGGGCTTGGTTATCCATAGTAACAATCCCTCCTGTTCTGCATGGGTCATTGTGAGGCGAACCGCTACATCGCCGAGGCGCCGCATTCATGCTGCTTTGAGATGCCATGGGTATAATGCGCAGATCAACACGACAAATACAGCCCCGCGCCGACCATCTCTATCTTTTGGGCGAAGAATTGGCCGTAAGGAGCGAACCCGTGATAGTAGTTCACCAGCAACCGCACACGACGGTCGGCGCCGGCCTTCGACCATTCCAGACCGCCCACGACATTGCTGTTGATGACCCAATGAAGCTCCTCGAAGCTTTTGAAGTCCGCGCCAAAGACCGGAACGAGCCTGAGTCTCGTCATGATGGGAACGGCGATGGCTGGTCCCCGCAGCTCGATGCCCCACTGCGCTCCATTTCCATCAATGGTTGCCGGTACGCGATGGACGAGAGTGCTCCCGCCGCCATAAATCCGGCCCCATCCCCCCGGAGCATCAAGGGAGAGAATCGCGTCGATCGCCTCGAAACTCAAATTCACACGATCGAAGTGGGGCGATCCCAGGAGAAACTCATCACCCAAATGACTGCTTTGGTGGTACAGCCGCACACGGGCTGAAAACAGCCCGCTTCGCCAGGATACGGGAAGGCCGATCACGTAGTCCGCATTGATCAGATCAACGGATGGCGCATCCAAATTGAACTGCGCGAAGACGCCGGCAAGGACGCCGACCTGCCACCCGTCGCAACCCTTTCGACGCCCGACCAATCCGAAGTTCTCGCCGAAGCCCACGGATCCGATGTTGACGGAGCTATGATCGGTGCGGGCGCGGGTCGCCTGCCAGCTGGCGAAAAACTGTGGCTGCTTTGGATCGGCCAGGAGCGGCCGGAAGACATCGCTCTCAGGAAAGGGTTCGAGCGGCGATGAACCGGCATTGTCTGACTGTTCCCGGACGATCCCCTCAAAGCGGCAATCGTTTCCGGCGGCCGCCGTGCCGTTTCCCTCATCGGCCGCCACAGGAATGACCTGGACGGCGCACAGTATCGCGACGCTGAAATACCACGCAGGCCTGCGAGAAAACCCGGCCTCTTGTGAATGTTCCTCCTATGCATGAGACGCTACATTGACCGCAGCAGGCCTCGGCTTCAAGGGATCACGTTGCTCGTTGCGCGTCCCCTTTCGCTCTCTCATGCTTCCGGCTTCGCCGGCCATCGAGACTGATCGGCCCTGGCCCATAGGCCAGAACATAGGTGAGACCGCCCATGATCGCGAGGTTCTTCATCAAATGGAACTGCTGATCTTGTATCGTCGCGTCAAGGACGAAACTCATGGATGTCCGATGAAACATGATCGTGACGGCAATGAGGAATATGATCAAGGCTGCCGCGCCGGCCCTCGCCCGCCAGCCCAGCAACAATGACAGCACCCCGGCCGTTTCCAACAGAACTCCTCCGGCATAGAGCCACGCCGCTTGCGGGACCGTTCCCATCTCGGCCCTGTACCGGCGAGCGCCCTCCGTATCGAAAAAGGCGTTCATGGCCGATAGAACAAACAGACCTGCGACAAAGATGCGGGCCGCCAGCGACAGGGCAGGGTGAGAGGATCCCAAGATAGCGCCTTTCCCGGACGCGCCCGGCTGCGCATCCATGCTGAGGGAGCCCGGACCATATACGCCGACATAGAGAAGGCTGCCGATGATGGCGACGTTTTTGACGAACTGAATGACCTGGTTCGGGTCAGTCAGATGGCTGTGAAAGATTCCGGTCACCATCAGCATGAACAGGATGAGCAACAGGACCGTTTCACGAGTCGTATGCCCGATCGCGAGCGCGATGCCGCCACCGAACTCGACCACGGTAGCGGCCAGGTACAGCAGCATGGTGCCGGTGGTGAGGCCATAGGCCGCCATGTACTGCTGCGTCCCTTCAGGGTTGAAGACCTTATGGACAGCCGCCCACAGGAAGAGGGCCGCCAGCAGAAGACGCCCCACCAAGCTGAGGTTCGGCTCATATTGCTGCACGCCCGGTTCCCTTTCAAAAGGACTTCCGGCGATCTCTACCGTGCTGAGGCCTGTCTGCTGCGGCTCTCATGATAACCAGGCGCTGACTCGTCCGCATTCGGGTTCTCGGGCGACCATCCGCCGCCGAGCGCTTTGTACAGCAGGACGACCGACACGAGTTCAGCCCGACGGGTACTCGCCAACGCCAGTTCTGCATTGAACCGATCCCGTTGCGCGATCAGCACGTCCAGGTAACTGGCCCGTCCTCCCTGGTAACGCAATTCAGCCAGGGAAAAAGCTGATCGTAGAGAAGTCACCTGAACCTCCTGCGCCTCACGCTGTTCACGCGTTTTTTGTACGGCGATGAGCGCATCCTCCACCTCTTTGAACGCGGTCATGATGGCTTTCTCATATTGGATGGACGCTTGCTCGGCTCTGGCCTCGGCGACCTTCACTTGATAGCCCAAGGCCGTGGCGTTCAGCAAGGGTCCGGACAGAGAGCCGATGGCGGCCTGCATGAACGATGGCCCGATAGACAAGGACGACAATTGCGTACTGGAGATGCCCAGCGCCCCGGTCAGCGAGAAGGCTGGAAAGCGCTGTGCCTGAGCGATACCGATGGTGGCAGTCGCAGCGGCCAGTTCCTGCTCGGCTTGCAGGATGTCCGGTCGCCGGGCGAGTAAATCCGACGGCAAACCGGCCGGCACCGACGGCGGCATGAGTTGGTCCGTCAACGCCAGACCACGAACAATGCCGGATGGTCTTCGTCCCAGCAGGAGATTGAGCTGATTTTCCTTCTGAACCACCTGCCGTTCGAAATCCGCGAGTTGCGAAGCGGTGCCGGCCCGTTCCGCTTCAAACCGATCGAGATCGAGCTTGGAGATGACTCCATGCTCCATTTTGACCTGCGAAATCTTCAACGTTTCATCCCAGGAAGCGAGCGTTCGTTGGCTGATGTCGACCTGGAGATCGAGCTGCCGAAGGTCGAAATAGGCCTGAGAGACTGCGCTCACGAGTTCAAGAATCACCGTGCGTTGATTCTCTCCGCGCGATAGCAACTGGGCCTGCGCAGCATCGATGGATCGCCGAATCCGTCCCCATAGATCCAGCTCCCATTTCAACAAGCCCATTCCCGATTGGGCCGTGATCGTATTGGACCCGCCGGCAAGGCCGGGAATCTGAACCGCTGAGGCGCCCCCCACGGGAATCGGGACCGCGTCCGACTGGGTTTTGAAGAACAGCCCCGTGCCGCTATAGTCCAGTGACGGAGCCAGATCGAATCGCGAGATGATCACCTGAGCGCGGAATTCCCGGACTGCCGCGGCAGCGACGCGCACATCCTGATTCTGTTGAAGCGCCGTGCGAATCAACTCATGAAGGGCCGGATCTTTCAGCAGCTCCCACCAGGGCAGGTTTGCGATGGACTCGGAGGTCGCCGAAGCGATTCGCCATGAATCTCCGGTGACGGTTTCCGGACGAGTGTAGTCCGGACCCATCTTGCAGGCCGCCAGCGCGCACATCCCGAGTGCTGAAATGAGGATGAGACGCATCAGTGGCCTCCATTCCTTTGCGGCTGCGCCGGGGCTGCCTCCGTATGAGCGACGCGAGAGGCATGCCCGTCTTCATCGAGCCGGGACGATCGTGAAGAGGGTTGTCCGGCCGGCCGATCCGGCTCTTCGCCTCGCTGCGCCAATTTCTCGACCAGGTAGAAGGTCACCGGGATGAGGAAGATCGCGATGAACGACGCCGCGATCATCCCGCCGATCACCGTCGTTCCCAGGATGTGCCGAGAGGCGGCCCCCGATCCGGAGGAGAAGACCAGGGGCGTCACACCCAGAATGAACGCGAGGGCTGTCATGAGGATGGGGCGGAAACGGATCCGGGCGGCGGTGAGGGCTGCTTCCACGATCGGCCTGCCCTTTTCCACTTCTACCTTGGCAAACTCGACGATCAAGATGGCATTCTTGGCTGAGAGTCCGATCAGCATGATCAATCCGATTTGTGAGTAGACATTGTTTTCCATCCCGGCAAGCCAGAGCGCGCCGAATGCGCCGAACACGGCAATCGGCGTTCCCAACAACACGCTGAACGGCAGCGACCAGCTCTCATACTGGGCGGCCAGGATAAGAAATACAAAGAGGAGCGAGAGACCGAAGATTGCGGTCGCCGGCACCCCCTCGGCGGCGGCCTTTTCCTGAAACGACATCCCCATGTAATCAAAGCCCATCTCACGCGGCATCGTGTCGGCAAAGACCTGTTCGAGCGCGCCCATGGCTTGTCCCGAGCTGTATCCGGGCGCGGCGGAGACCAGGAGTTGCGCCGCGCGATACCCGTTATAGCGCATGGTAAATTCGGGGCCATAGAGGCTCTCCATGGTCACGAGCGCCGACAGCGGCACCATGTCGCCGCCGGCATTGTTCACGTAGAATTGTCCGACATTCTCGGCGCTCGTGCGAAATTCTCCCTCCGCCTGCACATAGACCTGCCAGACTCGCCCGAAGCGGTTGAAGTAGTTCACCATGACCCCACCCATGAACGTTTGCAGCGTCTGATACACGGAGCTGAGGGCCACCCCCTGCTTCAGCGCCTTGTCGCGATCCACCCTGGCGAAAATCTGAGGCACGCTGGGAATGAAGCTGGAATTGATCGAAGCAATCTCCGGACGCTTGCGAGCGGCCTCGGTGAATCTGGTCGACTGTTCGGCGAGAAACGCGATATCCTTACCGGCGCGATCTTCGAGAATGAACGTGACACCGCCCGACGTGCCGACACCGGGAATCGCGGGCGGAGGAAACACAAACGCCTGGGCTTCAGGAACTTTGGCCAATTCTCGGTTGATATGCGCGCTGATGGCGAATAATTGCTCCTGCGGATTGGTCCGTTCCTCCCAAGGATCGAGGGTGACGAAGAAGAAGGCGTTATAGGTGGTCATGACCGTGCTCAACAAGCTGAACCCCACCACGGAAGTCGTGTGCCGCACACCGGGTGTGTCCTTGAGAATGGCTTCCACCTTTCTGGCCACTTCGTCTGTCCTCTGTAGCGAGGCCGCCACCGGCAGCTGCACGTTGACGAATGCGTAGCCTTGATCTTCGACGGGGAGGAAGCCGGACGGAAGTCCCATGCCAAAGAGACCAGCGGCGACGGTCATGATCGCCAGCAAGAACATGGACCGACCGGCCTTTCGAATCAACGCGCCGGACAGGCCGACATAGCCCTCGGTCACCCGTCCGAAGCCGCGATTGAACCACCTAAAAAAAGAGCCCAACGGTCCTCGCTCCGCCGTCCTGGGTCGCAATAGGAGGGCCGAAAGCGCGGGACTCAAGGTGAGCGCGTTGAAGGCCGAGATCAGGATGGACAATGCGATCGTCACGGCAAACTGTTGATACAGCCGGCCGGTAATCCCGGGGATGAAGGCCGTGGGGACGAACACGGCAGCCAGAATCAACGCGATCGCCACCACGGGACCGGACACCTCTTCCATCGCCTTGAAGGTCGCCTCTTTCGGCGCCATGCCTTCCTCGATGTGGCGCTCGACGGCCTCGACGACCACGATGGCGTCGTCCACCACCAGGCCGATCGCGAGGACCAGGCCGAAAAGCGACAACGTATTGATCGAGAAGCCCAGCATCGGAAACAGCATGAACGTCCCGACCAGTGAGACCGGCACGGCGAGCAGCGGAATGAGCGTCGCGCGC
>JAJFBJ010000131.1 GCA_020697375.1 Nitrospira sp. | reverse complement strand
GTTCTGCATCTCCAGCTCAATCTGATGCACCCGCAGTTCGTGAAGCCCGCGTCGAGCTTCCACGGGCGATAGCAGTTCCAGGTTTTCGGGAATCCCAATGGCTAGCGCCTCCGCGCGCTTGCGCAAAGCTTGCCCTTGGTCAGCTTCGGATAGGTCTGTCGAATCCGTGGAGCGGTCGACGGTCGGATTTGAAGCGGCCGGCTCCGGATTCATGGCTCTTATTGTCCTTTTCTTTCGGTCGTAGCAATAGCATACACAGTCCCGGAGTCGTTCACCAGGGCGGTGGCGGTTAGCCAGACCTCCACGAGGCGGCCATCTTTCGCGATCCGAGTGATTCGATACGGCTCGATCACTTCAGCGCGGCTCAGTCGCCTGAGCACGGCCAACGCGTCCTCCCGCCGGTCCTCCGGTATGAAGTCGCGAATGTTCATTGCCAATGCATCGGCTTCGCTCCAGCCATACATCCTTTCCGCCCCAGGGTTCCAGGCCAGGATGCGACCCTCCAGGTCCTGCACAGTGATGGCGTCTTGCGCATCGCGCACAACTACTGCCAGACGGCTCAGGACCTCGGATTCCCGCAGCGCTTCCTGCGCCTTCTTGATCTCCGTGATCTCGGTGAAGGTGATCACCGCCCCTTCAATTACATTTTCCAGAGTGCGATAGGGGCGGATGCGCAGCAGGTACCATGTACCCGTCTGGGTCTGAACTTCAACTTCCTTCGGCACCAGGCTGTCCAACACCGCCCGCACGTCCGCCACGAGCCGGTCATAGCCCACGAGATTGGAGACGATGTGGCCGACCGGGCGCCCCACGTCAGTCAGGATCAGGTTGATAACCTGAGTCACCGCGGGGGTGAATCGTTGGATGCGCAGTTGATGGTCAACAAAGATGGTGCCGATGCCCGTGCCGGCCAGCAGGTTGTTCATGTCGTTGTTGGAACGGGACAGATCGGCCACCTTGTTTTGCAGTTCGGTGTTGACCGTAGCCAACTCTTCGTTGACCGACTGCAATTCTTCCTTGGAGGTCTCCAATTCCTCGTTGGTGGATTGCAGTTCCTCGTTCACCGACTGCATTTCTTCATTGGAAGATTTAAGCTCCTCGTTAGATGTCGCGAGCTCCTCGTTGGTGGTCTGGAGATATTCCTCCTTGGCCCGCAGTTCCTGCTTCAACGCCGCAACGCGCGCATCGGCGTCCGTGGTGTTCGCGCCGGCTTCCCCGGCTCCATCCAAGACGACGGCTGTTTCAGAGAGTTGCGGGCCAGGGGCCGGCGCGTCCTCGAAAACGACCAGGAACAGTTTGGCTGCGAGGTCTGAATCCGCGCCCGCGGGCACCGGCTGGACCGTCAGATTGACGATCGTGAAATCGCCGTTGGTCTTGATCTTCAGTCCTGGGTGGCGAACGGGCGCCTTGACGACCACCGCCTTGTGGAGGGCGGTGGTCAAGTCCGGCCGCAACCCTTCACGGGCCATCTTCAGGATGTTCATCCCGGCCTCGCCCGGGGCCGGTTCGAGGTACTTGCCGGTGCGGCCGTGCAGATAGAAGATGTCGCCGCGTTCGTTGACCACCGCGCCGGGCGGGGCGTACTGTTGCAGCAGCACACGCTCGGTCACCTCGCGCACCGGGACCTCGATTTTGCCGGGCGCCGTCCCGGAGCGACGTGCGACGGGAACCTCTTCCGACAGGAGCGTGGGAAAACCCGTGCGTGGTGCGCCGGCGACCTCCTCTTTGCGTTTATACAACTTCGACTTACGATCCGACGTGGTAAACCGGTCCACGAACTCGCCCACGGTCTCCGACGTGCCCAGGAAGAGCATGCCACCCGGGTTCAACGCATAGTGAAACAGCGGGATAAGCTTTTTCTGAAGCGTCCCTCCCATATAGATCAAGACGTTGCGGCAGCTGATCAGGTCGAGCTTCGAGAACGGCGGGTCTTTGATCACGTCCTGCTCGGAGAAGATCACCCCGTCGCGGACGCCTTTTTGGATGCGGTAGGCGCTGCCGTCCGACTCCTGGGAGAAAAACCGGGCCAGACGTTCCGGCGAGATATCGCCTGCAATACTGGCCGGGTACATGCCGGCGCGTGCACAGTCGATGGCGCGGCGGTCGATGTCGGTGGCAAACACCTGCAGCTTGAAACTCTGCTTCAACTCCTCCATGCGCTCCTGGAGCAGGATGGCGAGGGAATAGGCTTCCTCGCCGGTGGAACAACCGGGCACCCAGACGCGAATCAATGCGCCCGTGGGTTTGTCGGCAAAAAGCCGCGGAATGGCATGATCCTGGAGCGCCCCAAATGCCTCTGGGTCGCGGAAGAAACTGGTGACGCCGATCAAGAGGTCGCGAAAGAGCGCCTCCACATCGGCCGGGGTCTGCTGCAAATAGCGGACATACTCGTCCAGTCGCTCGATCTGGTGGACGGCCATGCGCCGTTCGACGCGGCGGGCGATGGTGCTTTGCTTGTATTGGGAAAAATCGTGACCGGTTTGGGCGCGCAACAGCAGGAAGATCTTTTTCAGCGCGTCTTCGGATCTGGGGGCCGGAGGAGAGACCGGAAGGGATGCTTTTCCGAACGCGTGCGCGACGTAGGCGATGAGTTGGGCCGGCATCTCGGCCGCCGGCAGCACATAGTCCACCAGACCGGTGGCAATGGCGCTCGTCGGCATGCCGTCGTATTCGGTGGATTTAGGGTTCTGCGCCATCGCCATTCCGCCTTCCCCCTTGATCGCCCGCACCCCTTGAGTGCCGTCACTGCCGGTCCCCGAGAGCACGATGCCGATGGCACGCTCTCGCTGGTCCTGAGCCAGAGAGCGGAAGAAGAAGTCGATCGGCAGGCGATGGCCCCGCGGCGCGGCGGGTTCCAGCAACTGCAGAGTGCCGTTCAGCAGGGCCATGTCCCGGTTAGGCGGGATAATATAGGCGCAGTTGGGCTCGACTGCCACGCCGTCCGCAACCTCGAAGACATTCATCCGGGTATAACGCTTGACCAGTTCGGTGAGGATGCTCTTGTGGTCCGGAGCCAGGTGCTGCACCAGGACGAAAGCCATGCCTGGATCGGTGTCGGCGGGCATGCCGGAAAAGAAAGCTCCAAATGCGGCCAGTCCCCCGGCCGACGCGCCGATGCCGACTACGGGGCATCCCGGGGCATCATGCCCGGATGGCGGATCCGCCGCTACCGGTTCCAGGGTTCCTTCCGGCTCCTGAGCCTTGCGCTTTTTTGTCGCCACGACGACTTGCTCCCTTTCCCCGCTACTCTAGCATCTAGCTTGTTCTGAGCACGTTCCGAAACTTCGCCAGGCCGCCAGGCCTTCGGCCTTGTAGTGATACCCCCATGAGATACGGCCGTCTCTCTTACCGTATTTGGTAATCGCTCCTTAATTTTCATGGTCCTTTCTAGGCGTGAAGTTCCGCTTGTTGTGGCTGTCCGGTCAGCCGGACGGGCTGCCCACCGGTAGCTTCGGGCCGGGCGGCAGTGTTCTCGGTCGCCGGTCCCGCGTTCGCCCCGGGTACTCCGCACCGAATATGAGCCGGGCCTTTCTCCGCCTGCGGCGAGCGGATCACTTTCACAAATTCACACGGTCGGAGGGCCCTACTACAGGTTCTCTACCTGGACTACAGGATATAAGAAGCGCGCACGTATAATCCCGAGAAACGCACGCACAATCCCGATAAGCGGCGATTCAAGAGCACGTAGGGTCCCGTGGATTTCTGCGTTTTCCACAGGAGTTTTGAACAACGCACGTAAAGTCCCGTGCCGTCGGAGCAAAGAGCTATGAGCGATAAGCGTGTCCACGAAGCTCGCCGAGTGCAAATGCTTTACGGGCCTACGAGACTGCGCCCATTGAAGATTTAGAAAGAGACGTCGATGGGTCGCGAAGAGATTCCGTCCGTTCGCGGAGCACGACACGAGGGCCATTGGCCGCCAGGGCGGTGATTCCTAAGATGTCTCTGGGCCCGGCGACCATAAAGGAGCCATCGTCGTGCGCATCACTGGCTGCCGCGCACGTAAAGTCCCGACAGTGCTAAGCCGTGGTCGGCAGTACCGCTTTCGCCGGACTGAGTCGCAGATACTGGACATCGGCGCAGATCTGCGCTGGACATTCCAGCCAGACGGTACGAACTTGGCCCAGCCATTGTTCAAGCATGGCGCGAAATCGCCCCGGTCGGGTGTATTCGACTGATCCCAGCTGTGCCGTGAGGCCGAAATCCCCGAATAGCGGAATCCGGTCTTCCGATTTCGCTGTGAAGCAGCGATAGGTCAGCCACATGAACAGATCGAGTACCGCTGGCGCAGAACCGAACACCTTTACCGCCTCAATGTCTGCGGGAATAGGATGTGCAATTACCTCTTTGTAGAATTCGTCGCTCAAGACGATGACGTTTTCGATGCCGGCTGAAAGCACTTCCTGGGCCGGGTCACGGTTGTACCAGATTTTGGCCTCGCTGAGGAAATTGAACCCAGAGCGTTGGATGACGCGTGCCTGTCTTCGGGTGGACTCGGTGCCGAAGAAGATGGTCGATCCGAAGATCCGTTCGAAGGCCACAATCAGCCGCCGATACTCTTTACCGCCCTTCGCCATGCCGAAAGTCTCGAGCATCTGCGCGGCCGACCTGAAACGGATGGTCTGACTCTGCTGACGCACAGCTAGGGTTGCCAAGAAGATCGGAACGTGTCGGCGATCATCTGAAAACGCAGTTTTCTGAACGCTAGTCGGAGGCCGGCGACATCATCCGCGCCGCAGGCGCGAATCATCCGTCCGATCATCGCAACCACAATCCGGTGTAAGGTGACTCCGAAGGCGGGATGGATGGAACCCCGCCGTCGGAAGCGACGGGGTTCCGGGTCGGCAACCTTCGTCAGGTCACACAGAACAGGTCCAACCTGCCACGAAGCCGGGCCCGTTGTCCAGCACCGCCTCGCACTCAGCATGGCGGCGCACGACGAAGTGGTTCTGCGAGAGCGGTTTTGCTTCGCTCCGGAATGCCGCGCCCTGTTCTTCCTCTGCCCCGAATGCGACCGAGGACAGCGCTATTGCAGCAACCCATGCCGGCAGCAGGCACGTCTGCGCCAGCGGCGCGCCGCCAATCGCCGCCATCAGCAAAGCCCGGAAGGACGCCTCGATCATCGCGACCGTCAACGGCACTACCGCGAACGCTGTCGGCAGGCGGGCGTGACGGATCACGGTTCCATTTCGATCGCTTGCTCGGCATCATCCTCATGTGAACCCGATCCTGTACTCGCCTCAACTACTCCCTGCCGGCCGCAACTGCGTCACCGACCGACGATTCGCCTGTGCTGCCGCGTCTGTGGCCGTTCGGGACGCTTCATCGATCCGTTTCCGGCCCTTCCACGCCGAAGGTGAGGCCCGCGCATGATCAGCCCCGAAACCCGCGCGCAGATCCGCCGCTACTTTTACGCCGAGCATTGGAAGATCGGCACGATCGCCCGTCAACTGGGTCTTCATCCCGACACGGTGCGCAATGCCATCGAAACCGGACGCGTCGCTGCACAGTCGGTGCGCCCTTCCAAACTCGATCCCTATCTCGGCTTCCTCCGCGAAGTCCTCAGCCAACACCCCAGCCTGCGTGCGACCCGCATCTACCAAATGGCTCGCGAACGCGGCTATACCGGCAGCGTGGTCCAGTTCCGGCGCGCCGTCGCCCGCCTCCGGCCGCAGATCCGTGAGCCGTTTCTGCGTCTGGAAACCTTCCCAGGTGAGCAGGGACAAGTCGACTGGGCGCACTTCGGCCACGTTCAGGTGGGCCGCGCTCGCCGCGCACTGTCCTGCTTCGTCATGACGCTGTCCTATTCACGCGCCCTCTATCTGGAGTTCTTCTTCGACCAGACCACAGAGAATTTTCTGCGCGGGCACGTGCATGCGTTTGAGGCTTGGGGTGGCGCTCCACGCGTGGTCCTCTACGACAACCTGAAATCGGCGGTGCTGGAACGGCGCGGCAGCCAGATTCTGTTCAACCCGCGGCTCATTGAGCTGACCGCCCATTATCATTTCTCCGCCCATCCCTGCCAGGTTCGGGCGGGCAATCAGAAGGGCCGCGTGGAGCGCGCCATCCGCTACGTGCGCGATTCCTTCTGGGCCGGCCGGAGTTTCACGACCCTGGCCGAGTGCAACCGGCAAGCCTGGCTATGGCGCGACCAGGTTGCCCACCAACGGCGCTGGCCAGGAGAGGACGGCCGCGCCGTCCACCAGGTCTTCGCCGACGAGCAGCCGCGTCTGATCCCGCTGCCGGCGCATCGCTTTGATACCGATCGCGTCGAAAGCGTCTGCTCCCGCAAGTCGATCTTCATCCGCTTCGATCTCAACGACTATTCGATTCCGCCGGACGCCGTGGGCCGGCCGCTCACCCTGGTTGCTTCCGATGTGGCGGTCCGGCTGCTGGATGGCACACGCGAGATCGCCGCCCATCCTCGAACCTACGATCGACAGCGGCAGGTGCTCGATCCCCGCCATCGCGAAGCCGTCCTCGAACTCAAGCGCAAGGCCTACCATGCCACCCCAGGCGGCCGGCTGGAAGCCGCCGTGCCCGAGAGCAAAGCCCTGCTCGACGCGGCTTTTGCCGCCGGCGAATCGGCCGGCGCTCAGACCGCGCAACTGCTCAAACTGCTGGACGAGTATGGCCCCGCGGCTTTGCGCCGCGCCATCGTCGAAGCGCTGGCCCACGACACTCCCCGCGCCGCCTCGGTCGCGTTCCTGCTGCGCCGTCAGCCTCGATCGCGCCGCGCGGCCTTGGACCTGAGCGGCCATCCGGAAGCGCAATCCATTGACGTTCGACCACATCGCCTGGAGATCTACGATGAGCTCGCCCGCGCCAAGAACGACGACCCCGAGCAATAGCCTTCCGGCGCAATTGCAGCAGATCGGCCTGCGCGCTCTGCCCGCCGGTCTGGATGACTTCCTGGCGCGCGCCGCCAAGAGTCGCTGGTCGCCGCGGCAGATCCTGGAGCAACTGGCCCACGAGGAAATCACGGAACGCTCACGGCGCAGCCTGGAACGCCGGCTGCGGTTGTCCGGCGTCAAGCGCTTCAAACCGATGGCCGATTTCGAGTGGACTTGGCCCACGAAAATCGAACGCGACGTCATCGAGCGCGCCCTCACCCTGGACTTTTTGCCCGAAAATCGCAACCTGGTCCTGGTCGGCCGCAACGGCTTGGGCAAGACGATGATCGCGCAGAACCTCTGTAATGCGGCCGTGATGGCCGGCTACTCGGTGCTGTTCCGCTCCGCCGGCGCGCTGCTCGAGGAACTGCACCGCCAATCTCCCGAAGGCCGCCGCTACAAGCTGCGCAAGTATGCCAATGTCGGACTGCTTTGCATTGACGAGGTCGGTTATCTTTCCTTCGACGACAAAGCCGCCGATCTGCTGTATGAAGTCGTCAACCGCCGCTACGAGCGCAAACCGGTAGTCCTCACGACGAACAGACCCTTCAAGGAGTGGAACGAGGTCTTTCCAAACGCGACCTGCATCGTCACCCTGCTGGATCGGCTGCTGCATCATGCCGAGGTGACAGTCATCGAAGGCGAAAGCTACCGCGTGCGAGAAAGCGAGCAGGAAACCGCCGCCCGACGGAGGAAGAAGTGACCCCGGCCGCCGAATCGGCTTACGTGGCCGCCGTGTTAGTGCTCTATGCGGATCTGCCGGACACTCCTTTACGGTCGAGCCCGCAAGATCAGTTCCTCGCGCGCCGCTGGTATCAGCAGCACGTCCCCCTGCCGCTCGTAGAATCGGCTCTGCTGCTGGCGTCGCTGCGGCGTCTTGTTAGACCTGCCGACACCCCGCCGCTTCCGCCAATTCGTTCGCTCGCCTATTTCCAACCGGTGATCTCAGAACTCCAGCGCCAGCCCCTTCCCGACGGCTACCTCGATTACCTTCGGCTCAAGCTGCGACGAGTAGCGTCTGCCGACCCGCGTTCAAAAAACTACGTTTTCTGAT
>JAJFBJ010000030.1 GCA_020697375.1 Nitrospira sp. | reverse complement strand
GGCTCACCGGGCTGTGGGCCGCCCGCGATCGCCACGAGCACCGCATCGCGCAACTTGAAGGATCCGGAAGCGGCGACCCGCTCTCCGGCGGTCAATCCGCTGAGTATCACGACCTCGTCTCCGAGAATCGCCCCGCTACCGACCGTCCGCAGGTAGGCCCTGGTTCGACCGTCTTCCCCCGGCATGAGCACGAACACCTGGTCGCCGCCCGGCCCCTTTCGCACCGCGCTTGCAGGAACGGCGACAGCCTTGCGCAAGGACCCGATAGGCACCTGGACTCGCACCGAGGCGCCCGGCGACGGCGTATTGGCAGCGCGTTCGATCCTCGCCCGCACCATGGCATTGCGTGTGGTCGGGTCGACGCGCGAGTCGAGGGCGACGATTTTGGCCGCAAGCGGAGAGGACGCCGTTGCAGTCAGCACCTCGACGTTGTCGCCTTCCCGCAGGCCCGCGGCGACCTGCTGCGCGACCGTGAAATCCACATGTACGGCATCGTCGACGCCTTGCAATGTCGTGAGCTGAGTACCTTCGTTGAGATATTGGCCGGGATGTACGTCCGCCAGGCCCACTCTCGCGCGAAACGGCGCCCGGATCGTCTTCCTGGCGATGATCGCCTTGGTACGTGCGATCTGGGCCAAGGCCACCTCCAGATCCGCGCGCGCCCGATCCACTTCCTCTTGCGCAGTGGCAAGATCCTCGCTCAAATGCTGCCTTCGGGCGAGCACCGTCTTCGCAAGCAGCGCCTGGGCCTCCTGCGCCTTCAATTCGGCCTCTTCGACGGACACGTCGAGCGTCACGAGCATGGCCCCCGCTTCGACGATGTGCCCAGACGTGAGCCGGGCCTGGCTGACGGTGCCGGCGAGTTCGTTACGAAGGGTGATCGATCGTAAAGCCAGGACTGTCCCGATCGACGTGGTGGTCGCGCGATGGTCGAGCTGCTTGGCGACTGCGGCCGTCACCACCTCCATCGGCTCTGGTTGGTTCGCGGAAGCCGCCGCATTGTTCTGCATAGCCGTATGCTTCCAGGCGGCCAATACGACCCCGCACGCGATGACCATGCCGAGTAACAGAATGGATGCGATCCAACTTCGACGCTTCATAAGCACTGCCCTTCCCACCTCTCAGAACTACCTGCCCGCGTTATATGCCGGTTCCCCCGGTGTTCGGCTTTTCCGATGGCTTCCGGTCACCGATGATTTTCACCTTTTCTCATCGTTGTATTCAATACAGCGCCGACGACACCGGCTTCCAATCCAAACAGGCCGGCAATGGACTGTTGCGGACCTCTCCCATGTGCGCGACGCGCGTCTTCGCGATTCCTGTACCGCCTCAAAATATCAATCCGATGTCCCGCGATTCCTGTTGCTTCTCATTCTTGCGCTGCCCGCTCCTCCCATTCGAGTTCGGTTCCTTGCTTCCCTGCGATTCTTGCCCCATGCGGCCCAGGAGAGGATGCAGTTGTCTCTCCTCGGCCCGATAAACAACGAGTACTTTCAACGTCCGCGTCCGGCTGGTGTTTTTCAGCACGTGACGAGGGACTGATGTAAGCGTGGCGACAGTTCCCGGCTTCAAGACGATTGCGGGCTTCTCGCCGTCCTCCAGGCGACCCGTGCCTTCCAGCACGAAGAGGAATTCCTCCCTCGTCCGGGATTGCCACGAGTCGGCGGCGCCGGGCGACAGTTCGACGCTGACCACCGTCCAGTCCCTCCCCTCCCCATGCGCGATGGAGGCCTTGTGCGGCACGGCTATCTGCGGGTCACTCATGCTCGCATCGAGTTGCCGGCTCTGGCCGACGATCAGCGCCGAAGCTAACAATAGACTCCACATCATAGAACGCATCGTACCCTCCTTGAAAAGAAATTCAACCCGGGCCGACCGACAGGCTCCGGCGACGGTTTTGAAGAATGATCGGATCAATGCACTCTCCACATTGCACGCAGCGATGGATCGGAAGATCGACCTGCTGCTCGATGACCATGAGGCCCCCGCAGCGCGAACATGACGTGATGCGGGCAAGTTGAATGTCATCGTCCATAGTCCCTTGCTCAAACGATTTCGACAACGATTCGGCTGCCAGAGCCATCGATGGCCTCCTTTCCTTCCAAGCCACTTACCGTACGTCACTTTTGCGGAAGCATACGGTGACGCTATGATCACCGAAATCTGGCCGAGACACCTTCGAGCCGGCCTCTTTCTTCGGATGGTCCGCTTACCCTTGTCTCGGGTGAAGACAACGGGATCTGGGCATCTCAGCGCTCAACCATATACGGCAATCCAAGCATAGTCCGTTCCAGATGCTGATAGCCTCTCGCCGACACGCAAGTAATAGACAGAAGAGGAGATCCGGACCCGTCAATGCAATGGGCTCGATGGGGGAGGAAAGGCCGTGACGGACGCCGTGCGCCGACGGAGCGGCACGGTGCCGACGGAGCGGCGTTACCGGGGGCGAGAGATTTGGAGCTTCCGCATTTTTGACTGGAGCGTGGTCCGCTTCATCCCCAGCGCAGCCGCGGCTCCGCTGGGCCCCCCGAGGACCCATTTGGTGGCCTGAAGCGCTCGCATGATATGGTGGCGCTCCGCCGCTCTCAAGGGTCGTGCCGGGTTGGGCGCCGGCGGCCAGCGCCGTTCTTCGAACAGATCAGGAGTATTGAGTGATTGTTGCGTTTGCCATACCAAGCCGGCGGGCGTTTCGTCGATCGGTTCTTCATGGCCGCCTACGATGTCGGCCGGGACATTCGTCTGGAGGGTGTGAAGCCTCATCACATTGCGTTCGGGATCGTATAAGGAGAGAGCGACGAAATGCACCAGGACGACGCGAGGAAGGCGTTGTGCGAGGTCCTGAAACAATTCATGCAGATCCCTGTGGGTGGCGATGGCTTCCGATACCTGGAATAATGCGCGGTATTGATTGGCTTTTGGCTCGGCCTTCTGCATCTCTTGATAATTTCTCATCGCAATCCGCTTGGGGCAGTGACTGGCAGGCAGCCGAAGCCCTCGCCTTCGAGGTCATTAAGGATGCGGGAAGCATTGAGGACAAACCAAGCCGCAGGGACCTGGCAGGCAGACATGGCCAGGATTGAACGGCCTCCGTCTTCACCCCTCCGTCTGTGACTAGATGTGCCGGCCGATGCGGGCTTGGTGAAAAAAGCCGTGAGATTATGAGATGCGTCCGGGGAAAAGCCCCGGCACATCGACGGCCAGCAAGTCACCGATGCGCTCTATCGAGAGATCGGCCGCGGGAAATGTCCGCAACGCCTCGGGGTCTCTGGCATAGTGCCCCTGCCGCGGGAAAACCGTGGTCACACGAGAGCCCCAGTACTCCTTCACGGCGGCGAGGATGCGTAACTTATCGTCCACGAGAACGTAATGATCGGCGGGATACCGCCGTTCAACGTCATCCAGCTCCTGTTCTTTATGGATATAGATCAAAACGTTTTCCTCAACGGCATCGAAGAGACCGGACCGCTCGATCTTGCGTGGCTGAAACACCACGTCGCCATCCGATAGAATAACCGCCTTGCCCCATTGTCTGGCATGGTGCACGACTTCCAGCGCTTGCGGGAACAGCCGTTCGGCGAACGGATAATTCACCAGAAATCGCGAAACCGTCAAGAGGTGCGGATCGCGCGGATGTTCATGCCGATACCGTTGCAGCGCGCCCAAATAGTCCACGTAGCCCAATTCATGGCGCAGCTGTTCGAGGATATCCCAATACAACTGCCCCCGCTCGGGACCGACTTCCTTCTCCAGGTGTTGCCTGAGATCCGCCGTGACTCGATCGTTGTCCAGCAGGGTGTTGTCGACATCGAACAGCACCACCAGGGTTGAAGACGACATGACCTGCCCCCTATCGCTTGCCGCTCCATTTCCAATCTCTGACCTCCGGCATATCGATGCCGTGCTTGGCGATATACTGCCTGTGCTCGATGCGCTTGTGGCGCATGTCCTGTTTGAGATATGCGGCACGCGCGCCGAGTTGCGGCACGCGGTCTACGACATCGGCCACCAGATGAAACCGATCCAGGTCGTTCAACACCACCATGTCGAAGGGCGTCGTCGTCGTCCCCTCTTCCTTATAACCACGCACATGCAGGTTATGATGATTGGTCCGGCGATAGGTCAAGCGGTGGATCAACCAAGGATAGCCATGAAAGGCGAAGATAATCGGTTTGTCGGTAGTAAATAACGCATCGAACTCCTTGTCGGACAGTCCGTTCGGATGCTCACTGGTCGGTTGCAGCCTCATGAGGTCGACGATGTTGATGACGCGCACTTTCAGATTAGGCAGGGCGACGCGTAGCAATTCCACCGCCGCCAGAGTTTCCATGGTGGGCACGTCGCCGCAACAGGCCATCACGACGTCCGGTTCGCTGCCGCGGTCGTTGCTCGCCCATTCCCAAATACCGATTCCGGCCGTGCAATGCAGGACGGCGGAGTCCATATCCAGCCACTGGGGCGACGGCTGCTTGCCGGCCACGATCACGTTTACGTAATTTCGGCTGCGCAGACAATGGTCGGTCACGGAAAGCAGCGTATTCGCGTCGGGCGGCAGATAGACCCGGATAACTTCGGCCTTTTTGTTGACCACGTGGTCGATGAACCCCGGATCCTGATGGCTGAAGCCGTTGTGGTCCTGCCGCCAAACATGCGAGGTCAGCAGATAATTGAGCGAGGCGATCGACCGGCGCCATGATATTTCCCGCGAGGTCTTCAGCCACTTCGCATGCTGATTGAACATCGAATCCACGATGTGGATGAATGCCTCGTAGCAATTGAAGAATCCATGGCGGCCTGTCAAGAGATACCCTTCCAGCCAGCCCTGACAGAGATGTTCACTCAGCACCTCCATGACCCGCCCGTCATGCGCCACATGTTCGTCGGTGCTCAATATTTCTTCGGTGGAGCAACGATCCGCCACTTCGAACACCGCGGTCCAACGGTTCGATGTCGTCTCGTCCGGCCCGAACAGTCTAAAATTCGTCCCATTGGCTTTCATCACATCGCGCAGAAACAATCCTTGAACCCTGGTCGCCTCGGCTTTGCTCGCGCCGGGCTTCGTCACCGGAACCGCATACTCGCGGAAATCCGGCATGTGGAGCTCACGAAGAATGCTGCCGCCGTTCGAGCAGGGAATGGCGCCCATGCGCCGCTCGCCGGACGGCGCCAAATCGGCCAGTTCAGGCATCAATTTTCCCGTTTCGTCGAACAGCTCTTCCGGCTTATAGCTTTTCAACCAGTCTTCCAGCAGCTGCACATGCTCGGGCCGATCCATGTCTCCCATCGGCACCTGGTGGGAATGGAAGTTTCCTTCTATTTTCTTGCCGTCCACCTCTTTTGGACCGGTCCATCCTTTGGGCGTCCGCAACACAATCATCGGCCAGCATGGCCGGCCGGTGAATCCCGTCGTCCGAGCCTCCTGCTGAATAACCCGAATCTTGGCGGTGATCTCATCCAGCGCCGAGGCCATCAATTGGTGCATCTCCTCGGGATCGTCGCCTTCTACGAAGTAGGGCTGATGGCCATAGCCGATCAGCAAGGATTTGAGTTCGTCTGGCGGCATGCGCGCCAGCAGGGTGGGCCCGGCAATTTTATAACCGTTCAAATGCAGAATCGGCAGCACGGCGCCGTCCCGCACGGGGTTCAGAAACTTATTCCCATGCCAGCTCCCAGCCAATGGACCAGTTTCAGCTTCACCGTCTCCGATTACACAGGCGACAAGCAATTCGGGATGGTCGAAGGCAGCCCCATAGGCGTGGGCCAGGGAATAACCCAGTTCGCCGCCCTCGTGAATCGATCCCGGTATTTCCGGCGCGACATGGCTTGGAATGCCGCCAGGAAAGGAAAACTGCTTGAACAGCCGCTGTAGCCCCGCTTCGTCCTGTGTAATGTTCGGATAGACCTCGCTGTAGGTTCCTTCAAGATAGACGTTCGCAACGATCCCCGGACCGCCATGCCCCGGGCCCGTGATATAGAGCACCGGCAGGTCCTGTTCCTTGATGATGCGGTTGAGGTGGACATAGATGAAATTCAGCCCCGGAGTCGTCCCCCAATGGCCGAGCAGGCGGGACTTGATGTCTTCTCGCTTGAGCGGTTCCTTCAGCAACGGATTCTGCAGCAAGTAAATCTGTCCCACGGACAGGTAATTTGCCGCCCTCCAGTAGGCATGAATCCGTTGCGCCATGTCTTTGCTCAACGGCCGGCTCGCCTGCATTTTTGTCTGTGTCATCAATATCCTCTTTCAGTTTGGTGGTTCGCGGCACTTCGTCCGGATCGGCAGAGCCGATCGCTTGTCTTCGTCAACGGCCTGCGTCCAGCTCCAACAGCCGGCAGACCGATTGCGCAATCTGAATTTCTTCATCGGTATGAATGACTCGCACCGTCACAGGGTTTCCCGGACGGGAAATGACTGCGGCTCCGGATTCGTTGCAATCATGATCCAGCCGGATGCCCAGGAAGTCCAGGCCCTCACACATGCGGGCCCGCACGATGGAGGACCGTTCGCCGATCCCGCCGCTGAACACGAGCTGATCCAATCCACCCAGCGCCGCCGCATAGGCGCCGATCCATTTTTTGCCCTGATAGCAGAACAGCGCCACCGCCTCCGCGGCACGCAGGTCACGGGTTTCATGCTCCAACAGGTCACGCATGTCCGGGCTGATCTCGGACACACCCAGCAAGCCGGATCGGGCATGTACCATATGGTGAAACTGTTCCACCGTCATGCCTTCGGTTTCGGATAAATAGGAGACTAGACCCGGATCCAGATCACCGGATCTGGTGCTCATCGGCAGACCTGAAGCAGGCGTAAATCCCATTGTCGTGTCGATGCTCATTCCGTCCCGCACCGCGGCCAAGCTCGCGCCGTTTCCCAAATGGGCGAGGATCACCTTGCTCCGGGAAGCCTCCCTGCCGGCCAAACGCTCCAGTTCTTCCATCAGATAGGCATAGGAAAGCCCGTGGAACCCGTACCGCCGGATGCCCAGCTTTTCATACCGGCGCGGGATGGCGATCACATGGGCCACGCGCGGCAAATGGCGATGGAAACCCGTATCGAAACAGGCCACTTGAGGCACGCCCGGATATCGTGCTCCACAGGCTTCGATCAAGTTCATTTCGGCCGGCAGGTGTTCCGGATCATAGGGGCTGAGCCGGTGCAACTCCTCCATCACCTCGGGAGACACTAAGCAAGGCTCCGCATAGCGGCTCCCGCCATGCACCACCCGATGGCCGATCGCCTGCAGGGCCAAGGCTTCATCGCCATGCGAGAGTTGGTCGATAAGCAGCGCGACAGCAGCGGCATGGCTTTCTATCTGAACGGTCTGCCGATCGGTCAGGCCTGTCTCCACATTCGTCATGGTCACGAGTCCGTCGGAAAGCCCGATCCGTTCGGCCTTCCCCGATGCGGTGCGAACCGGAGGAGAGCCGGCGCGAAAGAGCGCCCACTTCACGCTCGACGATCCGGCGTTGAGGGTCAAAATCATGGATGTGCGGGTATCGGTTCCCGTCATTGATGGCCTGACACTACGTCCAACATAGTGACGCTAGGAAAACAGCGCAACCCAAAAGTTGAGCTCATGAGGTCAACTCACCGCTTTTCCATCACCGTACATTCACCATGTCGATTCGCCACAAGGGACAACCCTAGTTCTGACCGTTATGGCTGAGCCGTATAGTAAAGTCGATGGATCTCGTAATGCGGGTTTCTCTCATTGTGATGCTCTGTTTTACGCTCGGGGTCGCGGCGCCGGAAGCTCCGGAATATAGTCCTCCGCTCGTCGGCGGCACGGTCGTTTCCATTGAACAGGAGGCGCTGTCCATGATTCTGAGAATGCCCGCCGGAGACATTCGATCTTTCGCGGCAATCGATCGTCGTCTCTTTCAGGGCATCAATGTCGGCGACCATGTCAGTATCGAAACGAACGAAGATGGCATGGTAACCAAGCTCATCAAACTTCCGACCGACCCCTCGAACTGAAGTTGTCCCATACTCCACTGACCGATATCGTGCGATGCGAGATGGGGCAGCAGGCAGGAGCCCGTGACGGCAAGCACGGAAAAGGGTTTACGGTCGCTGATGGGAGGCGACGCAAGGCTCATTGCGCACTCGATTCCACAAGATATCCAGCCAGACAGGCGACTGGCGCCGGCTGCTGAAAACGCGTAATTTCGGCTGGCTGTGGTCAGGCCAAGTGATTTCCCAAATCGGTGACGGTCTGACGAGAGTGGCCCTCCTGTTTTTTGTGTATGAACTCACCGGTTCAGCGCTCAAGATGACGGTCATCGGAGTGCTGCAGACCATCCCACCCCTGCTGTTCGGCCCCTTCGCCGGCGTGTATTTAGACCGCCTGCCAAAACGAGCCACCCTGATCGTCATCGACCTGGTTCGGGTCGGACTCCTGGTCGTGATCCCGATCTTGTATACGATGGGAATCCTCTCGCTCCCCACTCTCTATGTCATCGTCTTCATCATCTCCTGCTTTTCAATGGCCTATGGTCCGACCCTGAGCGCCACCGTTCCCCTTGTCGCAGAACACAATCTTCTGACTCCGGCCAATGCGCTGATTCAGAGCAGCGTGACCATCGGCCAGCTTGTGGGTCCGGCCGTGAGCGGCATGTTGATCGCGATGATGGGGGCGCAAAACGTCCTGTATGTCAATGCCGGCACGTTCTTCCTGTCGGCTCTCTGCAAACTCCCGATCGCGTTGCCCCCGCAGACCGAGAAGAGCCGCGCCTCAACGAAAACGGTCTGGGAAGACTTGCGCGCAGGCTTCAAGTTTGTGTTTCAGGACCATCGGATCCTCTTACTGCTGGTGATCATCGCGTCGGTGTTCATGTTCAGTTCGACCGGCTTTATCTTCATGCTCCCGGTCATCGGAGAACGGGTCCTGCACGTCGACTCCGTGGAATTAGGCTGGCTCTGGTCTGCCCTCGGAGCCGGCCTGCTCATCGCCACACTTTGGCTGGTCTTGTCCGAACAAACGGTTCTATGCCGACGCCTCTGGCTTATGGCCGGCGCCGCGCTCATCGGGGGGCTCGCCGTTCTCGCTCTGATCTGGACCCGCTCGCTGCTGATGGCCGCCTTGTTGATTGCAGCCGTCGGCGGAAGCTCCGGACTCGTCTCTCCGATCGTATCGGCTTCGCTGCAGGAAAAGACGCCCAAGGAACTCCTGGCGAGAATTTTTGGCGTATTCAATACCGGTACCATGGGCATGGCTATTTTGGGGATGACCGTATTCGGTTGGGCTGCCGACCGATATGATCCCTCATTCGCACTTTTCGCCATGGCAGCTGTGGGGGTCGGGACGGCCCTGCTCATCTCCTTGATGATTCCTTGGTGCCAACGGCTCGATCATCAGAGCGCCGCGACTGGAAATGCCGCCTAACGATAACCGCACAGCCTTACGGTTCAATACGAATCGGAGATTTGTTTAGGTGTGCGACGGTTATTCGGGACGCGAAATGCCCAATTTCTGCATCTTCGATTGGAGGGTGGTGCGCTTCATGCCGAGCCGGCCGGCAGCGCCGCGGGGGCCTGCGATCACCCAGCCGGTTTCGTTGAGGGCTCGCATGATATGCTCCCGTTCCGCGGCTTCCAATGTCGCAGGCGCCGGCCCAGAGGCAGTCGCGCTCGCCCGGGCTTCGTCGAGAGGGACCCGTAGCTCGGATCCCTGGGAAAGAATGACCGCCCGTTCGATGAGATTCTCCAACTCTCGGATGTTTCCCGGCCAGGCATAACGCGACAACGTGTCCAGCACATCGCGGGGAATCGTGTCGATCTGTCGGTTCATCTGCCGCGCGAACTTTTGCGTGAAATAGCGCACCAGCATCGGAATGTCTTCGGCTCGCTCACGTAGCGGCGGAACGCTGAGCGGAAACACATGCAAACGATAATAGAGGTCGTTCCGGAACAGTTTCTCCGCCACCATCTTTTCCAGGTCACGGTGAGTGGCCGCTACCAGCCGCACGTTGACCCGCAGTGTCTTCGTGCTTCCGAGCCGTTCGAACTCCTGTTCCTGCAACACCCGTAGCAGCTTCGATTGCAGCTCCAACGGAATGTCGCCGACTTCGTCGAGAAACAGCGTGCCTTGGTCGGCCGCCTCGAATCGGCCGATCTTCTGAGCGATGGCTCCCGTGAAGGCGCCACGCTCATGTCCGAACAGCTCGCTTTCGAGCAAACCGGTCGGAATCGCCGCGCAGTTGATTTTCATGAAGGTCCGGCCCCGCCGCCTGCTCAAGTTGTGAATGGCGCGCGCCAGCAATTCCTTGCCCGTGCCGGTCTCGCCAAGGATCAACACCGTTGAATCGGTCGGCGCCACGATTTCGACCTGTTGCAACGCCTGTTTCAACCGGGCGCTTTCCCCGATGATTTCCTCGAAGTTGTATTGTGTCTTGATTTCGCCTTCGAGATAAACCTTCTCTTTGCTGAGTTTTTCCTTGAGCTCCGCTATCTCGCGGTAGGCCAGGCCGTTGTCCACCGCGATGGCGATTTGCTGCGCGGCCTGGCTGAGGAGCTCGACATCTTCCGGACTGAATGCCTCCTCGCTCCGGCGCCCGACATTCAGCGCCCCCAGCACCCTCTCGCGAGAAACCAGCGGGACCGAGCAAAATGAGTGCACGCCGCGATCCAATAACCGCTGGGCCATGTCCGAGCCCGCCGCCAGCGATTCCAAATCCTTTCTCCGGAACACCGCCGGCTTTCCCGTTGTGAGGGCCACCGTGGTCGGCGATGTGCATTCTGCCGTGATTTCCCGCTCTTCAACAAACTCTTCATCCTTGGAAAAGTCCAGGACGTGAACTCGGCAACGCCGCCGGTCGGCGTCGTACAAGACCAGAGCCGAACCATCATGCTGAATGGCGCCGCGCAAACATTGGCTGACGGCGGCGAAGATCTGCGGCAGCTCCAAGCGCGACACCACCGCATTGGTGATTTCAAGCAGCAGACGGAGCCGGTCCCGTTCATGAGCCAGCTGGCCTTGAACCCTGCGGGCCGTCTCGGCATTCAGCACGTTGTCCACGGCCACCGCGACCTGCCGCGCCACCTGCTGAAGAAATTCGATTTCGGACTCGTCGAAACCATAGGCCACGGACCGGCCGAAACCGATCGCTCCCAGTTTCCTCATCGACGTTGTCAATGGCAGGAGGCAATAGGACTCCACGCCGATCCGGCGCAGCGCGGCCGAGACTTTGGGAAACCGGGAGTCCTCGTCGAGGCGAGGCACCACGAGGGACTGCTGCGTCAGGTATACCCTTCCCCCTGCGGACTCGTCCATCGACAGCTCAAGTTCGGAGGCGAGACTTTCCGCGTCCGCGCGTCCAAGCAAATGGGTGCGCATCACGTTTTTCAGCGGGTCGTGCAAGATAAGGGCAATGTGGTCGAACTGCACGACGACGGGGAGACGACGCGCCAGATCACGGAACAGACCGGTCAAGTCACGATGTTCCGCGATCGCTTCAGTGACTTGAAGGAGCGCGCACAGTTGAGTGGTATCCGATTCGGCCGTCTTACAGGGCTCTCCATTGATCATGGGCACTCCGGCTCCGGTTCGTTGCCTTCTCAAAGAGGCATTTTCATCATCGGCTTTCGATTAATCAAGACCTTATTTCCGCTCATGGCAGGCGCCGGCTGCGGCCCGACCCGGCCTGTCGCCACCGACTTCGAGGGACGGTTCTTGTATAATCCGACCGGACCTTAACGGATAATACGACCATCACGGAAAACGGAGGCTGGATGAAAAGCCGCGGATATTTTTTCATTGCATGCTTGGTTCTGTCGCTCGCGACATGGTTCACAAAAAGTCCTGTCACAGTCCAGGCCGAAGCGCCGGCTCCCGCCTCTGTTGCCAAACAGTCCTTGGAAGAGGTGATCGAGCAGTACATCCGGACACATCCTGAAGTGATCGAGCAATCTTTACAGGCGTTGGACAACAGGCGGGCGGCCGAGGAGCACGAACGGCAGAGGGCCGCGATCGTCGTTCATCGCCAGGACTTGCTCCACGATCCCTCTTCTCCCGTGAGCGGAAATCCTTCGGGAGATGTCAGTGTCGTGGAGTTCTTTGATTACCGTTGCGGGTTTTGTAAGCGGACGGCCGGGGCAGTCAGCCAGCTCCAACAGGGCGATGCATTCGTGCGCGTCGTGTACAAGGATCTCCCGATTCTCGGCGAGACCTCCGAGCTGGCCGCGAAGGCGGCGCTGGCATCGCAGGCACAGGGGAAACACCAGGCGTTTCACGAAGCGTTGCTGGCTGCCAAGAACGACCTCACCAAAGACGGGATTCTTCACATTGCCGGCGAGGTCGGCCTGGACGTGAAGCGGCTCGATCAGGACATGGCCGATCCACAATGGCAAAGAGCTCTTGATCGTAATCGCACGCTTGCGAAAGAGCTCGGCATCAGCGGCACGCCGGCATTTATCGTCGGCGCCGAACTGGTACCGGGCGCCATGGACTTCAAGTCACTTCAAGATTTGGTGGCACGTCGCCGGAGTCGCTGACAGCACGAGGTTCGGAGTTCACTATGCAGGGAGGGTATTAGCCTGAAGCGGGGTGAGAGCACACAGTTTTGATGAGGACCGGGCTGCATTCGTGGGCGGCGCCTCGTGGAGCGAGGCGCCGCCCCGGATGGCTAACGGACGGTGGTCGAGGTACGAGAAACCATGCCGTCAAGCTGCTCGGAATCCGCCCTCTTGATCGAGGGCGCCTGCTGTGTCAACGGAAGAATCCGCTGATCGTCAGCCGGAAGGACCTTGAAGATTCCCCACTGCCCCGATTGCGCATAGGGCAACCGCTGATTGCTCCAAACATAGTCGCCCGGTAAGCGGAAGCTTCCGCCGGCGGCAGGGATGAAGGCGTCCAGCGTCTCCGAGCCGGAAAATTCCACGACGCTAATTTGATCGGCGCCGGGCATGAACGGCTCGATCGGCCATTCATGTTTCTCCACGCTGAACATGCCGTTCTGTTCATTGCTCGCGCCGAACACATGGATGCGCACGGGATCTCCCGCATGCGCTTCGATCAGCGGCGTGGCGATGCTTTCCGGCTTGTCCACCGAACAGGGCTGGAAAACCCTGCCCAACGTGCAACCGGACTCTTCACGGAACTTATAGGGCTCCGACCGATAGTTGACGGCCGTCAACCCGGCGGTGTTCTGAACATAGGGCATGAAGCTCGTCCCGATGATGTTGTCTTCATCCTGGAAGAACAACGCCACATCGCGGTAGTTCTTGCGATGCTCGTAGCCTTGAATCGTCCGATTCACGATCACGTCGGCGATCCAGCTATTCTTGTTCGAAATATCCGCGCCCGTCTTCGGATCGCGATAGATGGCTCCCTTCGGACCGATCACGATCCCGCCAAAGAGTCCGTTGCGCGGGTTCGTCATCACGTTCCCCCAATCCCAGACGAGGGAAGCCGTCTCCCCCAAGAATGGATCGGCATAGTACGTATAGATCCGCTGTTCACCCGGCGCAACCGTCTGATCACCCGGATTGTTGCCGACGTTCGCACCCAGAGAATCCTTGGGATCGAATGCCAGCCCGATCGCCGAGAAGGATGCACGGCCTTCCTTCATCTTATTGGTCAATTTGACCTTGAGGCAGTCACCGACATTCGCCCGCAGCGTCAACGGCATTGGTTGGGCTCCGGACGCCACGGTCGAGACATCTTCTTCCAACATGTAAATTTTGGCCTCAGGATTGACCATCTGAATGGTCCGCTCGAAATCGACCTCGATGGCGTCGGGCGCATTCGGATTCAATCTCATGGACGGGAAGTCCATGGCCACCACGTTGAAGTTTTTCACCGGCGCCTCGGCAGGACAGACCGCCGGCGCTTTTGGGATGACGTTCCGTCCGCTGTATCCGGCAGGCAGCTTCTGAAGGTCCGGCACGTCCTTGTCCAGGACCCGCACGATTCCCCAGGCGCCTTCCGAGAACTTCGAGGCCCGACCATTGAAATGGATGTAGTCGCCCGCTTGCAGCCTCGGACCTCCGGCTTGCGGCACCACCAGATCGTACCGCTCGGCGATGCCCACATGGATGGAGTTTTTCCGGTTTGCATCGCCCGCGTACCGCTCGGTCAAATAGGTATGACCGGACAGCGTCCAGACCATGGTTTCATTGGTCATGGTCTGCAGCAGCCTGAAGACGATCGTGTCACCCAGGTAGGCCCGTAACATCGGCGTATAGGGATCGCCGTGCACGGCGCTGCTGAACAGCACCGAAGAATCCGGATTGGCCTTCAGACGGCCTGAAATCGGCTCCGCTCTGAAATTGAGACTGCCACCGGTCGTGTGCGTCCCGCCGTTCAGGAACGGCATCGGAGTCATCGTAATATGGTCGGGGATGGGGAACGAGATCGTCTTCCCCGCTTCAAGCCCGATCTCAACCGGCTGACCCGGCGGATTGCCTGCGGTCACGATATTGATTGTATGCGGCACACTGTCATTTAACTGAACCATGAGCTCACGGAAGCTTCCGTTCACGCCATAACCCACCGGCTCGACGGTCCGGATGTCCGCCAACGGTCCGCTCCGGATCGGTTTCCCGGTCTTCGGGTCATGATAAGTCGAACCGACCGGCTCGACGATCATCGTGCCGAATCCGCCATGGCCCCAGGTGATCCGGCCCAAGGCATGGTCGTGCCAGAAAACGGTACCCACGTCGGCATCGACCCAGAATCGCTGCCTGACGAATTCAACCGTCACGATGTCCTTGACGGGATGGTCATGTTTCAAGGGCCGGAGGAGCGTGAGCTCGTTCCCCTTGATGGACTTGATCCGGCCGACTTCATTTCCGCCGACATTGTCCGCGCCGATCAGGATTTCCACTTCAGGATGGTACTGCGCGGCATTCTTGACGGTGATGACCCGATCACCCTTCTTCGCCGCCTTCGTGAACACGGTGTTCAACGGCATCGGCAGTCCCTTATCCGTTTTCTTCTCGAGCATCGTAAACGGACGCACCGATTGTTCGTTCGAGAACCCGGTGATCACACCGTCCGATGATTGATTGTCGAACTGCAGAAAGTGCCAATGGGTGTTGACCTTCGAGGAATGGAAGTTCGAGAAATCATCATCCTCCCATTCACTGGTCAGCATCCAATCGACGCAGTCATAAATGTTGGACCGCACGACCAGCGGAAATTTCAGGTCGTTGTTCTTCCTGATCGCGGCTTCCTCTTCATGCAAGACGTAGATCAAGCCGCCTTCATCCATGATCGCCGGCGTGTCTCCCTGCTTATCCGCCAGCTTCATGGGCGTATGAATGAAGTGCACGTTGTATTTCTTCGAGCCCGCATTTTCCGGGCAGAGACTCCAACGTCCGTTCTCGCCCGGCTTGGCCGGATAGGAACTCGGCAATCCATCGTCGTCCAGATGTATCATCTCCAGCCAGGGAGAGGGATTGTGATTTTTCGAGAACGGCACTCGCCGGCCGAAATGCGGCTTCAAGTGAGGCCACGAAACCTTTCCGGTCAGCGGTTCGAACACGATCGGCAGGCGTTCGCCTGGATGAGCCGATTGATAGCGCGGATTCGGCACCGTATTTTCAGGCTCTGTCATGGCGCGATTGCCCTGCCAGCTCCAGTTCAGCACGCTCGCATCGTAGGACAGCGTCTGCGCTCGCTCATCTTTTTTGTGCCCGGGCAGCCCCTGCGGAGGAAACTGCATGTCGACCCAATCTTTCAGCGTCACGATCGCCGGATCCGCTTTCCAATCGGTCTTGCCCTTGTCGATGATTTTGAATTGCTTCCCGAACCAATCGACGGTCTTGCCGATGAGTTCATCTGAAGTTACCCCCACCTTGATGCGGCCCTTGCGATCCGGCAACTCCAACAGGTCAGGCATCACGTCGTTGTGATGTTCGCCCTGCTGAATGGTGTTGTAGACGCGCCAATAGCCCCACATCCCCGCGATGTAATGGTGAGCCACATGGCAATGGAAGAGGAAGTCTCCCGCCAATTGCTGGCAGAGTCCCGACCCGCACTCCGTCTCCAGATCCATCGTCTCCGATGGTCCGATCACTTCCACGTCCACACGATCGGATTTCATCCGGATCACCGGATACTTTACGGGGCCGTTTTTCGCCGCATGCCAGAGCGGCATTTCATCGATCGCCCGCGGGCTGCGCGGCCAGCGGATGGAACCGCCATGCGGATGGTGGGAGTGGAATACTTCGGAACCTCCGTGAACCAGGCGGAATTTCGCCGGGTCTCCCAGGTAGCTGCGGGGAATCGTCGTGGCGGGATCGCCGAACGTGTAGGCGCTGTAGGCCATCGACTCGTCCTCGAAGCCGAAATATTCATGCTGCGTTTGCATGTTGTCCACACCGAACGGTTCGCTGCGGTAATTGATGGCGCGAGCGACCGGCCGGTACACGTCGGTCAACGGATCGCGTTGCGGAATAAAATCGCCCTTCTTATTCAACGGACGGAACGCTTCATCGCCGACTTCGTGGTAGATGATGACGAATTCCCGGAAGTCGGGACCGGTCCCGTTCTTGATGATCGCTTGCCAACCGCTCTTTGCAGGCTGGGGATCACCGGTCCCCAGCGGTTCCAGATACTCCGACCCTTTGGGTTCGATCACGAAGGTGCCGAAGAGGCCCATTACCGTCAGTTCACGATCGTTGCTGAAGGAATGGAACTGCCGTCCACCTTCTTGCTGCGTGGGAGGGATGTACCATTCGAAGTCCATGGCCTTCCCCTGCGCCACGATACTGTCCGGATTGGTTGTCGTCGCCGGCTGGCCCGTGGCCGACACGACCATGCTGGATCCATGGATATTCAAGCTGACTTCTTCTTCACCCTCCAATTGATTGCGCAGCGTGAGCTTCACGCAGTCGCCTTGATTGCCGCGGATGACCAACGGCTGAATCCACTGATTTTGCACTCCGTTCATTACGGCGCCGGGATCGTGCCCTTCCTTGTCGCGCGCCTCGCGATTCCTGGTTTCTTCCTCGCGAACCTTGTCGATGTTTTCGGTGAGTACATACATATAGCCGGGATAGAAATCGAGCCACATGTTCAACGAGATTTCCACGTTGATCGAAGAGACGTCGTACGACCGGACCGGAGCGCTGGCCGGACAGCGCCCGCCCATCGACGAGACCGGCTCCACTCCGCTGTTGGACATCAACAGTATGTCCTGGGCGCCGGCGCCATACTGATGCAGCATGTTGACGTTGTTGTACATCCCGTCGGTGTGCTGATTGTTTGAATCGTGCACCAGCTGATCGTTGATTTTTTCCATGATGCGCTGGTGCTGGCGCTCCATCATGGCGGTCCGTTCCACATGGCCTTCCTGCGCGTCCTCGACGATGGTTTGTCCCTTGAGCTTTTCGGCCCAAGCCGGCATGTCGTGCGCGGTCGCGTGGGTATCGGCCGGCGCCGCCGATGCCACATGGAATGCTCCAATGCAGAGCGACGGAAGCATCACGCCCAACAGATATTTCCAGGTTGCTCTCGACGTTCTCTGACTGTCCCTTCTAGGTCCGCTTCGTACCGATCCCATTACACCTACCTCCTCTTACAACCATGATCGACTCTCGAAACCGCGATCGACTGTATTGCTGTCCTGATGTGTGTGCGGTGCAGGCCCTTGCGGGCCTGCACCACTCAAGGAGTGGAAAATTCCGGAGGCCGGTCCTTCCTTTTCCACGTCCTTGAACTCACGGCTTGCCGAAAAAGATGTTTTGTCCGATCCACGTATAAAGACGGCCGATATGAGAGCAACTCCTGTTCCCGAATTCATACCGTCAAAAAGTGAAACATTGCTCTAGGGTTTTGCATCCCGCCAATGTCCATGGCTCGGCAGAATGGGACTGCCGTGCCCCACACAGAAAGTGAGAACCGATAAAACAGAGATATTACAGCCAGGTAGGATGTGCCCTGAAAAATGTCCTGATGGGGCATCGATGCCCCATTTATTCAGGGCGAAGCAACGAAGGAGAGGTTCCAAATAATGGGGGTAAAGAAAACAGGAGAGCAATCGGAAGTGACTGATCGGCGGCTTTTCGGAACAAGAAATAAAACGGTGATCACCGTTGCGCCTCGCGGAAAACCGCGACGCGCCGGCTACAACATGTCGCGCAGACCGTGTCTCTTCACCATCCGCTCTATCGTCTTACGATCGACACCGGCTTCCCGCGCGGCTCGCCCCATGTGACCATCGTGACGCCTGAGCAGGTCGATCAAAAATCCTCGCTCAAACGTGATGACCGCCGCCTGTTTCGCATGTTTGAAGGACGCCGCTTCGCCGGAACCCGAATCAACTCCCCCGCTCGCCTGCACACGTTCAGGGAGATGAGCCAAGCCAATGGTCGGGCCGTCAGCGAGCACCGCCGCCCGCTCGATGACGTTTTGCAGTTCGCGGACGTTCCCCGGCCAAGCGTACCAGCACAGCACATCGATCGCCGCCTGGTCCAGCTGGGGAACGAGCGACGCGGTCGGTCCTTGCTGTTTCATAAAGCGCCGAAGGAATTCTCTCGCGAGAAGAATGATGTCCCCTTCCCGATTTCTCAATGGCGGCAAGGCGATCGGAATGACATTCAGCCGATAATAAAGGTCCTCGCGAAACTCCCCGCGTCGACAGGCCTCTTCGAGATCCTGGTTCGAAGCTGCAATCACGCGCACGTCCACGTCCGTGAACCGAATGCCTCCGACCCGCCGCATCTGCCGTTCCTGCAAGACCCGCAACAATCGAGATTGCAACGTCTGGCTCATTCCGCTGACTTCATCGAGAAAGACGGTGCCGCCTGCCGCTATTTCGAAGAGTCCCGGCTTAGAGACATGAGCGCCGGTAAACGCCCCTTTCTCGTGGCCGAACAGTTCGGATTCGAGCAGGGTATCGGGAAGGGAGACGCAATCCACCGGAATGAAGGGACGGGTCGCCCGCAGGCTGGCCTCATGAATGGCATGCGCGACCAATTCCTTCCCTGTTCCACTTTCTCCATAGATCAACACGTTGGAATGGGTCGGGGCTACCTTTTCGATCAAGCCGAAGACCGATCGCATGGCCGAACTCTCCCCGATAACACGCGCAAAGCCGGCTAGCCTCTTCGGACGCGCCTGATCGGGCCCCCCGCCATCCCCCGCAACCCCGACATTCCTCACAGGCGCCGTGCCGTCCTCTCCGAACGCGCGACGGACGACCTGCACAAGGTCTGTGCTCGTGAAGGGCTTGGTAATAAAATCAAAGGCCCCATACCGCATCGATGTCACCGCGGTCTGCACGGTGGCGTGGGCTGTCAGCAACACGACCTGAACGGAAGGATCGAGTCGTTTGGCGGCGGTCAAGACTTCGATGCCGTCGAGGTTCGGCATGCGCAGGTCCGTGAGGATCAAGCCCGGCCGCTCGCGCTCGATGATGTCCAGGGCCTGTAGGGGATTACACTCCGTGAGGCAATCGTAAGGCACGCGGCTCAGGATGCGACGACAATTCTCCAACGCATCCTGTTCGTCATCGACGATTAAGATTTTTCGTGCAATCCCCATGGCACCCCTTCCTGAACGGTGGCTCCCAGTCCCACGGTGGGCAAATACACATCGAACGTGGCGCCGAGCGCATCGTTTCGTACTTCGATACGGCCGCGATGGTCCGAGACGATTCCAAAACTGAGAAACAGCCCGAGCCCTGTCCCCTGGCCGGCCGGTTTGGTAGTAAAGAATGGATCGAAGATGCGGTTGATGATCGCCCCCGGGACGCCGGGGCCGTTATCCGAGACAGTGATCCGAACCCATTCGTCCCCTTCGATTGATACCCGCCCAGTCTGCACCAGGATCACGCCGCCATCGGAATGGACGGTCACGGCATCGATGGCGTTGTTGATCAGGTTGAGCAGGACCGTTTCCAGCCGATCGCGGTCGCCCATCACCGGCGACAATCCGGTCGCCAGTTGTGAATCGATCCGGAGTAAGAGCCCCGCCACCCGTTCGCCGGCCATGGCGATACAGGTCCGCGCCACGCAATTGAGATCGAGCGGTTTCAAGGTCGAGACGGTCCCGCGCGAAAACGTGAGAATGCTCCTTGTCACCCGGGAAATGCGCTCCGCCTGCGTGCGGATGGCCACGAGATCCCGGCCGACGCCGTCCGGCACAGTCGTCTGGGCCGCGTCGGCTTCCATGCATTCGATCCGGTTCAAAATAATGCCCAGAGGGTTATTGATTTCGTGGGCGATCCCGCTGGCCACTTTTCCGAGCGTGGCCAGCCGTTCGGATAACTCCAGCTTTTGCATCTGTCTGGTGATTTCCACCGTTTTTTCCTCCACGCGATGGGTCAACTCCGCATTCAGCCGTTCCAAATCAGCACGCGACGCCTGGAGTTTGTCTGCCATAAGATCGACCGCCACGGCCAGGTCTTCAAATTCATCGCCGGTCTTCAGGTCGAGCGGGCCGTCGTAGGCGCCCCGGCTGATGGACTCGACGCCGGTCTTCAGGACGTGAATCGGACGGGCTATCCTGGCCGCCACATATCGCCCCATCGCCCCCAACAATCCCACCATGACCAAGCCGATGGCCGCCAGATTGTTCAGTTGGTTACGGATAGGCGCGTAACTCTCTACCGCCTGCTGTCTGACGAAGATATGCCACGAATTATCCGGCAACGTCAGACCGGTGACCGGCGCGTATCCCACCACCGTGTCGGTCCCGCCATGGCCGTCGTCGTCGGCAATACCCCAGCCGGGATCGGACGACACGATCATGGCCATCAGCTGGCTGGGGATACGATGCGCTTGCCGAGGCAGGATCGGGCAGACGAGCGGCTCTCCGGCGGCATTGAAGAGCATGGCGTGCCCGGTTTGCCCGATGCGAATCTGATTGATCATGCCGAAGAGCTTGTCGAACCGGTAGGTGGCTTTAATGGCTCCGATGACGGCATGGTGGCGGTCATCGAGGATAGGCACGGCGATGTCGATGGTTTCTTCCGGCGTCCTGAAGGAGCCCTCCCGAGCGGGGATCAATCCACTGAGGTACACGTTATCGATGTCGCCGGCGCGGACTGTCTTCCACCAGGGTTCACTGCTGAATGAGTACTGATCCGGTTCCGAACTGGCGGCGACCAAGGCTCCGTATTGATCGACGATGAGGAGGCCGACCACCTTGTCGCCGCTTCGGACTTTCGTATCGAGCAGAAAGCGCGACAGCTCTCTGTCCGGCAATCTCGCAGCGGTCTCGTTGTTCTTCTCCCAGACCAGCATCCGTTCCTGGATAATGCGATCGGTCTGCGGGCGATCACGCGGATAGGAACGGTTCGCCGCTTCGACCGGTTGGCGAACCCTCAGAGGGGCCGATCCCAGGAGGCGAACTCCTTGGATTTCGCTCTGCACCAGCATCGTCACCCGGTCGGCCGCTTGAACCGCTACCGCCTGCAGATTGCCGCCGATGACGTCCCGCAGCGATTGCATGCCGGACACATGCGCGAGCACCAGCCCAATCAGCAGCGGGATACAACCCACCAGCACGATGGCCAGAAGAATGCGGCCTTTGATCGTACGAATCATCACGCGAATACCACCGGGGATATTGTAAACAACCGGCGAAAGAAAACGCCACCATACCACCTCCCACCGGCAGTGCTGATTCACGCACGTTCGGCTTCCTCCGGCTCAACCATCGAAGTGGGAAAGCCGATGCGAATGCTTGAGTGAGCGGCACCGTTCCTGATTCCTTTAGCGGTCCCGCCGGCGACCGAACCGCCGTATGTCTTGCTGTTTGGATAGAGTTTAAAACTGGCGCAGATATTCATCTACGAAATGTCGGCCGTAGGAGGATTCTCTCCGCCTCTGAACAGTCTGTCCGGCCGGCAGCGGCCACATAACAAACCCAACACCGGGTTCACGGTCTTGGGTTTTGCGCAACGGCGGTCCTTCGGCCTTGATGAATTTATTCGAGCTGAACTGCTAGGTCGGGACAAAGACCGGCGGGGCGCCTTCGATCGCATCAAACGCAATCTTCACCAGCCGCCGGCAGCGCTTGCACTTAATCTCAATCTCGTGCTCCGCCCATCGAGCCACGAGCTGTCCGCAATCACAGCGCACATCATCGTGCTTTAAGGATCGCGTGGCCTCATACTTCGTTGTATTCATCATGCCCTATGCTCCCTGCCTTGATGGCGTCTTGAGCCATTGATGTCGGCCGCTTCGTTCTTTCTTATCTGAAGGCGATTCGTTTGAGTTCGGACGCCGGCAATTCCACCTCTCCGAAGTCCGACTGACCCTTGAAACTCCCGGCCATCGCCAAGGTAAACTCACCGGTTTTCCCGTCGTTGAGTGTGATCGACACGGCCGGAAGAGCCCCGTTCCCGGACGGCTTCAAATCGACCGTCTTGATCGCCTCGAACTTGATCTTGACCGTGGCTGTCCCTCGCTTGACAGGCACCTCTTTCAATTCGTGCGGCACGAAGGCCGTCTCGCTCACCTTCTCTTCCCAATAAAAGATGACCCCATGAACTTCCGTCTCCACACCTTTCGTATCCGTCGCAATGGCGTGAAAGGCCTTGTCACCCTTCGGTTGCGCAAAGGCTGTCCCCGCTACCATCCATACCGCAAGCGCAGCGAATATCAGACGGCCTCCCGCTTCTGTCCACCCTGTAAGCCTCCACTTACTCATGTTCGACTCCTTTGAATGAAGAAGGTCGCGATGCCATGCCAGACCCGTGAAGCCGTTGGTCGATTGGCCCACTCCGAGCTTCTACTGACTCTATTCTCTCCCGATTACCCAGCAGCGCCTGGGCTCTCGATCCCAACACACAAAAGCCCAAAGCAGCCATGCCGGCAGGTTTGGGCTCTGATCGCAAGGACCGTTGGCCTTATTCAATTGTGCGGGGTAGCTGCCTTTTGTTCTGTAGAGGTCCTCACGAACTCATATTCTACTAACGGACTTCTTGATAGCGTTTATCAATATCATGTGAAACGAAACCTGTCAATCTTGTTCTTGTCGTGGTTGCTGGCTGAGTAGAAACAGTCGTGGAGAGTTACGCCGCAGGATGCAACGAGGTTGTGCGGGCCCGGATCCATCGGAGTCTCATGCGATCGAGAAACAGATAGACAACCGGGGTCGTATAGAGCGTCAGTACCTGGCTCACGAGCAAGCCGCCCACGATCGCAATGCCGAGCGGGCGCCGCAACTCCGACCCCACCCCCGTGCCGACCGCCATGGGAAGGGCTCCCAGCAAGGCCGCCATGGTTGTCATCATGATCGGCCGGAATCGCAGGAGAGCGGCTTCATAAATAGCGTCCGCCGGCGTCTTGCCTTCCTCCATCCGCTCATGTTGCAGCGCGAAGTCGATCATCATGATGGCGTTTTTCTTGACGATGCCGATCAGGAGCATGATGCCGATCAACGCGATCATGGTCAGTTCGGTGTTGAAGAGCAGCAACGCCAGCAGCGCGCCCACGCCGGCGGAGGGCAAGGTCGATAGAATCGTGAGGGGATGGATGTAGCTCTCGTACAAAATACCGAGCACGATATAGACCGTCACCAAGGCCGCCAAGATCAGCCATGGCTGATTTTCCACCGAAGCTCGAAACGCCTTCGCGGTGCCTTGAAAGGTGCCTCGCACTGTCGCCGGCAGGCCGATGTCATGCATGGCCTGTTCGATTGCCTGCACCGCTTCCCCCAGCGAAACTCCCGCGGACATGTTGAATGACAGGGTGATGCCTGGAAACTGGCCCTGATGATTGACGGAGAGGATCGTGTTCGTGCGTTCGTATCTGGTGACGGCGCTCAAGGGCACTTGCGCCCCGGTGGGCGAGCGAACGTAAATGTCGTGCAGCGCCTCGGGACTCTGCCAATATTGCGGGGCGACTTCCATCACCACACGGTATTGGTTGAGGGGCGTATACATGATCGATACCTGACGTTGGCCGAACGCGTCATATAACGTATCGTCGATGAGTTGCGGACTCAGGCCGAGCCGCGAGGCTGTGATCCGGTCGAATATCACCAGCGATTGCTGTCCCCTGTCCTGCTGGTCGCTGTTCACGTCCACGATTTCCGGCAGGCTCCGCAATTTTTGCTCCACGATCGGAGCCCAGGTATGGAGTTCAGGCAGGTCCACACTCTGCAACGTATATTGATATTGCGCGCTGCTGGATCTACCGCCGATACGGAGATCTTGGATGGCCTGCAGATACGTCGGGGCTCCCGGCACCTTGGCCAGCTGGGGACGCAGACGGGCGATGACCTGATCGGAACTGATGCCTCGCTCGTTGAGGGGTTTGAGGGCAATGAACATCCGACCGGTATTGGTCGTGCCGGCGTGACCGCCGCCGCCGGTAAAACCCGTGACGTTATCGACGGCCGGATCGCTCTTGATGATCTCCACCACTTCGGACAGTTTCTGGCGCATCGCTTGAAAGGAAATGTCCTGGGCCGCCTGGATATTTCCAAAGAGGCGCCCCGTATCCTGCTGGGGAAAGAATCCTTTCGGCACGATGATGTACAGATAGACGGTCAGCGCCATGGTGCCGAGCGTCACCAGCAGCATCGTCCGGGGATGCCGTAACACCCAGGTCAAACTGCTTCCGTAGCCACGATGCATCGCTTCGAAACCCCGCTCGCTCGTGCGATACCACCAGCCATGCGATCCGGCCGGCTCGACTTTCAACAGGCGCGCGCACAGCATGGGAATGGTCGTAAGCGAAACCACCAGCGACACAAGGATCGCAACCGACAGCGTCACAGCGAATTCGCGGAACAGCCGGCCGAGCATGCCGCCCATCAGAAAAATCGGAATGAACACCGCGACCAGCGAGAGGGTCATCGACAGGACCGTGAATGCAATGTCCTTGGCTCCCCGAAAAGCGGCCTCCATCGGCGGCATGCCCTGCTCGCGGTAGCGCGTGATGTTTTCGAGCACCACGATGGAGTCGTCCACCACGAAGCCGGTCGCAATCGTCATGGCCATGAGGGAAAGATTGTCAAGACTATATCCACAGAGATACATCACCCCGAAGGTTGAGATCAGCGAGACCGGAACGGCGACGCAAGGGATAAGGGTCGCGCGGAGGTTGCGAAGGAAGAGGAAAACCACCAGGATCACCAGCCCCACAGAGATGGCCAAGGTCCTTTCCACGTCATGCAGCGAAGCGCGGATCACCGGCGTGCGGTCCACCACGATCGAGAGCGCCATGCTGCCGGGAAGCGACGCTTCCAATTGAGGCAAGCGTTCGCGAAGCCGGTCCACCGTCTCGATGATGTTGGCTCCAGCCTGCCGGTAGATGATCACCAGCACCGCCGGCGTACCGTTCGCTACTCCCATGGTCCTGAGGTCTTCGACCGAATGTTCGACCGTCGCCACATCGGAAAGCTGAACGGCCCGTCCGTTTCGATAGGCCACGATAAGGGGCAGGTATTCCTCGACCATGTGAAGCTGGTCGTTGGTCCTGATTTCCCACGTGCGGTCATCCGACGTCAGTTGCCCTTTCGGACGGTTCACATTCGTGGCGGCCAAGACCTGGCGCACCTCACCCAACCCAATACCGTATTTGTTCAACGCGGTGGGATTGAGATCGACCCGGATGGCCGGCAGAGACCCCCCTCCCACGAAGACCTGTCCCACGCCCTCGACCTGCGAGAGCTTCTGCTGCAGGATGCTCGACGCTGCATCGTACATCTGACCCCGGGTCACGAGCTCGGAGGTCAGGGCGAGAATAAGAATTGGCCCGTCGGAGGGATTTACCTTCCGGTATCGAGGGGTCGCCGGAAGATTCGAAGGAAGATCGGCACGGGCCGCGTTGATCGCCGCCTGAACATCTCTCGCGGCGCCGTCGATATCCCGTTGCAGCTCGAATTGAAGCGTGATGCTGGTCCCGCCGATCGTACTGGTAGAGGTCATCTCAGTGACGCCGGCGATACGGGTGAATTGGCGTTCGAGCGGTGCCGCGACAGAGGAAGCCATAATCTCCGGGCTTGCGCCTGGTAGGGACGCAGACACACTAATGGTCGGGAACTCCACCTGAGGCAAGGCCGAGACGGGCAAGAATTGAAAGGCAATGATGCCGACCAGCGTGATTCCGACGGTCATCAACATTGTCCCGACCGGACGCCGGACGAAAGGAGCCGAAATATTCATCGCGGACCTATGGGCAGCGCCTCGGAGACCGGAACCTGGCGCCGGTCCGAGCGGAACCGCGCAGCCAGCCGATCAAGCGCGAGGTAGACCACCGGTGTCGTATAGAGAGTCAGCAATTGGCTCAAGACCAGCCCTCCGACGATGGCAATCCCGAGCGGTCTCCGCAGCTCCGAACCCACCCCTGACCCCATTGCCAGCGGCAACGCGCCGAGAAGAGCCGCCATCGTGGTCATCATGATGGGTCGGAATCGCAGGAGAGCGGCTTCATAAATCGCCTCTTCCGGCCGCTTACCGGCGTAACGTTCCGCCTCCAGGGCGAAATCGATCATCATGATCGCGTTCTTCTTGACGATCCCGATCAGCAGGATGATGCCGATGAGCGCAATGACGCCGAACTCCATGCGGAACAGCATTAAAGCCAGCAGCGCGCCGACTCCCGCCGAAGGCAACGTCGAAAGGATCGTCAGGGGATGGATGTAGCTCTCATACAAGATACCGAGCACGATATAGACCGTCACCAAGGCCGCCAAGATCAGCAGAGGTTGGTTTCCTAAGGCTGTTTGAAATGCCTGCGCCGCGCCCTGGAAACTCCCGCGAATGCTCGGCGGCAGCCCCAGCTCCTTCGTGACCTGCCGGATCGCCTCCACCGCATCGCCCAGTGAACTTGCCGGCGCGAGATTGAACGAGATCGTCACCGCGGGGAATTGTCCCTGCCGGCTGATCACGAGGGGCACGGTGATTTCCTTGACTCTGGTGAATACGTTCAGCGGCACCGGCCCCCCGCTGCCCCGCACCTCCAGCAAATGCAGGGCTTCCGGACCTTTTTGAAACTCCGGCATCACTTCCAGAATGACGCGGTACTGGTTCAGTTGGGTGAATATGGTGGACACCTGGCGCTGGCCAAACGCATCGTACAGCGTGTCGGTGATGATCTGCGGCGTGATGCCGAGCCGGGACGCCGTATTGCGGTCGATCACCAGCATGGAGGCCAGTCCTTGATTCTGCTGATCGCTGCTGACATCCCGAAGTTCAGGCCGCAGCTGAAGGGCCTCAAGGAGTCTGGGAGCCCAGCGATTCAATTCCTCGGGATCGGCGTCTTCCAACGTGTATTGGAACTGGGTGCGGCTGACGCGGTCTTCGACCGTGAGATCCTGCACCGGTTGCATGTGCAGCGTGATCCCGTCCACCTCCGCGGCCCGCGTCTCCAGGCTACGGATGATGTCTCCGGCCGCGCGCCGTTCCTCCAGCGGCTTCAAGTTGATGTACATACGTCCGCTGTTGAGGGTCGTATTGGTTCCGTCGACGCCGATGAACGACGACAAGCTTTCCACCGAGGGTTCTTCCATGATCGCGCGAGCCAGGGCCTGCTGCCGATCTTCCATCGTTCTGAACGACACGGATTGCGGCGCTTCCGTCATGCCGAGAATGACACCCGTATCCTGAATCGGAAAAAAGCCCTTGGGAATCAGGATGTACAGCGCCACCGTCAAGATCACCGTTCCCATCGTCACGACCAACGTGGCCTTCTGATGGCGGAGTACCCAGCGTAAGCTTGCGCCATACCCGACCATGATGCGATCCAGAATCTCTTGCGAGAACCGATGGACGCGGCCGGGCTGCTTCGTCCCTCTAACCCCCAACAGCCTGGCGGACATCATCGGCGTGAGGGTCAGTGACACGACCGCCGAAATCAAAATGGTGATACTGAGCGTCACGGCGAACTCCCGGAACAAGCGCCCGACGACATCGCCCATGAACAGCAGGGGGATCAGCACGGCGATCAAGGAGACGGTCAACGACAGAATGGTAAAGGCAATTTGTTTCGATCCCTTCAGAGCGGCCTGAAGCGGTGAATCCCCCCGCTCGATATAGCGCGCGATATTTTCGATCATGACGATCGCATCGTCCACGACGAAGCCGGTGGATATCGTCAGCGCCATCAATGTGAGGTTGTTCAGGCTGAACCCCATCAGGTACATGATTCCAAACGTGCCGATCAGCGACATCGGCACTGCCGCGGCCGGGATTACCGTGGCGGACAAGGTCCGCAGAAACAAAAAGATCACCAGAATGACGAGCGCCACCGCCAGGACCAATTCGAACTGCACATCGCGGACCGTCGCACGGATAGAGGTCGTGCGGTCGGTGAGCACCGTCACCTGCACCGACGAGGGCAAGGTATTTTTCAACTGCGGCAGCAAACCTTTGACCCGGTCGACGACTTCAATGACGTTGGTCCCGGGCTGGCGCTGTATATTGACGATCACCGCCGGCGTCTCATTCATCCAGGCCGCCTGCTTCGTATTTTCCACGTCGTCGATCACTTCGGCCACGTCCGACAGGTGGACCGGTCCGCCGTTGCGATAGGCGACGATCAGCGGCTCATAGTCCTTGCCGGCAAATAACTGGTCCGTGGCGTTGATGATCGACGCGCGCCGGGGTCCGTCGAACCCGCCTTTTGCCTGGTTGACGTTGGCGGCGGCGACCACGGACCGAAGATCCTCTAGCGTCAACCCATAGGACGCCAGCGCCCGTGGATTCGCTTGAATCCGCACAGCGGGACGCTGCCCGCCGCTGATGCTCACCAGGCCGACCCCCGAGAGCTGCGAAATCTTCTGGGCGAACCGGGTTTCCGCGAAATCACGAACCTGCGGCAGAGGCAGGGTGGCAGAGGTCAAGGCCAGTGTGAGAATCGGCGCGTCCGCCGGATTGACCTTGTTATAGACCGGCGGCGCCGGGAGATCGCGCGGCAGGAACGTGGCCGCGGCATTCATCGCCGCCTGGACCTCCTGCTCGGCCACGTCCAGATTGATTTCGAGGCTGAACTGCAACGTGATGACCGAACTCCCGCCTGAACTTGCTGAGGTCATTTGGTTCAGCCCGGGCATTTGCCCGAACTGCCGTTCCAGCGGCGCAGTGATGGAAGAGGCCATGACGTCCGGCCCGGCGCCCGGGTAAAACGTGAGCACTTGAATGGTCGGATAATCGACTTGCGGAAGCGCGGAAACAGGCAACTGGCGATAGGCTATGGCGCCCGCCAGAAGGATCGCGACCATCGTCAGGACCGTCGCCACCGGCCGCAGGATGAAGAGCCGCGAGGGATTCACGTCCGGTTTCCTTGTTTCACCGGTTCAGCTTCCGCCGGCGGGACCTCCTGGCTCGCCGGAACAGGCCCGCTCGAAGGTCTCAGCTCGACCTTGCTGCCTTCACGCAGTTTTTCGGTTCCATCCACGACGACCAGCTCATCCGGCGACAGCCCCGCCTCGATCGAGGCCTCTTCTCCCTGCGACACTCCCACGGTCACTTCCCGCACAGTGACGGTTTGGTCTTCGGTCTTGACCACGTACACGAAGGCTCCTTTCGGACCACGCTGGATTGCGGCAGAGGGAACCACGGTCACGCCCCGCTTGATATCCAGCAGCAGACGGGCGTTCACGAACTGATTTGGGAACAGCTCACCGGCATCATTGGGAAACACCGCCTTCAACCGGACGGTTCCGGTATTCGGGTCGATCTGATTATCCACCGTGAGGAGTGTTCCCGTGGCCAGTTTGCGTTTCTGCTCTCGGTCGAATGCCTCCACGACCAATTGTTTTCCGGCCTTGAGACGTTCGAGCACGGCGGGCAGATTGTCTTCCGCCAGGGTAAATATGACGGTGATCGGCTGTAATTGGGTGATCACCAGCAATCCGGTGGGATCGCTCGCGTGCACGATATTCCCGGCATCCACGAGGCGAAGCCCTACCCGCCCGCTGATGGGCGCCGTGATGCGGGAATAGGCCAGCTGCAGCTTGGCATTGTCGATCTGTCCCTGGTTGGCCTGGATGATCCCTTCATATTGGCGCAGCAAAGCTTCCTGCGTATCGACCTGCTGCTTCGGAATGTAATTCTGCTTGTACAGGTCCTGATATCGCTGCAGATCCAACTGGGCATTCTTCAGCTGCGCCTGATCGCGGGCCATCTGCCCTTGGGCCTGGACCAACTGCACCTCGAACGGACGCGGATCGATCTCCGCCAGCAGATCGCCGCTGCGCACGAGTTGCCCTTCCTTGAACAATACCCTCATCAATTGCCCGTCCACACGGCTCCTGACCGTCACGGTATTCAGGGGAGTGACCGATCCCAGGCCGTTCAGGTAAATGCTGATCTCACCGGTTTTGGCGGCAGTCGCCACCACGGGGGTGCTTCGCGCCGCCATCGCGGGACGGTTCTCCGCGCCGCGCTGTTGCGCCTCGCCGGATATGGTCATCAAGGCATAGACTCCCACCGCCAGCAGACTGGCCGCCGACAATCCGATGAGCCAGCGCTTCAGAACAGCGGGAAATCCTTCAGACTGAGCCATCATGACTATTCCTTCCGCCCCATTTTGTCCTGCGCCTGCCGCACATAGTCACGGGTCAATTGCCAGCGCCGTTGAAGTTGAGCATGGAGCCCGTCCAGCCTGCCCTGTTGTTCCGGTGACAATTTCGCCTTGAGCGCTTCCATGCCCAGATCGAGAATCCGGTCAATGTCCGGTTGATGTTGAACCCGCACCAGCAACATATCGAGATGCGCGCGGTGGACGATCGGTTCGATGTCCGCCTGTTGGGAGGGAGACAACGAGAGTTCCTGGGTCAACCGCTTCATGATTCGCTCCTGTCGAGCCGCCGGCCCCCGATCCCATCGTTGTTCATCCTCGTATTGATAATAGAGCGACGTCCCGACTGAGCCCGTGAGCGCCCCGGCAACAAACAGTATGATGAGCCCGGTCCATAAGGTGGCGCGTGACATGTCCGTCGTCTCCTAGTCTCCAACTTGTTAACACTTACAGCGGCGATCCTGCGTCGAACTCTTCCAGCCACAGGGCTGCGACTGCATTGGATTGTTGACTGGTATAGGCGACGACCGAGCCGGCGAACAGTGCCGCCACGAGCGCGGCCACGGCTGCGGCGCGCCAGATCAACGGCTCCGCCCAGTCGAACATGGCGGAATAGGACTGTTCTTCGGCCTCTTGCCGGGCCGCTCGCATGATTCCATGAATCCAGTCGTTTCCGACGTCCGCATCCTGGCGCAAGCGATGGGCCTGCGCGAAAATGCGTTCCATGTGCTCGGGAGGTTTGTTATGAGGCGCGCTCATGTTGTTGCTCCTCCCATTCTTGAAACAGGGTACGCAATGCCTGCCTGGCTCGATGGCACCGGACCTTCACGTTGACGAGACTCCAGCCCAACAGGTCAGCCGCCTCACGAACGGAACGGCCTTCGAGATACACCAGCGTCAGTACCAGGCGGTTTTCAGGAGACAACTGTGCGAGCGCCCAGTCCAACACTTCCAACGATTCACGCCGGCCGGCCTGTTCCCGAAACTGCTCATCCGATTGCGCCGCGAGCGCGCGATCAAGCCATCCTGCCTGGTCCTTCGTCAACGAACTCACCGGGACATCCTCCCGACGGCTGGCCCGCCAGAAGTCGTAGCAGGCTCGAACGGCCAGGCGGGCCAACCAATGCTCAAAAGGGACTCGTCCAGAGAACCGCGGCAGACCGCGATAGGCGCGGACAAAGACATCATGGGCGACTTCTGCCACTCGGTCGGCCGGGACATGCCCGTTCACGATTTTCAATACATGTTGCCGATGCCGGTCGATCAACTCCGCGAACCGATCGATCTCACCCTGCAAGACCCGGTCGATAATTTCCGCATCATCGGACACGAGTTCCTGCACTCCCGTGAATCGGCCTTCCCGGCCTGATCTATCTGTCGATTCAGCATCATATCCTAATCCGTCTTCCCAACCACAGAAGTGAATGTTCTTCACACTTCAAGTCGCGGCAGGACTGCAGAAGGTTACAGACCTGGGAAAATTCCCGGCGGGCGATGGAAACGTGGCAGGATAATCGGGAAAATCGTGGCAAGACCCCAGCTAGCTGGTGACAGCGGTGGCTATGATGCCTTCGATGTATGCATTGCCCAGATGACATTTGGATGGACAATGACCAGCAAGACTCGCATCGAGCAACTTGCGCGTGCAGAAGATGCCCGGCATGCCGTAGTCCCGGATGTCTCAACCAAGACAATGGCCCTATTGGCCGCCATGTGTCGAGGGACGGCTGGTACTGCTTTGCAGGTCCATCTCGAATATGACCGGGCCGTCCGGATTTTTGGGATCGAGCCGGGTCGGCATCCGGTCCGCGGCCAATTTCACCAGCGGCACCGCAATAATGTGCGCGGCCTGGTCCGATGGATTCGAATGGAGCGCGAGGCGGATCGTCTTGGGCCGGTGACTGGATCGTAACTGAGCCATGAGGTCCGACCCCACGAATCCTACGAGCATCCCGCTTCCATCGGCCAGCTTGTGCACTTCATAGGCATTCGGTGCGGATGCCACCCGTTTCAACGTGAGGTCTGGACTCTGCGTCACCAGGGCCATGCCTAAAAAATGCGGGGCGATGAAACCAAAACTCCCCGTCGGCGCTTGCGAGAACAGCACCTGCGAAGCCGAGGCGCCAAGCTCATTGGCCCTGTTCTTGGATCGCAGCTCACGCCGCAAATCCGCCTCCTGACCCGTGGTTTCGAGGAACACCACCGCGGGCGCGGCTTTTTGCATGGGCAATACCTCTGTCTTGCCACCTTGTGCCGCATGGAGAGTAACGGGAAAGATTCCCATGAGAATCGCACCCAGCAGGCTGGAGGCAGCCAAGTGATGGAGAGGCGTCCTGTTGATCCATCGGCGCGCACGATCAGCCATAGCTACCGGTCCTCCTGGTTTTAGTTACGTTCTTGTCCAAGGATTCTAAGAAGCTGCCGATCGGAAATCAAACGGAACCAGGATAGGCAGGCAAGGAGCCACCGCTGACTCTTGCCCAAGGCATTGAAAAGCGCTGATCGCACGGCATCACGGATAGAAACTGATTCGACGTTGAGCGATAGCTTGGGCGACGGACGAAAGAATCCTCTTTCGCTCCGCCGGTTTTTCCAGATATCCCACGACACCTTGCTTGAGCAGGCTGTAGGCGAGCTGCTCATCGTAATAGCCGGTCAACACGATCACCGGGAGAGAGGGGTATTGGGCGCGAAAATATGCAATCGCCTCCGTCCCGTCGATATGCGGCATCCGGATATCACACATGATGACATCGACCATGAGCGGATTGTCGCCGCTGTTCAAGATGTCTACGGCCCTGCCCCCGTCTTCCGCTTCCTCCACATCATACCCCGCCTGTGTCAACATCGTGCGGAGCAGACTTCGAATCGACTCCTCGTCATCCACCACCAACACGCGGCCGAGAGAGACCTTGTCTCCCGTACTGAGCCCAAACGGCCAGAGCATTCCCACGGTGACCTCCATTGGTATAAGGCTCGTCATGCATTCTCCCTTCGATGATGCAAACAGAGAGCCTCAGGGAACGTAGGTTTGAGCAATGCCAAATCAGGGGGTTACACGTCGAAGGACGGCGGGACGGTTGGAATATCTGGATTTCAGATGGTGGAACCGCACCATTCGCGGTGCAAATGAACCATCACTTGAGAAGACAAAATCCAAACAGTCCGGCGTCTTTGGAACGATGGTCCGTCATCCGGAGAGAATTTGGGCAACTGGACTTGCATAGCAATCACAGTGAATCGATCGGGCTTCGAATCCGGACGCCAGGCTTATATATGGCTCGCTGTGGACGTGATTTCATCGCACTTTCTCAGCGTGTTCCTGATGCTTGGGCGAGGATCGGATGCTTCGTCATCGCCTCTTGAAGGACCTTGATGAAAGCAACGGAAGAGGTCTCGCCGGCTTCGACCAGTGAGCCATATTGTTGTTGGGCCATCGCGAAGAACGCCGACTGATCTTGCTCCGGCACCGCCATCAAGGTCGCCAACGCAGTCAGATGCTCTCCGCCTCCTCTCGCCATTTCCTCCGAAAGAGTGCCGAACGCATTGGCGACGAAGAGGCTCGTGCGATGTTCAGCCATGACCTTGCCATCATTGGTGCAGCCGGAGGTTCCGAAGCTGATCCCGAACGTTTGACTGCCGAACGTAGCGTTGGTGGTCGCCATCATAACCTGGGGAGCAATGTTTTTCGGGCTCTTGTAGTCGGACCAGGCCAGTTTTCCCAATCCACATCCCGGTCCGTGATCGGGGTTGACTGCGAATGCCACGCTGACCTGAAGGCCGATCAGAACCCCTGTGAATGCCATGAGCCAACGTCGTGTCATACGATCTCCTTTCCATAGGTTTCTGTCAGCGCATTCTCGCGAAGTAGTTTCGCTGATATCCGCAAGCCGCATCCTTACCTTAGAGTTCTTTTTCGACCTGTCAATCGGAATTTCCATTTTTATGTATT
>JAJFBJ010000130.1 GCA_020697375.1 Nitrospira sp. | reverse complement strand
TGAAATGTTCACTTCACTGTCCCTTTGTCATCCATCAGGAGGTCCTATGGCACATCTACGTGGCGGAATCAGAACAGACTCAATGTCAGGACATGAACGGTACAGGCCCAACCGTCAGGATATGGATCGGAAAGAAGAACAGGCCGGTGAGACACAGGAAAACGTAGGATACAACGAACGCGTCCTTACCGGGATAGTCGGAGGCGGACTACTCCTGCGTAGCGTCATGCGGCCTGCTAGTTTGACCGGCGGGATAGCGGCGCTGCTCGGAATCGCCCTGGTCCACCGAGCCGTGAGCGGCTATTGCGCGGCCTATGGGGCGATGGGTATCAACACTCAGGAAAACAATGACACCTCATCGTTGGGTCGACGAAAAGTCCGGAGCGACCGGGCGGTGAAGGTGGAACAGTCGATTACGATTCAGCGGCCGGCGCAGGACCTTTATCGTTTCTGGCGCCAGCTCGACAATCTCCCGAAAGTCATGAGCCATGTCAGAAGCGTGCAGCCCATCAACGATCACTTGTCCCACTGGATCGTCGATACCATGCCCGGAGCGCCCACGGTGGAATGGGATGCCGAGATCATCAACGAAGTCGAACATGAGCGGATCGGATGGCGAACGTTGCATGGAGCCGCCGTGGAGCATACCGGATCAGTGGCCTTCGAGCCGCTGGAGGATGGCCGAAGCAGTCGCGTCACCGTGACCTTGCAATATGATCCGCCGGCCGGGCCGATCGGGGCGGCCGTGGCAAATTTGCTGGGACAGGACCCGGGACGGAAGATCAAGGAGGACCTGGCGCGGTTCAAAGAAACCATGGAAGCGGAGGTCGGTTCTTCCCGGTGAGTAAGACGGGCGACGATGCGGAAAGGATCGTTATGAACCAGGCCATGCCGAACGAGCGAACGGAGCGACTGCGCCAGGTTCTCCTGGCACGGCGCCAGGATCTCCAGCATCAGATCGACGCTCTCCTGGCTCAACAGCGAGAGGAACAAACGCAATTGCGGGAGGAATCGGTCGCGGATGTCGAAGATCTTTCCCTTCGCGACAGTGCCGGCCACCAGCAACTGTCGATCCTTGAAAGTCGCAATCGTACGCGCCTCCAGCTCGACGCGGCGCTTCAGCGGTTGGATGAAGGCTCCTACGGCCTCTGCGAAGATTGCCTACAACCGATCCATGAAAAGCGGCTGGAGGCGGTGCCCTTTGCGGTTCGCTGCATCGAGTGCCAGCGCCATGTCGAGGAGCTGGAAGCCATTGAGAAGAAGGAAGACCGAAATGATCTCTAAGGTCCTGACCGGGCTTCTGCAACAAGAGGACAGGCAACGCGCCGGTGTTGCAGACCGGGGCTGCGGGCGAAAGCCGCCGCTATGAACGCGGCATGGACCTGGACGGCCGCCAACGAGCGGAAAGCACAGAAGCTGCTCGGGGTGAAAACCTACCGTCCCGGGCAGCGTCTATTGATACAGGCCGTCATGGAGGCACGCGACGCGGTCGGGATTCTTCCCACCGGTGGTGGGAAATCTCTTTGCTTTCAACTTCCCTCACTGTTTTTGCCGCATGCCGTCCTCGTCGTTTCGCCGCTCATCTCCCTGATGCAGGACCAGGAAGACAAACTACGCGCCCGCCACATTCCGGCCGCCGTTCTCAACAGCTCACTGACCGAGCGCGAGGAACGGCGCCGCATGCGGGAGATCAAGAGCCAAACCGCTGAAATGATCTATGTCACACCCGAGCGCCTGGAGCAACCGGACTATCTCGATGTACTACGAAGAACCGGTGTGTCACTGGTCGTCGTGGACGAAGCCCATTGTGTCTCACAGTGGGGGCATGACTTTCGTCCCGCCTACCTTGCGATTAGAGACGCGATTCAAAAACTGGATCGGCCGCCGGTGCTCGCCTTGACGGCGACCGCCACCCCGGCGGTGATTTCCGACATCATCGCGCAATTGGGAATCGAAGGGGCGCTGGTGATCAATCACGGAGTGGATCGCCCTAATTTGATCTTCGAGGTGTATCGGACGGTCAATGAGGAAGATAAATTCGCGCGATTGATGACGATCCTTCATGAGAGTGAGGACGGAACCGGCATACTTTACGTCGCGACCATCAGGCAGGCGGATGAACTCCGTGCCCGTCTTCTGCATGAAGGCATCGCGGCGGGTCTGTACCACGGCAAGATGAAGCTCGCCGACCGTCGGGAGACGCAACAGGCGTTCATGGAGGACCGCTACCGGATCATCGTCGCCACCAAAGCGTTCGGACTCGGCATCGACAAGGACAACCTCCGGTTCGTCGTCCACTATGCCTTTCCAGATTCATTGGAAAGTTATGTTCAGGAAGCGGGACGCGCGGGGCGGGACGGCAAACGGGCCCACGTCGCGCTGCTCTACCGCCTGGAAGACCGGCGGGTTCAGTCGTACTTTCTCGCGGGCAAATACCCGCGGCGAGATGAATGCACTCGTGTCTACCGGGCATTGTCCACCGGCTCAAAGGGGAACGGCGGTGCGGCGCTGTCCATGACTCTCCTCCATTCCGCCACCGGAATCAGTGTGCGGCGATTGAGAGTGATTGCCGCCTTGCTGGAACGGATCGGAATTCTCGATCGACAGCACGGTGGATTTCGCTTGTTGCGCGCATTCCGGGATGAGGCCGAATTCACTGCGTATCTCGAGGAGTACGACGGGCGGCATCGCCACGACGAAGACCGACTTGCCACGATGATGAAGTACGGACAGATCACGGAATGTCGCGTGCGATTTTTGACGCGCTACTTTTCGCAGGAGATCGAGGCCGACTGCGGGCGATGCGACAATTGCCGGAAGGGGGCCGCCGAGGTCACCGTGGACCTGCGCGACCTCCAGGCCGGTGCTGCCATAGCAGCCGTATGAACGGCTGCTTAGTAATCGATCGCTTCAATCGTTTGTCGGAAGACAAATAAAACACCGACTGGTCACGAAGGGAGAAATCATGCCTCAACTCACATTCGCAGGACACCCGCTGCATCCCATGTTGATCACGATGCCGGCCGGGCTGTTGCCGTTTAGTTTTCTATTGGACCTCATGCATCTCAAGACCGGCAACCGATCCTATGCTGATGCCGCCTATTACACCATGGTCGGCGGATTTGTCGGCGGACTCGCGGCGGGGGCGGCGGGCGCGAGCGACTACATGACCATACCCCCAGAAACCAAGCCGAAGAAGATCGCCAACACGCATGCCGGCCTGAATATCAGCCTCCTGGCGCTCACAGGGATGAACCTGGCGATCCGTCGCAGCCGCAAGGATCAGGGAACGTTGCCGGTTTTCCTCTCACTGGTGGGCAGCATGGGCCTTTTCGTATCAGCCTGGTACGGCGCTCATCTGGTTTATGAACATGGCATGCGCGTCAAACCGGCAGGCCCTCCGAGCCGCGAGCCGGAACTGAAAATCCCCGGCGATGAACGGATCAAACAGACGATGGAATCGGCCGGCGAATAAAGGATCGACGTCGCGCCATCATCATTGAGATGGCGCGTATCAGTGAGGTCTTCTGGATGCCCCAAGGGCGAACAGATCCATGGTACAAGGCCGCGGTCTTCTATGGCCTGGACGTGGCGACGTTTCAGGACTCGAACGGCGACGGCATCGGAGATTTTCCCGGCCTCTGTGACAGGTTGGAATACATCGCCGATCTCGGGGTAACCTGCATCTGGCTGCTGCCCTTTTTCCCCACGCCGGACCGCGACAACGGCTACGATGTTACGGATTACTTCTCGGTAGATCCCCGGCTGGGCACGCTGGATCAGTTCATCCGGTTCGTACGGGAAGCCGGCGAGCGGGGCATCAGGGTCATGATCGACCTGGTCATGGACCATACTTCCGACCGGCATCCCTGGTTTCAAGCAGCCCGGCGCGACCGCCGTTCCCGTTATCGCCGGTACTATGTCTGGAGCGACGCTCCGCCGCCGGCCGAGCCGGGAAAGCAGAATATCTTCCCCGGAGAAGAGTCGAGCGTCTGGACATACGATGAGATCGCCGGACAATATTATTATCATCAGTTTTATCACTTCGAGCCGGATCTGGACGTGGCCCACGTCGAAGTGCGCGAGGAGATCAAGCGGGTCATCGATTTCTGGCTGTCCTTCGGCATCTCCGGGTTTCGCGTCGATGCGGTATCCCATATGCTCGAATCCCCGCACACGAGCCACGATCCTGCCATTGCCCATGATCCGCATCACATCCTGCGCGAACTCCGTGGCTTTACGTCATCCCGCCAGGCCGAAGCCGCCCTCCTCGGGGAAGCCGATGTCGACCCTGATCAGCTTCGCGGTTTTTTCGGCGACGGCGATGAAATGCACCTGCTCTATAATTTTTTCCTGAATAATTTTCTCTTCCTCGCCTTGGCTTCGGGCAAGGCCGAACCCCTGCGGCGTGCGTTTCGACTATTGCCCTCGATACCAGAAAGCGGCCAGTGGGTCACATTCCTCAGAAATCTGGACGAGCTCGACCTCGAACGGCTCGACGAGAATGAACGTGAGGCGGTCTATCGGGCATTTGCGCCGGAGCCAGACATGAAAATTTTCGGTCGCGGTATTCGTCGCCGCCTGGCTCCTATGCTGAACGATCGACGGCGGCTGGAAACGGCGTTCAGCCTGTTGTTTTCTTTTCCTGGAACGCCGCTGATCATCTACGGGGATGAAATAGGCATGGGCGAGGACCTGTCGCTGCAGGGCAGGAATGCGGTGCGCACTCCCATGCAATGGTCGCGTGAGACCCAAGCCGGCTTCTCAACAGCGGTTCGCGAAGCCCTGCCCGCGCCGATCATCGCCAAGGGCCCGTTCGGCTACCGGCAGGTCAATGTCGAAGAGCAAGCAGCCGATCCAGAATCGTTGCTCAACTGGATCAAGCGATTGATCCAAATCAGGAGACAATGTCCCGAATGGGGCAGCGGAGTCATCCAGACCTTTGACACGGCAGAGCCGAGCCTATTGGGCCATCGTTGCCAACGGCAAGGGAGGCAATTACTGGCGGTACATAACCTGGCCGACAAAGCCTGTTCGGTCCGGCTGGATCTGGAACCGGACACAACGCTCGCGCCGCTGCTGTCCAGCCGGCCGAACGTTCGAGAAGAATTGCCAACGCTAGAGGTCGAACCGTACGGGTACCGGTGGTATCGAATCATTCCAAGCCGCGACCTCTAACAGGATGGTCAAACAGGCCGTTCAGCGCGGCCGCAGCGAGCACAGAGGCGAGGCGTACCCTTGCGGTACGGTGAGTCTCTGTGCGATGCGAGAACAAAGCTGGCGGCCTGTTTCACCATCCTGCCGGAACGGGAAGTCTCGATCATTCAATTTGGATATGGCACAGGAGCAACAGCGCGCCGGCATTCAATGGTGGCAATGCGGCGTCATCTATCAGATCTACCCTCGATCCTTCGCGGATAGCAATGGAGACGGCATCGGCGACCTCCGGGGAATCATGCAGCGGCTCGACTATCTCCAATGGCTGGGGATCGATGCCCTCTGGATCTCGCCGATTTATCCGTCTCCGATGGCGGATTTCGGATACGACGTATCCGATTACAGGGATATCCATCCCATGTTCGGGACGCTCAAGGATTTCGACGACCTCCTGTCGTCCGCTCACAGGCTGGATATGAAAGTCATCCTTGATCTGGTTCCGAACCATACCTCCGATAAACATCCCTGGTTCATCGAATCCCGCTCCTCGCGCGACAATCCGAAACGCGATTGGTACATCTGGAAACCTTCCGCGCAGAACGGAGGGCCGCCCAACAACTGGCTCAGCACGTTCGGCGGCAGCGCATGGGAATTGGACGCCCGCACCGGTGAATACTACTATCACGCGTACCTGACGCAGCAGCCGGATTTGAACTGGCGGCATCCGGAAGTCCAGGCGGCCATGTATCAGGTCATGCGCTTCTGGCTTGATCGGGGGGTGGATGGATTTCGTATCGACGTCATTTGGCATCTCATCAAGGACGACCAATTCCGTGCCAATCCGCCTAATCCCGATTATCGGCCAGGCGAGTGGCCCTATCGGCAATTGCTCGCGACCTATACGACCGACCGTCCCGAGGTCCACGACATCATCAGCGGCATGAGGAAGGTGGTGGACGAATACGGCAATCGCCTGATGATCGGAGAGATATACCTGCCGGTCGAGCGGTTGGTGACCTATTACGGGACGGGAGAAACCAGCGGAACCGGCTGCCATCTGCCGTTCAATTTTCAGCTCATCGAGGTTCCCTGGCAGGCCAGAATGATCGCCACCACGATCGACGCATACGAAGCCGCCCTCCCCGCTCATGGCTGGCCCAATTGGGTCCTCGGAAATCACGACAAGGCGCGGATCGCGACGAGGATCGGACAGGCCCAGGTCAGAATTGCCGCCATGCTGCTGCTGACCCTGCGCGGCACGCCGACCCTCTACTATGGGGATGAACTCGGGATGGCGAACGTGCCCATCCCGCGGGAACTGGTCCAGGATCCATGGGAGAAGAATGTCCCAGGGTTCGGAGTCGGCCGGGACCCGGCAAGGACGCCCATGCCATGGGATAATTCGACTATGGCTGGATTCACCACCGGGCGACCCTGGCTGCCTCTCTCACCCGATGCCGGGTCGGTCAACGTCAAAATCGAGCGCGAGGACCCTGCCTCGATCTTGAATCTCTATCGAGAATTGATACTGCTGCGTCGCGCGGAAAAGGCCTTGACCCTCGGCGCCTACCGGCGTGAAACGGCGACCGACGATATCATGCTGTACCGGCGCGAGTTCGAGGAGCGCCGCCTGTTGATCGCCCTCAACTTTTCCTTTCAGCCCCACATTATCCCGGTCCCTGCCCGGGGTCTGATACTTCTTTCTACCAATCTTGACCGGCATGGCGAGACCTTCGAGGACAAGCTGACCCTGCGGGGTGATGAAGGCATCATCGCGGCCATCTCCTAAGCATGGACAATCTGTCTTTGCGCGGACAGGTTGGCAAGCCGTGAACGGCTTCACCTTCCCTCCGGCTCTCCTCCTGCAATCTAACGCTGTTGCCAGAGCGGCATCCCGATACAGGAAAAACGTTCGTAACTACTTCAAACATGGGTACGTAGTTTGCACAGTGAATTACTTCTTGGTCTGCCAGGCGGCAAGCCGTCGCTATCGGCGTGACGAACAATCGCATCTTCAGTCGCCAATGGCGGATAGTCAAAGAGGCCATATAAGGGAGACGGGAATGCACAAGCCAAAGGCAGCAACGATCGTGACACACATAGTTTGGATCGTGATAGGCACGGTATTGGCGGCATGCGAATCATACTCCGCAACCTCTGGAGGCGATCGTCACGCCGCGAAACCAGCCGCTGCCACGGAGATGACATTGCCGGCCGCTCGTGAATCGCCTGAGGCCGCGACCGGATCGATTTTCTTCGTTGGAAACGCGACGGTGCTGATCCGCTATGCGGGCTTTACGGTTCTGACCGACCCGACCTTCATCCACAAACACGAACAGGTGTCGATCGGCTACGGCCTGCACACAACTCGGCTGACCGATCCGGCCATGGAAATCTCAGATCTCCCGCCATTGGACTTGATCCTGCTCTCGCATTTCCACGGAGATCACTTTGATCAGGTGGCTGAGCGGGAACTGGACAAGTCGTTGCCCATTGTGACGACTCCCGAAGCCGCAAAAGCATTGGATGAGCGAGGATTCAGGAATACGTCCCCGCTTGAGACCTGGTCCACGATGACGGTAAAAAAGGGAGAGGCCCGTCTCCGCATCACCTCGATGCCCGGACGGCATGGGCCGCCGCTTTCGGACCTGCTGCTCCCGGATGTCATGGGAAGCATGCTGGAATTCTCGTCAACCGCGGACGCAACCCCATTCCGAGTGTACATTACCGGAGACACCCTCGTGATCGACGACCTGAAGGAAATCCCGCGCCGCTATCCGGATATTCACCTTGCGCTCTTGCACCTGGGCGGGACAAGGGTTCTCGGTATCATGGTCACAATGGACGCGCAACAGGGCCGGGAGGTGATGCAGATCGTCAATCCGCAGCTCGCTATTCCGATTCATTACGATGACTATGATGTGTTCACTTCTCCACT
>JAJFBJ010000029.1 GCA_020697375.1 Nitrospira sp. | reverse complement strand
CGCTCCCGGTATAAAACGACGGGGTGCGCGGCGCATCCCGCATCATCATGCGCGGGTCGGTGAAAACTTGACCTTTTTTATTCTTCGTCCCGATGACGGGCGTGGGTTCCATAGCGGGCCTCCTTCATCTCAGTGAACTACCGCACCAACAGGTTGTTTTCGTTTGCGGATTCTTAATCGCGATACCCCGGCCCGTACAGTATGCACAATCTTCACGGCCGGTCAGCAGCGGAGCGCTTTGCGAATCCATGATGATTCTTAAACATTATGCGCTAGAAGCCAATTACAAGCTGAGCAATATTGACCAGCCAAGCTTGCGGCTAAGGGTGTAGCCTAGAGTTGTGTGGATCACTGGCCTAGTGGGGACATCCAGCCATGTCACTCAATCGCGCTATCGGCGATCGTATTTTCGAGGCGATCAGCCGAAGGAGAAGAAGGGATCAGGAAAACAAATCAGGGCGCCCCCCAGTTCTAGTAAAAGTTGCCTTTCGAGGCAACCAGCACACAAAGGAGTATGCAATGATACAAGAACAGTTCCAGCAATTTTGGTTGCAGCTTAAGGCTCCCTTGAAAGCCAAGTGGGAAAGGATTACGGACAGCGACCTTGGAGAAATCCAGGGAAATCTCGCGACGTTTACCCACATTGTTCAAAAGCGCTACGGGGATGTGATTAAGGACGAAGTGAGAGTCTGGGTCGACCGTCGGTATTCGCATTGGACGGGAAACTATCTCGGCTATAAAGACCCCGACCTGGCCTCCTCCTAACCTCGTCCTCTATCAATTGAGCCGGGCATCTCCGCGATCTACCTCTCACGTTTTCGTGTGACAACAGAAAGAGAGTTGCATATGGCCCACATCGTCATCAATACAAGTTACGACCGATTCTGCGTGAGCCATAAGGCGTTTCTTCGGCTGCGGGAGTTAGGGCAGCCGGATGCCTTAAGGGAAACGGATCACGGGGCTTACTGGCCTGCCGCCGCCAGTCCCCAAGAGCCAAGCCTCAATCAATGCGGAATCCTGATTCCCCGCGATGACCGGCGGCTTGTTCAAGTGGTGGAAGAGTTGCGCGGAGAGGCCAACGGGCACTGTGCAGAACTCAAAGTCGTTACCATTCCCGATGACGTGGAATGGGTCATCTTAAAAAAAGATGGTGCCGAACATGTGAGTGAACAACACCGCACCTGGAGCTAAAACTCTATGATGGTATCAAAAGGGCGTTGCCAACCACTAGCTTGAACACCACCACTAGTCCTGAGTGATCAACTTTTGTTAGTAGCGGAGTCGACACCAGCCCATCGGTCGCGATAATGTTCCTTAAGGCCCGCTGCAGGCGACCTTCCATGGAGGACGACATGAAGAAGACACCGAAGACATATGTACTGACATCAGATTCGCCCACCCGCAGTGCTCCTCGCATCTGGACGGGGAGGAACATCCACCAGCTCCGTCACTGTTCAGCCAAACGAATCGGCCATGTGTTGGAAGAGATGCAAGAACACCTGGACGATCTGCGGAGCTCACTCGCGCCGACCGGATTCGTAGGATCCCATTCCTTAAACCGGGGACGGTAAAGCGGAACCGGTGAAAGTGGTCCACCTACAGGCAGACTACTCCGAGCGAAGCTGTGCTTATCATCGACCAACATGGGAGAAGACGATCAAGTAGCCGAAGCGGTAGGGCACTGCCAATCCTTTGGTTATGAAGAGTAAACTAACAGACTCAACCATCGACATCAGATTAGACGGACTCATCCAGGCGGCCTTCTAGGAGTAGCGCGGAAGGCAGGGAAGCGTACGCGCGCACTCAGCTTTTCACAGCTGACCCATTGACACACACCATGGCTCAATACGATCTGGATTTATTCCAGGTGCATCACAGATGGCACTATCGCATCCTCAAAATGGGGGCAGAGGCGCGTCTGCATCCCACTGTGGCGTATGACAGCCGGACCGGCGAGGGGGAGGGCTATGCCTCTCAGTCAGAGGCACGGCACATTGCCCTTGCCCATAAAGCCAAACTGGTGGCCTTGTGGGTGCCGGGAAGAACCGGACCTGTCTAGTGATCAGATGAAGAGAGGCGCGACACGGGACGATGGTAGACTTGTACAACCAATGGCGTTCTCTTTATGCCCCGCCACGTACCGAGAACACTCGCGGATCAACAAACGAGCGATGTGCTCTCCTTCATCAGAACCATCGCGCGGCTGACTCGTTGAGTTAGCCACTCCGCTGAGGCGTTCGAAAACTCGTGAATGCCTTGGGTCGCCCTCCGGTGGATACCAATGCCCACACTTTCAAAAGGTGAGCGAACTGCCAGCACAGTCGGCCGGCCTTCTAGGCTTTCCAGGAACGGCTATTTCGTTCTCGGGATGCGAAAGCTGGCCGACAAGAAATGACGAAACGGACAATTGGCTCTATACCGTTCTTTGCGGAGAATTCTTCATCGCCCCAAGCATGGCACGGAGGAGGTGGTCATCACGGCATGCAGGCCCCAGACCTCACCCTCGACCAGCAGATTCAGACTCTTCTCGCGCCGTAGGTCCGGTGACTATACAGAAAACTCGCCCGGTCTTGATGCCCAATGCCTCGTCGCGGCGAGCGCGTTGCCTTTGTGGACGCGTCAGCCACGCATAGCATCCACCCCGCGAGACACCGAGCCCTCACACAACCATGCCATCGGCCGGCTCCCCCGGTGCTTCACGATAAAAGCCGCACTTCACAGCGACTCGTTCGCGAAGTAGGCCGCGGCTTCTTTTCCAGTTGATCTAGTTGAGGGTTCAGGTCGTCGTCCGGCGTGAGCCATACTGATAGGCATAGACGTAAGTTAGCTCCGCTCCTAAAAAGAAGATCAAGGCCGAATAGTACACCCACGCCAGGATCACCATCAGTGAAGAGGCCGCCCCATACATCGACGCCATCGCGGCCCCCCCCAGGTAGAGTCCGATGGCCCATTTGCCGATTGAAAATAGCATGGCGGTTGCCGGGGCGCCTACCCAGACATCCCGCCATGCGATATGTCCTTCCGGCAGCATCTTGAACAGGAGGGCGAACAACACCGTGATGACGACCGGCGAGCTACTGACGTCAATGACCGCCATGATCACATAGGGCCACGGCAACTCCCGGTGGATAAATCGTTCCGCCGCCGACACCACGGCGCTCATGAGGAGGGAGACAAGGAGAAGAAAGCCCGTGCCCAGCACAAGCAGAAACGAAAATAGCCGCGATTTGACTCCACGCCAGAGGGTCGACCCCGGTTGGACGGGAACTCTCCAAATAAGATTCAAGGCATCCTGAAGTTCGCTGAACATGCCCATGGAGACGAGGAATAAAGTAATAAGACTGATCAGGGTTGCGACCGTGCCGTGGACCGGGTGACCGGCGCTCTGCAACATTTTGGTGATGGCAGTCGCCCCTGGTTGGCCGATGAGGTCTTCGAACTGACGAAGTATCTGGTCCCGCACGGTGCTTTCCTCGACCACGACAGTCGCCACTGCGACGGCGATGGTGAAGAGAGGAGCGAGGGAGAACAGCGTGTAATAGGACAGGGCGGCGCTTAGCCGCCATGGATTATCGTCCCACCACTTCATCGCCGTCGTCTTGAGCAGCTGCAGGATTCGCTTTATCGTCATTCCTCATTCTATTCGTCATCTGTCTCCGACGCATTCACGGATAGATCTTACGTCGGCGAGTTGTTATAAGTCGAAGTATGCAGCGTTCAACGGCTATTCGCTTAGCCACAGCTTTGACGAGACAGAATGATTTTACAACGAACAAGCGTAGCCGGGCTCACACTCATGGCGATCATGGCCGGTGCAGTGGCCTTCGCCCAGCCGGTACAGCGTGGCATACATGGCGAGATGCCGGGCATTCGGAATAGCACCGGTGCGGTGGCCTGTGCGCCGGTTTGAAGCGCCCGAGGGGTTTCCCACGGAATTCATGAGGTTGCCGCCAATCTCATGATGGTGAAAGTTCGGGGCGCCAAAGCCAGCTGTACTATCCTTAGGAACCGTGACACATAGTGACCGGTGGGGCCCCACTTTCGTGCGCTCTTGAACCAAACTGCTTCAACGGCGTGGTCCATGGGCTATGAAAGGTGTACTCATTGCGATGTCGGCATTTGCCGTCATGCCAACATTAATGTTGATGCACCGTGGCACAACTATACCGGCCGACCGTGCTTTATAGATTCCTCGGCTGCCGTTAATTCCGCTGTAAGGGACGGAGAAGTAACTGATTGGTTTAGATGGCGACTGATAGTCTCCGGACCCGTAGCGTTTTCAATCTCGTCCTCTTCGCTACCACGCTGCTGCCGGGACAGGACAATACAGCCGTATCCAGCCCCCTGTCCGGGACGCTCCTGGATTGTGGTTCTTGTGGGGTTGAATGGCCTGAGGGAGGACTCGGGAGAACTTATAAACCGCAGGTCATTCAGTCCCTAACGACAGAAATCCATACTGTGCGTCATCAACGGTAGTAGTCGGCTCGGAAGCCTGCAAAATCCGATGCAGAAGACGCCACGCGTGCTTTCAGGGAGTAAACGGAAAGCTATCAGTAATTTGTGAAGGCTGGAAGGTCACCCTGAAGGTTCTAGCTTTTGTTCTAATTCGGGGAGCCGAGCGGGACTCGAACGTCTGACAAGCGTACCGTAAAACGGTCGTATACCAGACCGATTTCCCCGGTGCCGTAGACTAGAACGGGGTGGCTATTTTGCGCTATGCGTCGCGTGAAGCGTTGGGGTGGAGGCCATACATCACATCTGTGCGGAGCACGTACTTTTGCCCGCTCTGCACGACCGCACCCTCGTGCCAAACAGAATGTAAGAATACCAGCGCCGATCCCGCCTTCGGCTGGACAGAGAGATAGGGTTGTCGAGGCGGCAGGAATGCTTGCTCCATGTCCGCAAAGAACCTCGTCTCTCCGCCTACCATTCCCTCGTTCAGATAGATCATAAACGTTAACTCACTTTGTTCCCAGGTCTTCATCCGCAGATATGGCCCGTCCCGATGAGGCTTGAAGGTCTGACCAGGTTGATACCGATAGAAGCGCCACCGTTCGTTGAACCCGACAAGACGATGGTCCTCAAGAACAGCCGGCAGGAAGGGTTCAGCCCGTTGAAAGAAGTCTGCGGCGAGAGACTCATCATCGACGATCACACGCTCGTTGTTGCGGACAGCCTCGTACAGGACACCGGCGACGGTTCCCGGTTCGTAGGCAAGCGCTTCGCTCCGCCTGATCAGCGCTGCGCATTCCTCTTCCGACAGGAAATTGTGAATCACGAATACCCGCTCCGGATCCAATACGTCCTTGATCACGACGGTATCCTTCCGTTTCGCTGAGAGTCCTATCCGCTCAACTTGCCTCGTCCTGCAAGCGCTTCGAGTCGCGCCTCGGGTAGCATCGCATCAATGCTATTCACGTGCATCAAATCTCTCATTTATCTCAATAGCCAAAGCGAACAGGTTCAGCGGTTCGTCAGAGCGCGGTCTAGGACGGTCGTGGGTTGGTCCTGGTAGAGGCAGCGATAACACATCGAATGGGAATTTCGAACGGCACAACCTGCGTTGAAAGTAAGCCTGGCGGCAGGGACGGGTATGCCCTCACGGCGCTGTGGTCGAACAGGCCATAGAAACCTCGATGAATCAACAATCTAAAAATAGACATCTAGTCGGCATGACGAGCCTGTCGAAGGAAGGACTTGATCGCGGTCAACGACTTCGTATTGATCACGTCGTCGGCATCCAACCCGGCCTTTTGGGCCACGTTCACGCCCCAGGCCACATTCTCGAACTCGTCAACGGCATGGGCGTCGGGATTGATGCAAAATTTCACGCCGTGGGCCTTCGCTACGCGAGCCCATCGCCAGTCGAGATCTAGCCGGTGTCGGCTGCCATTGATTTCGAGCAGCTTGTGATGGCGCGCGGCCGCTGCGATCACCTGATCGAGGTCCAAGCGGTAGCCCCTTCGTCCGAGCAGCAAGCGCCCCGTGGGATGGCCGAGCATGGTGACGGAGGGATGACTGAGGGCCTTGCAGATGCGCGCGGTCTGCTCCTTTTCGGGCAAGTTGAACCGGCTATGGACGGACGCAATTACGAAGTCGAACTCCGCGAGGAGCTCATCGGGATAGTCTATCGAGCCATCCGGCAGAATGTCCGCCTCGATTCCCTTGAACAGATGGATGTCGCGGTACTTCTTCTGGACGGCGTTGATTTCGTCCCATTGCGCTCGAATCCTCGGTTCTTTCAAGCCGTTTGCATAAAAGGCGGATTGACTGTGATCGGAGATGCCGAGATACCGGAACCCGCGATTCCGGGCGGCCGAGACCATCTCCTCCACCGTTCCGGCGCCATCGGAATAGACGGTATGGAGATGAAACACCCCCTTGATAGCCCGAGGCTCCAGGAAAGTAGGCTTGCGGCCGTGACTGGCCCATTCAAGCTCACCTCGTCCCTCTCTCAGCTCAGGTGCGATGTAGGGGAGCGATACCGCCTGATAGAGCGCCTCCTCACTCGCATCCCTGAATTTCGCCTGCACCGCCGTCCACTTCGTGAACCCGCGCTCCCGAAACCGTCCAAGGAGTTGATCGAGGTGTTCGGAACTCCCCGTCTCCTGGAGGAGCGAGAACCCGAAATTCCGAGATGGCGTTATGACTATCCTCACGGGCATGCCCATCGGAGAGCGCGCGCGAATCGTCTCATCTTCTACCGCGACCTCACTCAGATTGGGAATCGTCCGCACATGTTTGGAGATACCGGCCGATGACGCGGGATCATCATAAGTCAGGACGAACACCAACTCGTTGATGACTTCCATTTTTCGTCGCATCGCTCCGCACAAGACGGCTTGATCGATCCGTGGGAGCGCCCTCAAGGCGGTCTCCAGCGCATGCGCCTCCTCCACGACATCCGCATACAGGGAATATCCCTGTCCTCGCTCATATTCCCCGAGGGCATCAAGGAGTTTCGCCTGCAGCTTGGGCCCCATACCCGGCACCGCCAAGAGCCGGCCGTTCCGGCACGCGACTTTCAGGTCCGCCACCGACGTGATGCCGGCCTGCTCGTAGAGCTTGAGGATTTGCTTGCGGGTAAGTCCGGGGACGTCATCCAGCGCCACGAGGGACGACGGGTACTCGCCTCGCGCCTGTTCGTGCACCGTTGAGTGGCCGGTCGTGACCAATTCGGTAATGGCGCGAGCCGTGGCTGGACCGATACCAGGGAGGTCGGTTAGTGACCCAGTAGCGATTAATGCGTGAAGATCGGCCGGGGAGGTCAACAGAGCGAGGCCCGCCCGTTCATAGGCCTGCGCCTTATAGGGGTTGTCGCCTCTGAGGAAGAGAAAAAAGGCGATGTCTTTGAGGACGCGCGCGACGTCATGCTTGGTCATCGGTGGCCCATGATTCTTTGGGGCGACAAGGCTTGCTTCACTCCAATACGCTCGACCGTCAGCCTTTCACGCACAAGATCTGCTTCAATTCGGCCACGACGTCAACTAAATCGGCCTGGTTCGCCATCACCTGGTCAATATCCTTGTACGCTCCGGGAATTTCATCGAGTACGCCCGCGTCTTTTCGGCACTCCACGCCGGCTGTTTGCGTCTGTAAATCCTGCAAGCAGAACGTCCGTTTCGCTTGTCCTCGCGACATCCGGCGGCCCGCGCCATGCGAGCAAGAGTGGTAGGACTCTGGATTGCCGCGTCCACGGACAATATAGGATCGGGCACCCATTGACCCCGGAATGATCCCCATATCGTCCTGTCGTGCGCGCACCGCGCCCTTGCGGGTGACAATCACCTGGTGGCCGAAGTGATGCTCGCGCTCCGCGTAGTTATGATGGCAGTTCACTTCCATCAGGGGCAGGACCGCACCTCCCGTCCTCTGCAGGATTTTCTCCACCGCACGCAGCACGCGGCGCATCATCAGGTCGCGGTTCATGAACGCATATGCTTGGGCCCATTGCAGGTCGTCCCAGTAGGCTTCAAACTGGGCGCTGCCCTCTTCCAAATAGGCCAGGTCGGGATCTGTCAACCTGACCCGGTACTGCTGCATGAGTTTCTTCGCCTGATACATGTGCACTTCCGCAATTTCCTTCCCGATATTGCGTGAGCCGGAGTGCAGCATCACCCAGACCTGTTGGGATTGATCCAGGCAGAGCTCGATGAAATGATTGCCGCCACCGAGCGTACCCAATTGCCGCTGCGCCTTATCAAGACGATGGCGCAGCTGGGACGGCCGCTGGTTGAACTCACTCCATCCTTGCCACGCGCCGGACTCCTTAGCGGGCGTCTTGTGTTCATTGAAGCCTACGGGAACGGACCGTTCGATCTCAGTCCGTAGGGATTTCAGGGAGTCCGGAAGATCGGACGCCATGAGCGGCAATTGCACGGCCATCATGCCGCACCCAATATCGACCCCGACAGCGCCCGGGATCACGGCGCCCTTGCATGCGACCACGGATCCCACAGTGGCGCCATAGCCTAGGTGGACGTCCGGCATGGCGGCGACGTGTCGAAACACGCAGGGCAGATTCGCCGTGTTGATCAATTGATCGAGGGCAGATGATTCGACCTCCTCAAGGGGGGCCCACAGCTTAATCGGAACCCGCGCGCTATTGACGACGGCTTTCATACATACTCCATTCCAAAGATCAGCGAGAGGCTATACGTTATTGTACCGTCTTCAGCCTTCGTCTGCTCGCCATCCCGTCCCTTACTACGACTCGTTCCGCCCGCTTAACGGCTTTTAATGCTTCACTAATGCGATTCTCATCCCTCGCCGGTAGCTTGTATGTCTTATCGTAGATATCTGCCCACAAGAGCCAGAACAATAATTGTATAGAGAGACGCCCATGATCTACGGCATCTACGGAACCCGATTCACCGTCAATGGACAAGATATTGGGGGTGGCATTGTGGTGATTGACGGTACATCAGTCCACGGCGGAGATTCAGATTATCTCTACAAGGGGCACTATTGTCTCCAGGACAACAACCGCGTTGAAGCGACCGTGACTGTACAGAATTACACCGGTCAGTTGAACGCCCTCGTAGGCCCTCTGTCATCCTTTCAGCTCACCCTCGCCGGTGTGGCGGAGTCCAAGATCATGCGGCTCTCGGGATACGTGGATCGACAGGATCATGGGACCATTCAGATCACCCTGACCAAGATCAGCGATCTTGCGGATCCATCGATGGGATGTTTCGATGCAGCATGCGCCGTAGTCGTAGCCACGGGTTTCGAGGCTCCTTGTATGGTCACGCGCCAGCCCCCTCCGATTACAGGCATGATGGACGGGACCGAGACCAAACGACCGCGCCATAAGACGCGCAACGGATGACGCAGGTTATTCTGCCGCCGCTATCCTATGGATGCGGGCCGCCATCGAGCACTTATAGGTAGAGCGATCGGTGAGTGGCAACGTCTCAGCCAGGGCTCTCCCCAGGTACCCCGTCCTTTCCTGGTGCACTAAGCTACAACTACCTTGATACTTACCCTCCTTGTCGCACGGTCTGCTCGGAGGGTTTAAGCGGGATATTACCATCGTCAATCGTACCGGTGAGATGCAGACGACTCCCAAAACTCTATCTCTCTTCTCTGGGCTGCTGGTGTGCTGCCTATGCATGGGGTGCTCCAATGTCAACGTACTCCGTCTAACTTCCGAGACGTTTTCCCCTCGCTCCGTGGAGGAGGTGGCGATCTTGAGCGAAGCACCGCCGACCGAACATATTCGAATCGCGGAACTCTCGGAGACGGCTTCCTCCCGCGTTGACACCCTTCAGCGACATATTCTGAAAAAAGCCGCCCAATTAGGGGCGGACGCGGTGGTATTTTCGGCGCCTCACAGCCGTTCGGAACAGCGAGTGGACTATCAGCCGGTGTATAGCCCCTGGGGATACTATGCGCCCTATTACTATGGACCCGGTCCCTACGGGTATTCGAGACCCTGGGGCTACTCCTACGGCGCATTTGGCGCATTTGGACCGTTCGGGGGGTACCGGCAGTATGCGGCCATACCCTACTCAGTCCGAGTCACGACCCTCAAGGGTGTCGCGATCAGATATAGCGGATCGCCTGGCGAGCCAACACCGTAGAAGGGAGGAGACAACGTGAACCGACACATGCAAGTGTTGGCGAGTATCGGACTCTTGGCTTTGGTTGGATGCAGCGGCACGCCGGCCATGCACCAGGAGCGGCACGCGGTGGATCCAGTCATGGACATGCTGCACCGGGGCATCCTCGACTTGGAGGAAAACGTCCAAGAACTCAACGAACGGATCGCCGAACTGCAGCAACTGCCTCCCGTGCAGGATCGCACTATCCAGGAGTTGCGCGCACTCGATCTCGCCGGCTGGCAACTTCACCAGCAGCAGTGGCAACTGCAACGTGAGCGGCTGTTCTTGGCGGTGCATCAGGTTCAACAAGCCCAGGCACACCCGCCGCAGCGTCCCGATCTCTGGGCCCAATGGACCGCAGGACAACAGCAATTCCTCACCGCGCTCGAAGATCTTCGCGCTCAACGGCATGTGCTGGAACGAAAACGATTAGCAGTGGAATCCCAGCTGCTGGAGCGCTATTTCAAATAAGGACTCGATGTGCATCCTAAAAGACTTTCAAATCGTACGCTTAGCAACCGGATGCGTAAGTAGATAGTGTGGCTACCCGATCGTCTGCGGCGAACAATGGAGCTCTATATGAAAGGAGGGTCTGCTGATGAAGGCTAAAGAGGGAATCGTTGACCTGCTCAACCGAATACTGACCGAGAATTTGACGGCGATAAACCAATACTTCGTTCACGGGAAGATGTGTGAAAATTGGGGCTATGGGCGCTTGCACCATCATGTGTGCAAGCGAAGTTTTGACGAGATGAAGGATGCGGAAGAGATCATCGAACATACCTTGTACCTCGAAGGAGTGCCGAACATGCAGCGGATGGGCACCGTGCATGTGGGTGAAACAGTACCGGAGCAATTGAAGCTCGACCTGGAAGCTGAACATGCGATGCTCAGTCTCTATGCTGAAGGGGTTGCGCACTGCACGAAGGTGGGAGATTACACCACACGGCACATGCTGGAGGAAATGCAAAAGGATACCGATGGTCATATCGACTGGATTGAGACGCAACTAGCCCTGATCAAACAGGTGGGGCTTGAGAAATATTTGAGTGAGCAGATTCATAAAGAGCCGTCATAATTATTTCGTGGGCGCGAATACGATGGAACGGAAGGTAGCATTTCAGAAGAGAGGCTGACGGCGGGTCCCGCTTCGCTCCTACTCCGCCTGCGCCATGGCGCGTCGGCTTGTGGCGCACGGTACGCCGCTCCACGGGTCGCCTAGTAGACGCTCTTGCTGAGCTCGCCCGATTTGGCGCTTTCATGGTTGGTCTTGTCGAAGGCCGTCACGGCAAAATAGTATGTCGTGCCCACCGCCAGGTTCGGCAAGGTGAAGCTCGTGGGGCCGACGACCTCATGGGGCACCAAGCTGTAGACGCCCGATCGGGTGCCCACATACAGCCGATAGCCCGCCAGATCCGCTTCCGTGTTGGCCGTCCAGCTAATGGTGGCGCTCCGATTAGGTTGTACGTTGTCACCGTCGTTGCCATTATCAGGATCCTGGCCTTTAATCGTCACGGTGATGGGTATGCGGATGGTATTCGAGTAGTTGTTGGGACCCGAATCCACGATATAGACCACGCCGGAATAGGTGCCTGCGGCCATGCCGGTCGTCTTGGCCGTGATGGCGAGCTGATCCGTTTCCGCCGCAATGGTGTGGCTGCTGCCATAGGGGGGATTCATCCAAATCCACGACTGGTTCGCACTGAGGGAATAGCTGTGCTTCGCGGGGCCGCCCTTGCGGAGGGTCAAGGTCCCGACGGGGCTCGCGCTGGACAAAATCAACGAGGCCGGCGTCACCTGGATCGGTCCGTCAGGGAGCGGCTTTGGCTCGGGTTCCTCCCCGTTGCCTCCGGGGCCGCCACCTCCTTCATCCCCGGCCGTGACCGTCATGGTTACCGGCACCCGCAGCATGGTGTTGAAATTATTCGGGCCGGATTCGCTGATATAGACCACTGCAGCATGAGTGCCCACCGCTAGACCAGTAGTCTGCACCGTGATGACCAACTGGTCCGTTTCGGCCGAAATCGTCTGCGTGCTGCCGTAGGGCGGATTCATCCAGATCCAGGACTGGTTCGTGCTCAGGTAATAGGTGTGTTGGTCGGAGCTGGTTTTTTTGAGCGTGAGCGTGCCGGTAGCCGTCTGACCCTGGGTTGTTTTCAGGACCAGCGCACCGGGGCTCGCGACGATGGGGGCCGTGGCAGCCCGCGCGTCCTCGGCTCCAAAGGGAAAACCAAAAGGGAGTAACGCGGAAGCGCAACATCCGATCAAGCCGCCGTCCATCCACGCAGTTGCATCCGCATCAGCAGTCCCTCCAAAAGAAGACCTCGACACGCAGATGAGCAACCGGCATGCCATAGCTGGTGAGTCGCTCTCTCGCTGGAAAGCCGCGCCATTCGCCGGCAATCGCGCCACGCCATGAAACCGTCGCAAGACATTGTGCAGGACGGCACGTTGATTGGAGGCAAAAACCTTCGGGATCCGTTCGTACACGAAAGAACCAAGAAGGCTGGCCGCCATGAACCTGTTGAGCAGTGGCGCGTCAGCCTCGGGCATCTGTCGGAGGACCCGAGACATGTCCTGGTCAGAAAGCGGTACCCGTAGCGGGAACGGGAAGGAAGCGATGACCATGGCCGATTGGAGCTCCACGGTGGACATCAGTGAAACGTAAGCGGAATACGTGATCCAGGCCGAACTCCCCGGGGTGAAAAAGGATGCCGTGAAGGTAACAGTTCAAACCGGCCTGCTCATGATTCAGGGTGAACGGAGGAAAGAGCCTCAAGGATTCATTGCGCCCTGAAGTGAATCCGCGCGGTGAGTTCCCCGGCGACAGGATCCGTCGCCGCTGAGTTGGGGATCTACAATTTATATAATCCCGCACCGAACTGGCGCCCCAGAAGTATCCTCGAAGGCGGCAACAAACTTCGAAGTTGATTGCGAGGACCTAACATTGCAATCGACTCCAGAGCTTCTCGAGCGTTTTCACGAACGCTTTACATTCGCGCTCGCTCAGATCGGAAAACAGTTCCGCGACCTGCTCTTTGTATTCCGTGCAGCGAGGGGATAGCGCAGTCATGACCTTGTCCGAGAGTTCGATCACGGTTGCCCGGCGATCGGTCAGGTGTCGTTTTCGCACGACCAATCCGTCCTTCTCGAGGGAATCGACGAGCGCCGTCACGTTCGTCGCAGTCACGCCAAGTTCCTTTTTGAGATCGCTCATGATCCGCGGGCCGCGCTCATGAATCGAACCGAGAATGCGCAACCGTTGAGGCGACAACCCCTTCTCAACCAATAGAGATTCCGACCACCGTTGATAGGCGGGGGCAAAGCTCCACAATAGTTCGACCAGCCGGTGCCGTGGCAACTTCGAGATGCAGGGAGAGATTGCCGACTTCTCTCTGGCTCTGGAGGGCGGGACTGTTGTAATGCGACTCATCGTGATGTCACCGTACTTCAAATACGGACAACATTCAATGATAAATTGTTCATAGTTTGATCATTCATATATTGACTATTTTTTGCAGAATGCCGGATACTGCGCTGCATGGCAGATGAGGAAACACATTCACCGACAGGCTCTTTGAGACTGAGACCATCAATTCAACAACCGTCGACGGCAGCCTTGATCTAACAGGCTGCGGAAAAACTCGATTGTGGCGTAACCGCGTTCACCTCACGTGTTGTGTCGGCGTCAGAATCGCCCGCAGGATGCGCAAAAAGGCGACCTTCTTACCCGCCCACCCTGGCGCGACGAGACGCGCCTTGTCCCAGGGCAAGGCCGCAGCGAGCGAAGAGGCGAATCGTACTCTGGGCGTACGGTGAGCCTCTGAGCGATGCGAGAACGCCGCTGGCGGACTTTTTCCACATCCTGCTCGGTCCATCGGTTAAGAAGAATACTTGCAGTAGGTACATCATGATCAATCTCCGATATACACCATGGCCGCTCGCGTTCCTGCTCACCGTGACAGGCTGCAACAGCGAGCAGGCCAACAGCGGCGGACAAGCGCCTCCGCCTGAAGTCGGAGCCGCGCAGGTGCTCTCGAAGTCGGTGCAACAATGGGACGAATACACCGGCCGCGTCAGCGCGATCGACACGGTCGAATTGCGACCGCGCGCCAGCGGCTACGTGCAGCGAGTCGCCTACAAGGAAGGCCAGGATGTGAAACAAGGCGATCTGATGTTCCAGATCGACCCACGCCCCTACCGCGCGGCGCTGGAGAACGCCCAGGCGCAGTTGGCACGCGCGCGCGCGGCGAAGCGGCTGGAGACAATCCGCAACAAGCGCGCCGAGTCACTGATCAACGATGACGCGATCTCGCAGGAGGAGCTCGACTTGCGTCGTGCCGCGCAGGAGCAGAGCACGGCGGATGTCCAGGCCGCCGAGGCCGCCGTGACCACCGCCAAGCTCAATCTGTCCTTCACCGAGGTGCGCGCACCGGTCTCCGGACGGGCGAGCCGAGCCCTCGTCACGGTCGGCAATCTGGCGACAGCCGACGAAACCCTGCTGACGACGGTGGTGTCGCAAGATCCGATCTACGTGTATTTTGATGCCGACGAAAACAGTTACTTGCGCTACAGGGAACAGGAGCGCAGGAGGGAGCGCACAGCCCGGGACAACGCCGTGCACGTCGGCCTCGCCAATGAGAACGGCTATCCGCATGCCGGCACGGTCGACTTCCTCGACAATCAGGTCAATCCCACTATCGGAACCGTGCGCGCCCGTGCCGTGCTGCCCAATGCCGACCGCATCTTTACCCCCGGCCTCTACGCACGCGTGCAGTTCGTCAGCGGACAAAAGGCCCAGGTGCTCCTGATCGACGATAAGGCCGTTCTCACAGACCAGGACCGCAAATACGTCTATGCGGTAGACAAGGATGGCAAGGCGCAACGCAAGGACATCGTGCTCGGCCGCATGGTCGATGGGTTGCGCGTGGTCCAGTCCGGCCTCGCGCCGGACGACAAGATTGTCGTGGCCGGCCTGCAGAAGATCTTTTACCCCGGCATGCCGGTCATGCCCGCCGAGGTTCCGATGGGAGCGCCGCCACCAACTGCGCCCGCAGCCATGGCCGAGAAATAGGGAGACCCGGCGGTGGACTTTTCAAAATTCTTCATCGATCGGCCGATCTTCGCCGCCGTGCTGTCGATCGTGATCTTCGCCGCCGGCTTGATTGCAATCCCCATCCTGCCGATCAGCGAGTACCCGGAAGTGGTCCCGCCCGCGGTCATCGTGCGGGCGACCTATCCAGGCGCGAACCCCAAGGTGATTGCCGAAACCGTGTCGACGCCGCTGGAAGAACAGATCAACGGCGTCGAAAACATGATGTACATGAAGTCGGTCGCTGGTTCCGACGGCGTGTTGCAGATGACGATCACGTTCCGTCCCGGCACCGATCCCGACGCCGCCCAAGTGCAGGTGCAGAATCGCGTCAGCCAGGCGCTGTCGCGGCTGCCGTCGGATGTCGTCAGCCTGGGCGTGACGACGCAGAAACAGTCACCGACCTTTCTGGTGATGGTCCAGCTGCTTTCACCGGACGGGAAATATGATGCGCTCTACCTGCGCAACTACGCCAATATCAAGGTCAAGGATGAACTGGCTCGTTTGCCTGGTGTCGGCCAGGTGCAGATCTTCGGTAGCGGCGATTATGCGATGCGCATCTGGCTGAACCCGGACAAGATTGCTTCGCGCGGAATGACGGCCGGCGACGTCGTACGCGCCGTGCAGGAGCAAAACATCCAAGTCTCGGCCGGACAACTTGGCGCGGAACCGATCGCGAAGGACACCGACTTCCTCATCTCGATCAATGCCCAAGGCCGCCTGCGTACGGCCAAGGAGTTCGGCGACGTCGTGCTGAAGACCGGGACTAACGGCGAGGTCGTATACCTGTCCGATGTAGCACGCGTGGAACTCGGCGCCAACGACTATACCTTGCGCGGGCAGCTCGACAACCAGGATGCGCCGCCGATCGGCATCTTCCAAGCTCCCGGCGCGAACGCGCTGACCGTACGCGATGCGGTGATCGCCAAAATGGAAGAACTGAAGACGCGTTTTCCGCCCGGTCTCACCTACCGCTCGGACTACGACACCACGGTTTTCGTGCGCGATTCCATTCAGGCGGTCGTACAGACACTGATGGAAGCGATCCTGCTTGTCGTGCTCGTCGTGATTCTGTTCCTGCAGACCTGGCGCGCATCGATCATTCCGCTGATCGCCGTTCCGGTCTCGGTGGTTGGAACGTTCGCCGCGCTGTACCTATTCGGTTTCTCGATCAACACACTGACTCTCTTCGGCCTCGTCCTCGCGATCGGAATCGTGGTGGATGACGCGATCGTGGTAGTCGAAAACGTCGAACGCAACATCGAAGAAGGACGTACTCCGCTTCAGGCGGCCCACCAAGCCATGCAGGAAGTCTCGGGCCCGATCGTCGCGATCGCGCTCGTGCTCTGTGCCGTATTCGTGCCGATGGCGTTTCTAACCGGCGTCACCGGCCAGTTCTACAAGCAGTTCGCGGTGACGATCGCCATCTCGACGGTGATCTCGGCGATCAATTCGCTGACCCTGTCGCCGGCGCTGGCGGCGAAACTGCTCAAAAGCCATGGCGCACCGAAGGATGCCCTTTCCCGATGGATCGAACGTCTGTTTGGTTGGGTATTCCGGCCGTTCAACCGTTTTTTCAAGGCAAGCTCCGACCGTTATCAGGGTACCGTCTCGCGCACCTTGAAGCATCGCGGCGCAGTGTTTGCCGTCTACGCGCTGCTGCTGCTCGGGACCGGCCTGATGTTCCAGGCGGTGCCGCGCGGTTTTATCCCGACTCAAGACAAGCTGTTCCTGATGGCCGGAGTGAAACTGCCGGAAGGCGCCTCGCTTGAGCGCACGGATGCGGTATTGCGTCAGGTCGTCGCGATCAGCAAGAGCGTCGACGGCATCGCCCACGTTGTGGCAATGACAGGTCTGAATCCGTTGCAATTTACGAACACGCCGAATTACGGCATCGCCTTCCTCATCTTGAAGCCGTTCGACGAGCGCAATCGCAGCGCGAAGGAAATCAGCGAGGAGATGAATCAAAAGATCTCCGGAATCAAAGAAGGTATGACCTTCGTTCTGATGCCACCACCGATCCTCGGACTTGGCAACGGCGCAGGCTACGCGTTATTCGTCGAAGACCGCGCCGGCCTCGGCTTCGGCGCACTACAAAATGCCGTCAGCGGCCTGCAGGGCGCGGTCATGCAGACGCCGGGTATGGGGTTCCCGATCTCAGGCTATCAGGCCAACGTGCCACAACTCGACGCCGAGGTGGACCGAGTCAAGACCAAGATACAAGGCATCCCGCTGACGGAGCTCTTCAACACGCTGCAGATATACCTCGGCTCGGCCTATGTCAACGACTTCAACCTGTTCGGCCGTACCTGGCGCGTGTATGCACAAGCCGACGGCGACTTCCGCGGCAAGGTGGAGGACATTGCTAATCTAAAAACGCGCAATGACCGCGGCGAGATGGTACCGATCGGCTCGATGGTGAAATTCAGCCAAACCTACGGCCCCGATCCGGTGCTGCGCTACAACGGCTATCCTGCCGCCGACTTCATGGGAGAGGCCGACCCGACCAAGTTGTCTTCGGCACAGGCGATGGACAATATTCGCGACATCGCGGCGAAGGTGCTGCCCAACGGCATGACCATCGAATGGACCGACCTGAGCTTTCAGGAGGCCTCGCAGGGCAAGGCGGCGCTGCTGGTGTTCCCGGTGGCCATCCTGTTGGCCTTCCTCGTCCTCGCCGCGCTGTACGAATCCTGGACCTTGCCGCTCGCGGTAATCCTGATCGTGCCGATGTGCATGCTCTGCGCGCTCGCCGGCGTCAAGCTCACCGGCGGTGATAACAACACCTTCGTCCAGGTCGGCCTGGTCGTGCTGATGGGCCTGGCGTGCAAGAACGCGATCCTGATCGTCGAATTTGCGCGCGAGTTGGAACTGCAAGGAAAGAACATCGTTGAGGCGGCACTCGAAGCCTGCCGCTTGCGGTTGCGTCCGATCGTGATGACATCGGTCGCCTTCATCGCCGGCACGATTCCGCTCGTGCTCTCGCACGGCGCCGGCGCGGAGGTGCGCTCCGCCACAGGCGTCACCGTGTTTGCCGGCATGATCGGCGTGACCCTGTTCGGCTTGTTTCTCACACCGGTGTTCTATGTCGGCCTACGCGTGCTGTCGGGACGCAAGCTGATAAGGCACGATGAGACAACGACGCACGGCGTCCTGGAAAGCGCGTATAGCCAGGTCGATACGGACAGCCATGCAGCTATTCGCGCTGTGGATCATTCCGAAATGGCCTCCCGCTGACGGGATATTCGCCGATCATCAGAGTCGGTGGTTCTGCCGGGTTTGGCAGAAACATTCAATCTATCGAATGTACGTTCGCCCGCAGGATAGACGCGCTGAGAATAGACGGAGTTCGAGGTGCGTCCACTTGTTCAGAGCGATCATGTCGGCGACCGCCAGTTCCCGGTGCTTCGCCGGTTCCAGCACCACTACCGTCACCTGCGCATCGACGAGCATGCGAGCTTTCATCAATCATGCGTATCACCGAATCTATCAGTACAGCAGCTGGCTCGACAGCGCACACCTGCTGTGGATCGGCCGGCGCAAACAGCCAGGCCGCGGCGAAGACTCGAGTGGCTTGCGGTTTGATCTGGAGGTAACGACTCAGTGTGACTCACAGCCTTCGAAATCATCGTCACCTCCGCCGCATTCATGGTCATAAACCGATTGAACAATTGAGATTCAAAACTCAGCGATCCTGTAGTATCTCCTACGAATTCAAACAATTCTACGCGGGTATCTTATCCGCCTTTGCTCGTACTGTCCCGCGCCGTCGGCCACGCGGAGCCTTACGGACCGTCACTTCAACGTCTTGACCTAACAGAGATAGAAAGTGAACGAGGCGTTCGATGGAAAATCCTGCCATCTGACCGGCTAAGAGCTTCGACACTTTGGCTTGATCAATTCCCAGTTGGTCCGCCGCCTCCACTTGCTTCCATCGACGGCCTTTGATTGTCTCTTGAAGGGCTTGGAGCAGACTGCTTTTCAGAGTCAATTCGACGGATTTTTCCTCTGAGAATCCTAGATCCCGAAACACGTTCCCGCTGCCTTTGGTAACCGTCGCGCGTGTCATAGGTCTGGCTCCTTTCTCCATTTCAACATGTCGGCATATCGGTCCTTGGCGAGTTGGATCTCGCCTTTCGGAGTCTTTTGAGACCGCTTCTCGAACACATGCAGTACGTAGACAGCCTCCTCAAATTTTGCCACGTAGAGCACTCGATAGCCGCCACTTTTATCCAATACTCGGATTTCATTCACGCCAGCCCCAACCGTGGGCATTGGCTTCCAATCATCAGGCTCTTTCCCTTGCTGCACCTTAAAGAGTTGATGTCCCGCCGTTTCCCTGGCATCCTCTGGAAATTCCCGCAGATCTTCCCGCGACGATCCGATGAAATGAACCGGCTTCATTCAGACATAACCATTGCAGAAACCTTACTTGATACTACACCAGTCCGGTAGCGACACCATGTTATGCCAAAACTGGCATGCCTGCAAGAGGTTCCGTGGATAGGAAGGGGCGTGGCAGTGAAAGTCTGTTCGCTAACAAATCGCGCGTTGATTACTGCGCCCTGAAGTGAATCCGCACGGTGAGTTCTCCGGCGACCGGATCGTCGCCGTTGAGTTGAGGGTCGAAGGTCCATTTGTTCAAGGCAATGATGCCGGCGACCGTCAGCTCCCGGTGTTTCGCCGGCTCCAGCACCACCACCGTCACCTGCGCATCCTTCGAGACGAGCATACGCGCCTTCATCCAGTCGTCGAGCGGCTTGCCGTCCAACGATGACGGAATCGCGGGCCAGGGCGTCGACTTCGGCACCGGCCCCAGCTGCTGATCCTTGTTCAGCGGCAGGCCGTGGACGTGGACTTCCGGCAATTCGATGATGTCCGCATCCATCGCATGATCCGCCTCATGCGTCGCCTCATCACCCGTCGCGGCGTAAACCGAGAATGGCGATAGGCACAGACACAAGGCGTAGCTTCGAACCATACGTCCTGTCACGCGCACTATTGCGTCGATGATTTTCGTCATATCGTTTCCGGAATCAATGTGAGGTGATGATGCTCAAACGGGCCATCCAGCAAGGCCGCAGGGAGCCCGGCGACTGAGGCGTACCCTTGCGGTACGTCGCAGGGAGACGGGGGACCGAGAACGCCGCTGGAGGCCCGTTTCAGCATCATACTAAAAAAACCATTGGCCGCGTAAGAAGAAGGACCTCGGCATCCCCGCATGGGCCACACCCAACCCGATGCTGCCTTCCCCCTGATTGATGAAATATTTCTGATCCAGCAGGTTGATGATGTCGAACCCAAGCAGAAACTTCTGCCCTTCCCACGGCAGCGGAAACACATGCGCGATCGAAAAGTTGTACACCGTATAGGAGGGACTGTGGCTGGAATTGGTCTTGGCGCCCTCGTTTTCCGACGTGCGTAATCCCGACGCGAAGAGCATCTGTCCGGTGAACGTCGTCCGCTCAAGAAGCCGATAACTCACGACCGCGGAACTCGTCAGCGTCTGCATGTGATCGCAGAACACGCCGCCCGGTGAATTAATGTCCGCGATCTCCTTGGCTTCCAATAGGAAATGGCCGGATTGCAGACCGTAGCCCTTGCATTGTCCCCAGGCCACGTTGCCGCGCGCCGTGAGGTTCTCGCTCAATTTAAGTTTCAGGGCGCCGTCGATGCCCCGCTGCCAGCCGCGCTCGAAAGCAAAGTAGTTCAACAGGGGCGTGGTGCCGAACTGCCCGGCATCAGATAAAAAATTGCTGAGCTTGTACCAACCTGTGAATTGTAAGGTGGCATAGCGGTTCAGCGCATGGTAGCTGCCGATCTCGAAGTAATGCGCCCGCTCGGCGCGGACCGTATTATTGGTCAGGTTCTCCGGCTCCGCGCTCGTCCCGATTGTGTTCAGCTTGGCGAACGAAATGGCTTCCAGATTCGGCGGCGTGAACATCCGGCCGTAGAACACATGGAAGACGTTCGCCGGGTTATACTTATACGTCGCGCCGAGCCGCGGACTCACCTGCCCTTCATTGCGCGCGTATTGCACGACATCGCCACGCACACCGAGATTGAACGTCCATCGATCGTTCGGACTCCATTGGTCCTGAATCCAGAATTCCTGGCGGTAGCCGATCTGGCGGTTGTCGGCGTTGAGGCCGAGCAGATCACCCGTGGGGTTTCCCGCTCCGTCGTCCAAAAAGGTAAATAGCCGCGTCTTGTTGACGGACTGAGTCCGGTCTATCTGGAACCCCGCCTTGATGAGGTGCTGCTTGCTATGCACGTAGGTGTAATCCAGGCGCAGGCCAGTCGAATAGGCATTCCGGTCTTGATCCGCCGCCGAAAAGGGCTCGGCCGGATCGGCGGTGTAGGCCAGCACGTTGAGAGGGTCGGTCTTGAAGATGGCCCGCGTATGGCGGAAATATCCCGCCAGGCTGAAATAGTTATTCGCATTCACATCGTGCCGCCACACCATGTGACCATACTGATTATTCTCTTTTTGAAACTCGTTGATCGCTTGCGAGGCGACGGGTGTGAATCCCGGACGGCCGGCCTGCAACAGCGGCAACACCTGCCCGCTGGGATCCAGTTCGATGCCGGGGGTCGTGGGAATCTGATACTTAGCCACCGCGTTCAAGAAGAGCCAGGTGAAGTTGTTCTTGTTGTCGTGCTGGTAGTCGCCGCGGATGAAGGTCTGATTGCGCTCGCTCTGCCCGTGAAAAATGGAATGGCCGAGCGTCGGCGGCTCGATTCCTCGATTCGTGGTCACATAGCTGTTCAAGATATAAAAGCGAAACTTTTCACCGATGGTGCCGCCGTACTCCAGTGAAGGATTGAGCGTCTGGTTCGATCCCCCGAACATCTGGGCCGATCCGAAGGCGGGCTTGGTCCCGCTCTTCGTCGTAATATCCAATACGGCCGCCGCCTTATTGCCATATTGCGCTTCCAGCCCCCCGAGGATAATGTCGGCCCGCTCCCAGGCCCTGGGACTGATCACATCAGAGAAGGTGGACGACACCGTCTCGGGAATCGGGACTCCGTCGATGCGCAATTGCAAGTTCGCATGGTCCTGACGGATATGGACCTGCTTGAGCGATCCGTACGACGCGCTCGGGATCGTGAGGAGCACGTCATGCAGCTCGTTGTTGTTCCCGCGAGGCAGGGTTTCGATTTCCTTGCGACTGAGCGCATAGGTCTCGCTCGATGCCTTGTATTGAATGGGCGGCAGCGAGGAGACCACCTCGAGCGCAATCTCTTTGGTCTGCGAAAGCGTGAGCGTGACCGGCGCAGGCGGCTCGGCGCCGAGCTTGATGATGGCATACTCGCTTCGATAGGTATCTTGCACCGCGCTGACGGAATAGGTCCCTTCGTCCAGGATGTCCAGGGCAAATTCTCCCGCATCGTCAGCCACGGCCGTCCCGACCAGGGTTCCCTCCTGGTCCTTCACTTCCACGGTCGCTTGCGGAGCACGCCGGAGATCCTGATTCTGAACCGTTCCCACGATCGTTCGCGCCTTGCTGGCCGATGCCGGCGATTCCTGCGCTTGCACCTGCACAATCCCGAGCGTGCTGGCGCTCAGAGTGAATCCGACGCAGAGATGACACCATGTCCTGATCGATAAGACCATGATGCGAGCCTCCCAAAATGATCCCGCGCCCGCGCCGGTTTTCCGGGGGAAGCCCGGCCTTTCGGCGACGCGCGGAAAGCCAAGATGCATGAACGTGACGTTGAGGTCAGATCAGCGGAGGCGCGCGAGAGGCGCGAGAGACAGGGACGGATTGGGACGTGAACACCGGCGCCCGTGTAATTTGAGGCGGCGCTTCGGTCAGGAGAGAGCAAGGGGTCGGAACATCACCAGTCAGCGAGTGGCCCGTGTGGTACTGCACCCATTGACAGAGGTCGGAATCGGAATGTTCGTGGCCGTCGTGGTCGGCCGGCGCCAGCTCGTGGTGAATCTCCAGCGCCGCCGCGAACGGCGCCATCGCGAGCAGCAGGCAGGCGAGGAGCAGTGAAAGAACCGCGCTGTGATTGGGATGCTGATGACGGCGAAACATCGACATTCTTGCGCCAGGACTGTTGAAGGCGTGAGTTGTAACAAAGCCCTCCGTTGAAAGCAAGGACGATTCTCGACTGGTTCCCTGGACTTTCAGGACGATATTCGTTATTTTAGACGCTATTCATCAATCTATCTATCCGGAAGCAGAGCGGAGTCCGCGGGTTCCGCAAGGATCACATGACCAGGCCGATCGACAATCAACATGTCATTGAAATCAAGCCGCTCCCCTCGCCGCGCGACCTGAAGACGCGTCGGCCCATCACCGACGAGGTGGCGGAGCTGGTGTTTCAGACGCGACAGGCCGTCCGGAATATCCTGCACGGCCGTGATATGGAACGGCTCATCGTCATCGTCGGCCCCTGCTCGATTCATGATCCCGAGGCGGCTTATGAATATGCCAAGCGGCTGAAGCCGGTTGCCGAGGCGGTCCGCGAGAAACTTCTCGTCGTGATGCGCACCTATTTCGAAAAGCCGCGGACGACCGTGGGCTGGAAGGGCTTGATCAACGATCCCCATCTCGACGGCACCTGCGACATTGCGCAAGGCATCCAGTTGGCGCGAACGATCCTCCTGAACATCAATGGGCAGGGTCTTCCCTGCGCGACGGAACTGCTGGACCCGGTCACGCCCCAATACCTCGCCGATCTCTTGAGCTGGACGGCCATCGGCGCTCGAACCACCGAAAGCCAGATCCATCGCGAAATGGCCAGCGGTCTTTCCATGCCGGTCGGGTTCAAGAACGGCACCGAAGGCAGCCTGCAAGTCGCGATCAATGCCATGATCACCAGCCGTTCCCCGCACCATTTCGTCGGCGTGAATGCCGACGGCGTCACTTCCATCATCAAGACCACCGGCAATCCCGATCACCACATCGTGCTTCGCGGGGGCGGAGGGCGCACCAACTACGGGGTCGAAGATATCGCTCGGGCGGAGGTGGCCGTGGCCAATGAAGGTCTCGCGCGCGGCGTCATGGTGGATTGTTCGCATGACAACTCCGGGAAAAACCACCAACGCCAGGTTGAGGTCGCCGGTGATGTCCTGAAACAGTTCCAAACCGGCCGTCGCGCAATCATGGGCCTCATGCTGGAAAGCCACTTGGAAGGGGGCCGTCAAAGCTGGGATCCCAACAAAGCCCTGACCTACGGGATGTCGATCACCGACTCCTGCCTGGCCTGGAGCGATACAGAAGCCCTCCTTTATGGGATGGCGGACTCGCTGGCGACCAAATCAGTCTAAGCCCTTCAGACGACAGTCCCCTTTCTACAGCGCGTCCTTCCATCCCACAGCCGATCCCTTCCGCGGTCATGGCTGTCGGCATCGACCGCTCAACGGCTCCCTTCACCTCTCGGAGCATGGTCTCCCTCTGCATTATTGTATGTTCTTTGCCTGGAGCAATCGGCTAGACTGAGAGGCGTCGTACATGCCTTCAATCGTCGCTTTCGATCCGCATTAAGCCTGAGGTCGAACGGGCCGGACCACTCGTGTCCTCGGCGACTTCATTAGGCTATACAGTCTCCATGTGCCCTCTTACCGGCCGCCGTTCGAGACGGCGGTACGGCTTGTGCCGGTCCAACGCCTCCATCCAGCAGACCACCTGGAGACCTCAACCGAAGGGAATTGTGAATTTGAAGATGAGCAGCACAGGGATCCTTGATGGTTGGCGCCGGTTGACGGACTACGTCAGCGTAAACAGGGCGCCGCAACAGTACGTCGGCGACGAGCCACCCTTGCGGTCGGAGCTGTTTAGCGCCGAACAGATGGAGCAGCACGGCAAGATTCTCGCACGGTTGCACGTGGTGGGTGCGGACCACGAGCCGGATCGATTGCTCGCTCGACTCGCGGAGAATGAAGCCGTCCTGCTGAATGTGCGCAATTTAGTGTCCGAGGCGGTGAAGGGAAGCCGACGCATCACACCGGCCGGGGAATGGCTGTTGGATAATTTCTATCTGATCGAAGAACAGATCCGCATGGCCAAGCGGCACTTGCCCAAAGGCTATAGTCGGGAACTGCCTCGGCTCGGCAATGGCCCATCCACCGGTCTACCACGTGTCTATGACATCGCGCTTGAAATCATCTCCCATGGCGACGGACGAGTGGATGCGGAAAATCTCAGCGGTTTTGTGGCTGCCTATCAGACAGTCACGGCCTTGAAGCTCGGCGAGCTGTGGGCCATTCCCATCATGATTCGTCTGGCATTGATCGAAAATCTGCGGCGCGCCGGCGCCCGGATCGCAGGTGACCGGATCGATCGAAACCGCGCCCACGAATGGGCAGGCCAAATGATGGAGACCGCTGAAAAAGATCCTAAGAGTCTCATCCTCGTGGTCGCCGACATGGCGCGATCAAACCCTCCCATGGTGAGCGCCTTCGTGGCCGAACTTGCCCGGCGGCTTCAAGGACAGAGCGCGGCATTGGCCCTGCCACTCACCTGGATCGAACAGCGACTATCTGAATCCGGCCTCACGATTGAACAACTGGTGCAGTCGGAGACGCAACAACAGGCCATCGACCAAGTCTCTATGAGCAACAGCATCGGGAGCCTCAGGTTCCTCGCGGCGATGGACTGGCGGGAGTTTGTCGAGACGCATAGCGTGGTAGAGCAGAGGCTGTATGAGGATCCGGCAAGCGTCTACGGTCGGATGGATTTTGCCACACGTGACCGCTATCGACATGCCGTGGAGAGACTCGCGAAGAACAGCTCGCTGTCCGAAGGTGACATCGCACGCCAGGCGATCCTGTTGGCGCAGGATCGAGCGACCAAAGAGGGGAACGATCATCGCGCCGCCCATGTCGGTTTCTATTTGGTCGACAAGGGAAAGCTTCAGCTGGAACGTGCGCTGGCCCTGCGCATGTCTGTCTTCGAAACGATCAGCAGATGGAGCGAGCTAGGTGCTGTGACAGTCTATCTCGGATCTATCCTTCTCCTCACAGCCACGTTCACAGGCGGCTTCCTGTTTCTCGCTTCTGCCGGAGGCTGGAATGGATGGCAGCTCGCCTTGCTGGGACTTCTTTCCGCGCTCGCGTCGAGTCAGCTCGCGGTGACGCTGGTGAATTGGCTTGCTGCGGGAATGGTGACACCGCAGCCCCTCCCGCGGATGGACTTTACCGATGGACTCCCGACGGCAGTACGGACGCTGGTCGTCGTTCCAACGCTCCTTCAAAACGCACCAAGCATTCAGAACCTCATCGAGGCGCTCGAAGTCCGATTTTTAGCCAACCGGGACAGCCACCTGCACTTTGCCCTCCTGACAGATTTTCAGGATGCTGATCGAGAAACAGTCCCTGGTGATGATCAGTTGGTGATGTTGGCCGGAACAGGCATCGAGGAGCTCAATACCAAATATACAAGCGAGCATGGTGAGATATTTTTTCTCTTTCATCGGCCACGCCGCTGGAATGCCCAGGAACGGCTGTGGATGGGATACGAACGCAAGCGAGGCAAGCTGGCGGACTTGAATGCGCTCCTCCGAGGCGGGTCATCGGATCGATTTTCGAGGATCGTCGGACAGCCGGACATCCTATCCACCGTCAAATATGTGATCACGCTCGATACGGATACCCAGCTGCCGCGCGATTCCGCCAGGCAGTTGGTGGCAGCCATGGCTCATCCGTTAAATCGTCCGCGGTACGATCCCGTCGCACAACGGATCATCGAGGGATACGGCATCCTGCAGCCTCGCGTAGCGGTCAGCTTGCCCGGCACCAACCGGTCGCGTTATGCGCGGCTCAACGCCAGCGAACCAGGCATCGATCCCTACACCCGCGCTGTCTCGGACGTGTATCAGGACCTCTTCGGAGAAGGATCCTTCATCGGCAAGGGCATCTATGACGTCAACGCGTTCGAACAGGCGCTCGCGGACCGCTTCCCCGAGAATCGCATCCTCAGCCACGATCTCCTGGAAGGCTCCTATGCGCGAGCCGGGCTTTTGAGCGATATCCAACTCTACGAAGAATATCCTGCCCGGTACGGCATGGACGTGGCGCGGCGTTATCGCTGGATTCGCGGAGATTGGCAGATTGCGCGATGGGCCTTTCCGCACGTTCCCGGACCGAGCGGGCAAAGCGGGAACAATCCCCTCTCCGCGTTGTCCCGCTGGAAGATATTCGACAACCTGCGGCGAAGTCTCGTCCCCGCCGCGGTGACATCTCTCTTTATGCTCGGATGGGCTGTCTTCTCTCCCGCCTGGCTCTGGACGCTCTCGACGCTTGCTCTCGTCCTGCTCGCGCCCCTCCTGGGCGCTCTTGTGGATCTGTTCCGTAAACCCGAGGATGTCCGAATCGATCAGCACCTCTCGGCAATCGCTAGGGCTGCCAGCCAGCATCTGACCCAGGCTCTACTTACCCTCATGTGTCTTCCCTATGAGGGGTACTATAGCCTGGGGGCAATCATGCGGACCGCCGGGCGCATGTGGCTCACCCGCACGCGACTGCTGGAATGGAACCCCTCAGGCGCCTTGGACAAGAGCAGGACGGATCTGATCGGCTCCTACCGATCCATGTGGATTGGTCCAGCCGTTGCCGTGGTTGCCGCGATCGCTCTCAAGCTGACACGGGCGGACGCGCTGGTGGTTGCGGCCCCGATTTTAGTTCTATGGGCAGCCTCTCCATTGTGCACCTGGTGGATCAGCCGGCCCCTCGACCATCGCAAGGCGAAACTGACGACAGACCAAACCCTGTTTCTGCGGAAGATGGCCCGCAAGACCTGGGCCTTTTTCGAGACCTACGTCGGTGCGGATGATCATTGGCTTCCTCCCGACAATTATCAGGAGCATCCGGCGCCGAAGCTGGCGCATCGAACGTCGCCCACCAATATGGGATTGGCGCTGCTTGCGAATCTTTCCGCCTACGACTTCGGCTACCTGTCGGCGGGACAACTCCTGACCCGAACGGCCCACACGTTCGGCAGCATGGCACGCCTGGAGCGATTTCGAGGCCATTTCTATAATTGGTACGACACGCAAACTTTAACACCGCTCCATCCCACGTACATTTCGTCCGTGGACAGTGGAAATCTGGCCGGACATGTCCTAACCCTGCGTTCTGGCTTCCTGAGCCTGCCGGAACACAAGATTCTCTCTGATCGCGCTTTTGAGGGACTCCGCGATACCCTTGCTCTGCTGAGTGATGCGTTCGGAACTGCGGGCACTTCTCAGATTGAGACGCTTCAAAGAGACATCGCCGCTGCCTGCGAGGACAGGCCGACCACCCTCGTTCAGGCGCATCGAACCTTGACGGGCCTCGCCAAGCAGGCGGATGACGCGGCCGCCGGTGTCGATCCCGCTTCCAACAGGGACGCGCATCGATGGGCCCAGGCCCTCGCATCGCAATGTCACGACACGCTCGATGAGCTGACGATGCTCGCCCCATGGATCGGCCTTCCAATTTCTGCCCACATACTCGATGCCTTCCCTCGTTTAGATCGACTGCCGACGCTCAGGACCTTGGCCAGGCTGGAAGGCGAATGGCTGCCGGCTGTCGAACAGCGACTGGGAGCTGATCACCCGGACGGCGAGCGGGCTTGGCTGTCCGAACTTCAACGACACATTCGAACTGCAAGCGAGCGTGCCCGGGAACGGATCTCGGCTCTCGATCAACTCGCCTGGCAAGCGAACCAATTTGCTCAGATGGAGTACGACTTCCTCTTCGACGAGACGCGGTACCTGCTCTCCATCGGGTACAACGTCGCGGAACGGCGGAAAGATGCGAGCTTCTATGACCTGCTGGCCTCCGAAGCGCGATTGTGCAGCTTCGTGGCGATAGCGCAGGGCCAACTGCCGCAGGAAAGCTGGTTCGCTCTCGGGCGCCTGCTCACGACCACGGGAGGAGATCCGATTCTCCTCTCCTGGAGCGGGTCGATGTTCGAGTACCTCATGCCCCTGCTCATCATGCCGACTTACCGACAGACGTTGCTGGATCAGACCTATCGCGTGGCAGTGGAGAGACAGATCGAGTACGGGCGGGAACGAGGTATTCCGTGGGGCATTTCTGAATCCGGCTACAATATGGTCGACGCTCAACTGAACTACCAATACCGGGCATTCGGTGTGCCCGGCCTCGGACTGAAGCGCGGTCTGGGCGAGGAATTGGTGATCGCGCCCTACGCCACGTCCCTCGCCCTCATGGTCGCACCGGAAGAAGCCTGCTTGAATCTCCTGCGACTCACGGCTGAAGGAGCCGACGGACCGTTCGGCCTGTACGAAGCGATCGACTACACGCCCTCCCGTCTGCCACGCGGGCAATCGCGTGTCATCATTCGTTCCTACATGGCCCACCACGTGGGAATGAGTTTCCTGTCGTTCGCCTATCTGCTCCTCGACCGCCCCATGCAACAACGCTTCGAGGCCGATCCGCTGTTTCAGGCTACCACGCTGGTCTTGCAGGAACGGATTCCGAAGGCCACGGCATTCTATGCGCACAGCACCGAGCTTTCGGATTTGCGCACGGCGTCCGGCGCGGCGGAGACTCCGGTACGTGTCCTGACGACCCCGCACACGCCGGTACCGGATGTTCAACTCTTATCGAACGGGCGATATCACGTGATGGTGACCAACGCGGGAGGCGGGTCCAGTCGCTGGAAAGACCTGGCCGTGACGCGTTGGCGGGAAGACAGTACCTGCGACAACTGGGGAACGTTCTGTTATATCCGCGACCTGGAGAGCGGTGAATTCTGGTCAACCGCCTATCAGCCCACGCTGAAACCCGCCAAATCGTACGAAGTGATCTTTTCCGAAGGACGCGCTGAATTTCGACGCCATGACCACGAGATCGAAACGCATGCCGAAATCGTCGTGTCGCCTGAAGACGATATCGAATTGCGCCGGATCCGCCTCACAAACTGCTCCGGAACTCAGCGAACGATCGATCTCACCAGTTATGCGGAAGTCGTGCTGGCTTCACCGGCAGCAGATGCATTGCATCCGGCCTTCAGCAATCTGTTCGTCCAGACGGAAATCATCCGCGAACGTCAGGCCATCCTCTCCACACGCCGGAGCCGTTCGGAGAATGAACAGGCGCCCTGGGCTTTTCACCTCATGACGGTACGTGGTCTCCACAGGGGTGAGATTTCCTATGAGACGGACCGCATGCGGTTCATCGGCCGCGGACGCACCCTCGCCTCTCCGCAGGCCATGGACCATTCAGCAACACTCTCGGGAAGCCAGGGCTCCGTATTGGACCCCATTGTGTCCATTCGCTGCCAAATCGTCCTCGAGGCGGAAGAATCCGTCACCGTGGATCTCGTATCGGGCATCGGCGAAACTCGAGACCTTTGCCTGCGTCTAGTCGACAAATACCAAGATCGTCGGCTCGCCGATCGGGTTTTTGAGTTGGCCTGGACGCACAGTCAAGTCGTCTTGGGTCAGCTCAATACCACCGAGGCGGACGCTCAGCTTTATGGCCGGCTGGCCGGTTCGATTCTTTACGCCAACGCCTCGTTACGCGCAGAGCCGGCCCTGCTGAGCAAAAACCGCCGCGGACAATCAGGCCTCTGGGGCTATGCCATATCAGGCGACCTGCCGATCGTGCTGCTCCGGATCGGAGACCCTTCCAACATCGATCTGGTGCGCCAATTGGTGCAGGCCCATGCCTACTGGCGCCTGAAGGGGCTGGCCGTGGACCTCGTGATTTGGAACGAAGATCACGCCGGATACCGACAGGTCTTGCAGGATCAAATCATGGGGCTGATCTCGGCAGGCGTCGAAGCCAACGTCATGGATCGGCCGGGCGGTATTTTCGTGCGAACGTCGGAGCAGATGTCGGTCGAGGACCGCCTGCTGCAGCAATCGGTTGCACGCGTAATCCTCACGGATCGGCGCGGCACGCTGGCGGATCAGCTCGCGCGAGTCTCGTCTCCCGCCTCGCCGGCCTACCGCTTCGAGCCAACGCGCACGCATCGCGCCGATCCTCCGGCCCCCATCGAGGCCCGGCAGGATCTGCTCTTCTACAATGGCCTCGGCGGGTTCTCCTCCGATGGCCGGGAGTACGTCATCACTACGGCGCCGGAGCAGGTGACTCCCGCCCCCTGGGTCAATGTGCTGGCAAATCCGCACTTCGGCACGGTGGTCTCCGAGAATGGGCTCGCCTACACCTGGAGCGAGAACGCGCATGAATTCCGCCTCACGCCCTGGCACAACGATCCCGTGATGGATTCGAGCGGAGAAGCCTTGTACCTCCGTGACGAAGAGAGCGGCCACTTCTGGTCGCCGATGCCGATGCCCAGCCGAGGCGTCAGCCCCTATGTCAGCCGGCATGGGTTCGGCTATAGCTGCTTCGAACATACGGAGAGCGGCATCCGCTCAGAGGTCTGGGTGTATGTGGCGCTGGATGCCTCGGTGAAGTTTACGGTGCTCAAGCTGCGTAACGAATCTGGCCGGCCACGGCGACTATCGGCGACCGGCTACGTAGAATGGGTACTGGGCGACCTGCGCCCCAAATCAATCATGCATGTGGTCAGCGAGCTGGACCAGACCACCGGAGCGCTGTTCGCAAGGAATCCCTACAATACGGAATTCCCCGGGCGGACCGCATTCTTCGACATCGACGAGGGGACCAGGAGCGTCACCGGTGATCGGACTGAATTTTTAGGGCGGAACGGGACTCTGCACGATCCTGCCGCGATGGGTCGCTCGCGGCTGTCGGGAAAAGTGGGCGCCGCCTTGGATCCTTGCGGCGCCATTCAGATTCCTTTTGAGCTCGCCATCGGTCAAGAGCGTGACTGTACCTTTCGGCTGGGTGTCGGAAAAGACATCGACGAGGCCCGTCAGCTTGTTCGCCGCTTCAGAGGAGCGACGGCAGGCCGCGCAGCATTGGAAACAGTATGGCAGCACTGGACCCATACGCTGGGGGCGGTGCATGTGGAGACTCCCGATCAGTCGCTCAATGTGCTCGCCAATGGCTGGCTACTGTATCAAACGCTTGCCTGCCGGCTCTGGGCACGAAGCGGTTACTATCAGTCGGGGGGCGCCTATGGGTTCCGCGATCAGCTCCAAGACGTGATGGCGCTGGTACATGCCAAGCCACAACTCGCGCGGGAGCACCTCCTATTGTGCGCGAGCCGTCAGTTCAAAGAGGGCGACGTGCAGCATTGGTGGCATCCGCCCTCGAATCGAGGCGTGCGCACGCGCTGTTCGGATGATTTCCTCTGGCTTCCCTTCGTCACCAGTCGCTACGTTCGGGCGACCGGCGACACCGGAGTCTTGGATGTCCCGATCCAGTTTATCGAAGGCCGTCCGATCAATGCGGACGAGGATTCCTATTACGATCTCCCTGGCCGGTCGGAACAGTCCGGAAGTTTGTACGACCACTGTATGCGGGCAATCCTGAAAGGTCTCACAAAGGGTCAGCACGGTCTCCCGCTCATCGGCTCGGGTGACTGGAACGACGGAATGAATATGGTCGGTGATCGCGGCCAGGGCGAAAGCGTCTGGCTGGGGTTTTTCCTGTATGACGTTCTCATGCGGTTTGCTGAGGTGGCGCAAACCAAAGGGGATGCGGCGTTTGCGGAACGATGCCGGATCGAAGCGGCTCAACTGCATCAGAATATCGAGAAGGAGGGCTGGGACGGAGAATGGTATCGCCGCGCCTACTTCGATGACGGCTCGCCGCTTGGGTCCAGCGATAACGACGAATGCCAAATCGATTCCATTCCGCAAAGCTGGTCCGTGTTATCCGGCGCGGGAGACGCGACGCGTTCGCGATCGGGAATGGAGGCCGTCTACCGCCGGCTGGTTCGACCTGACGATGCGCTCATTCAACTGTTGGATCCCCCGTTCGACAAATCCGCTTTGAATCCCGGCTACATCAAAGGCTATGTGCCGGGGGTCCGGGAAAATGGAGGGCAATATACGCATGGCGCGCTCTGGGCCACCATGGCCTTCGCCGCATTGGGGGACCGCGCACGTGCTTGGGAACTCTTTCGCATGATCAACCCGGTGAACCATGCCCGATCACCGGAGGGGATAGGAACGTATAAAGTCGAACCCTATGTGGTCGCGGCAGATGTCTATGCCGTCTCGCCCCACACCGGCCGCGGTGGATGGACATGGTACACGGGATCAGCCGGCTGGATGTATCGCCTTATCATCGAGTCACTTCTCGGACTGAACCTGGAAGGCAATACATTGCGATTCGTTCCCTGTCTTCCTGCGGATTGGAACACATTCACAGTGCATTACCGGCATAGGGAAACCCTCTACCACATCACCCTGCGGCAATCAGGTGCGGAGAAGAGCGAGATGGCGGTAACGGTCGATGGCATTCGACGGGATGATCATGCGGTACCCCTGATTGATGACCGCCAGGAACATTCGGTTGAGGTGACCATTCCAGCCGCGTCAAATGTCGCTGGGCATTGACATATCAAGGCCATCCGCAACTGGTAGTTACTGACAGCGCCCAATATCGAATTCAGGGCAATCGTCTTCCGAGCCGGGGGACAGCCATGTTAGGATGCGTCCCATGTTGATCGATACCCATACCCATCTCGACGATGCGCGTTACGAGCCGGATCGCGAGGCGATGATCGCCCGCGCGCGCGAAGCAGGGGTGGAGACGATGATCACCATCGGCTGCGATCTGGCTACCAGCCGTTCGGCCGTGGACCTCGCCGGTCAGTATCCCTTCGTCTATGCCTCCATCGGCGTGCACCCGCACGAAGTCAAACACATCGCCGATGGCTGGTACGATGAATTCCGGCAACTGGCGCAGCAGCCGAAGGTCGTGGCCTACGGAGAGATCGGCCTCGATTACCATTACAACCACTCCTCTCCCGAGGAACAACGACACCGTTTCCGTGAACAGATTCGTCTGGCGAGGGAACTGCAACTGCCGGTCATCATCCATACCAGGGAGGCGCAGGACGATACGGTCCGTATTCTGAAGGAAGAACGGGCGTCAGAAATCGGCGGGGTCTTTCATTGTTTTTCGGGAGATGCCCGGCTGGCTGAGGATGCGATCGAGCTGGGGTTCTACCTGTCGTTCTCCGGCATCCTGACGTTTCAGAATGCGACCATGCTGCGGGAGATTGCGAAGGCGGTTCCCACCGATCGGCTGCTCATCGAAACGGATTGCCCCTACCTCACACCGGCCCCCCACCGCGGCAAGCGCAACGAACCGGCCTATGTGAAACAGGTTGCCGAGGTGCTCGCCACGATCAAGGCAAAGGGCGCCCCCCTTACCGTTGAAGACATGGGCCGGATCACCAGCGACAACGCTCGCCGGCTGTTCAAAATTCCCTGAGCTGATGGTTTCGTTTGCGCTGCGACTTCGGCAGCTTGCGGGGGTTCCCTCGCTTCTCGGTCGATCGCTTCCCCACATCGCCCTCGCCGTCATCCAGCTCCTTGAAGGCAACCGCCGGCGTGCCGGAAGATCGATCGCTTAGTTTGGCCCGAAACTCCGGCGCTCCCATGACGAACGCACCGGCTGCTCTGGCCGCATTGGCCACTTCGTGATCCGAGGACACGACGGCACAGTCCCTGCCATAGAGACGCGCCAGGCGCTGAATCACCTGGTCGGCCCGTTCTCCTCGCTTGGAATAGAAGACTTCGACACCGGACTGGAACTCACGCTGCTCCGCGACGCCCAGGAGGTTATACCCATCGACAAGAAGATGCGTCGCCATCTACAATCACGTGCTTTCCAGGCCTTCGCTTGACAATACCACAAACATCTGAGAAAAGGCCTTAGACGTACCTGTCGAGAGGAGTTCCGGTTCGTGATTCATCTCTCCTGTCTGACGCGCAGCCTCTTCACCCTGACCCTCTTGTGGATGTCCTTCGTCGCAGTCGGTTTGTCGAATGCTGATAGGCCGGACGATCGTCCCGGGTCAGGCTTTCCCGCTCTACTCGCCGATGAAGCCGCTCCCCGCTCCCTGGTCGTCAAGAAGGGAACCTCCGGCAAATCACGCTATCCGGCCATCGTTCGCGAGATCCGAACAAGGTCGACCACCGAGGGATCGCGACTCGTCCTCGACCTGAACCGCAACGTCTCGTTCACGGAAACCAAGCTGCGCAATCCGGAGCGGGTGGTCATTGAAGTAAACAATGCCATCCTCGGCAAAGCGTCCCGTCAGCGACTGTCTGGTGGAACGATTCCCCAACCGTTTCAGATCGCACAGAGCCGTCCGCGCGTCATCACCATCACCCTGCCGCGCAGCCAGGTCGCACAATATAAAATATTCACGTTGACCGGTCCGGACCGTCTCGTCGTCGACGCCTACCAGCGTCCGAAGGATCAGATGCGCCAGATCGGCGAAACCGCGCCCGCGCCGCCGAAAGCTCCTCTCGCAACATTGCCGACCCCGCCGGTGATTCCAAGCCCCACCGTCATGGAACCGGCTCGTCCGATCGCACCGAAGCCATCGAGCCCCGTCCGGACGATCGTGATCGATCCCGGTCATGGCGGAAAAGATCCCGGCACCATCGGGCGTCGCGGCACGATGGAGAAGGATATCACCTTGAAAGTCGGACTGCTGCTGAAGGATCTGATCGGCGCCTTGCCGAATACACGCGTTCTGATGACCAGGGAGCGCGATGCCTTCATCGAACTGGAAGACCGTGCGAAGTATGCGAACGGAAAGGAAGCGGATCTATTCGTCTCGATTCACGTGAATTCCCATCCGCACAAGGGCATCCGGGGGCTTGAGATCTATCACTTTGGAGAAGCCAAGGATCAGCGCGCGCTGGAAGTGGCCGCCCGCGAAAACGGTACCCCGCTGAACAGCACCGGCCTGGGGGTGGAATATATCCTCGCAGATCTGCTGACAAACAAAAAAATCGAGCATTCACAGGAACTGGCCTGGACCGCCAAGCAGGCCATGGTGTCGAATCTCAACGGACGGTACAGCACCATCGACCATGGGGTGAAAACAGCCCCCTTCTACGTGCTTCGATACACCACCATGCCCAGTATTCTCGCCGAAATTGCCTTCATGTCGAATCCCACCGAAGAAGAGCAGATGCGAACCCAGCCGTTCCTCGCCCATATCGCGGAATCCATTTTCGACGGGGTCAAGACCTATCTCCACACCAATTCCGCCAGGTGACAGCTCCCGTTCTCTTGGGCTAGAGTTCGTACACCCATCTTATGGCCACGTTCAAGATCGTTCTCGAATATGATGGAACCGGTTACGCCGGCTGGCAGCGGCAGCTGAACGTGCCGACCGTCCAGGCGACGGTCGAAGAGGCCCTCGCGGCAGTCGCGCACACAGGCCTTACGCTGATCGCAGCCGGCCGTACCGATGCGGGAGTCCACGCCCTTGGTCAGGTGGCGAGTTTCAGAACCGATCGTGGACTGTCCCACAGAGAATGGCTTCGCGCTCTGAACGCTCACCTTCCATCGGACATCAGCGCCCTGTCGGTCGAACAGGTCCCGGATGAGTTCCATGCGCGCTATTCCGCCAGAGGCAAGCTGTACGAGTACCATCTGCTGAATCGATCCGAGCGAGCGCCCCTCCTCCGTGAACGGGCCTGGCTGCTGTACAAACCGCTCGACTTCGCCGCCATGGCGGAAGCCGCCGCCTGCCTGGTGGGCTCGCACGATTTTTCTTCATTTCAAACCGCGCCGACCGACAATGAAAACCCGCGTTGCCGGTTGGAGCAGGCGGAACTTCGCCGTCGGGGCGATCTCATCATCCTGGCCTTCTATGCCGATCGTTTCCTCAAACAGATGGTGCGCGCGATGGTGGGCACCCTGGTGGAAGTGGGCCAGGGAAAGCGGAAGGCGGGGAGCATGCACGAAGTCCTGGAAGCCCGCAAGCGCGCGGCAGCGGGAAGAACCGCCCCCGCGCATGGCCTCTATCTCGTGCGTGTCGATTATGCCGACGGGGCGAGCCGTCGGCAAACGGCCGAAGAAGCCCGAAGCGAGACGGAGATTCAGGCTGAATCCTGAGCGGACAATCCGGGCGCAGGCCTTCCGCTGGAGAGGTGGGGAAGAGGCTACCGCTGCTGATCGCTGTCCCGGTTTTCGAGTTTCTTCCGAAGTTCGATCAGTTCCGATTCGAGCGCGGTGAATCGATCGGCGATGGGATCGGGCATGTTGGCATGGTCCATCGTCGCGTCGGGGAGCCGCTCCCCTTGCGTCTTGATGATGCGGGCCGGCACTCCGATCACGGTGGAATTGGGTGGCACAGATTTGAGGACGACCGAATTGGCGCCGATCTTTACATTGTCGCCGATCCTGATTCCGCCCAGGATTTTTGCGCCGGCCCCCACGACGACATGATTGCCGAGCGTCGGATGACGCTTGCCGCGCTCTTTTCCCGTGCCTCCCAGGGTCACGCCCTGAAACAGGGTGACATGGTTTCCGATCTCAGCGGTCTCCCCGACGACCACCCCCATGCCATGGTCGATAAAAAATCCCGCGCCGATCGTCGCGCCGGGATGAATTTCAATTCCCGTCATCCATCGGGCCAATTGGGAAATTGCACGAGGCACAAACGGAACATGCCGTCCCTTCAGCCAATGGGCGAGCCGGTAAGCCAGCAATGCATGAAACCCTGCGTAGGTAAGAATGACTTCGACCCGACTGGTGGCGGCGGGGTCGCGGTCAAAAATCGCCTGAAGGTCTTGAGAGATCCTCTTGAACATGCTTCGAACCTAGCATTCACGTACCGCAGAGGTACAGGGGTTCAGACCCGCTCGATCAAACAGACGGCTTGAGCGGCGATCGCTTCTTCGCGTCCTACCGCATCCAACCCTTCACCGCTTTTCACTTTGACATTCACCAAATCCGGATCAGCTTGGAGCACGCCGGCGATAGCCTTCTGCATCGCGGCAAGATGCGGGCTCAGTCTGGGCGCTTGCGCAATGATCGTGCTGTCGACGTTGGCGAGACGATACCCCTTCGCGCGCAATTTCTCCATGACGTCTTCGAGCAGTTTCAAACTTGACACATCCTTATACCGCTGGTCCGAGCTGGGGTAATGCCGCCCGAGATCCCCTTCCCCCATCGCGCCGAGCAGCGCGTCGCAAATTGCATGGACCAACGCATCGGAGTCCGAATGGCCTTGGAGTCCCTTATGGTGCGGAATCTCAAGTCCGCCCAAAATGAGCTTCCGTCCGTTTACCAATGGATGAATATCCCACCCGCACCCCACACGTACCATCGTCATCCCGTACTCCTCGCCGCCGTTCGTGAGCTGAGAATCGCTTCTCCGATCACGAGATCTTCCGGCCTCGTCACTTTAATATTTTCGCCGCTTCCCTCGATCACCACAACCGGTTTCCCGATCAGTTCCACGAGATGGGCGTCATCGGTCGCATGAACCCCGTCCAAGTGGGCTTTGCGATGCCCCTCCTCCAGCCAACTGCGGCGAAAAGCCTGCGGCGTCTGCGCGAGCCACAAGGGCCGACGATCCACCGTGCTTTCAATGACCCCATCCGTGCCCACATACTTCACCGTATCACGCATCGGCAGGGCGATGATCGCCGCCCCCTGTCGAGTCGCAGCCTCCACCACTTTACGAATCATGTCCTCGGTGAGAAACGGGCGTACGGCGTCGTGGACCAAAACGATTTCCGTGTCTTCGCCGACTTCCGCCAGCGCATGGCGCACGGAATCCTGGCGCTGATTTCCGCCGGGAACGACTTTCGTCACCTTTCCGAAATCCCCCTTCGCCAAGACATGGTCCAGACAATACTCCCGTTCCGCCTGGGGCACCGCCAAGATGATCTCATCGATGAGGGGGGAAGCTTGAAGCACGCGGAGAGAATGCATGAGGATCGGCTGTCGGCCCAGAGAGAGGAATTGCTTCGGGACAGGACCTCCCATGCGCAGCCCACGACCCGCCGCCGGCACAAGGGCTACCGTCCGAGATCCTGTCCGCGACGCCTGGCGCTCACGAGAGGACTCCACCATACTCACGACAATAGAAACAGATCCCGGCAGGGTCGAGGACCTTTTTCAAGAAGGAATCTGCAATAGGCAATTAGATGACTCACCACAAGGCTCTTCAGCGCCATCCCACGCGGTCAGCCACGCGCGACCTGGTATTCCTCTCGTTCGGACTCCTCTTTGAGACGGGTAAAGATCATGCGCCCGGCTGTCGTCTGAAGCACGCTGGTCACCGTCACGTCCACATTCCGGCCGATACAGCGCCGGGCATTGTCCACCACGATCATCGTCCCGTCATCCAGGTAGGCGACGCCTTGACCCGCCTCCTTGCCTTCTTTCAGCACGAAAACCCGTATGGTTTCGCCCGGCAACACGACCGGCCTGAGCGCGTTGCACAGCTCATTGATGTTCAAGACGCGGACGCCCTGCAGTTCGGCGACCTTATTCAAATTCAGGTCATTGGTGATGATGCGCCCTCCCATCTTCTTCGCAAGCACGACGAGTTTCGCGTCGACTTCCTTGACGTGGGGAAAATCTTCTTCGATGATGCGCACATCGACACCGGCCATTTTTTGGATCTTATTCAAAATATCCAGTCCCCGCCTGCCCCGCGCGCGCTTAAGAGAATCGGAAGAGTCTGCAATATGTTGTAGTTCGTTTAAAATGAAATGTGGAACGATAAACGGCCCTTCGAGAAATCCTGTCTCGCACAGATCCGCCACCCGACCGTCGATGATGACGCTCGTATCCAACACCTTGGTGCTGCAGTTGAAACCCGCGGATCCTGCGGCTCCGTCCTGAAGACCGGGAAACTGTTCATGTCCAAAACGCGCGCCCATGGCCAACCCAAGGTAGGGCAACCCCAGGAGAAACACCAACCCGCCGATATGAAACAAGAACGTTTCGACATCGAACACCGCGCTGCCAACCCACTCCACCAGCCCTGTTAGAATGAGACCGCCGGCGAGGCCCGCCGCGCCGCCTACGATAATGCCGAATGAAAGTCTCCGTAGCGCATATTCCCCGGCAAGGATCATTCCGCCGGCGGTGGCGCCGATCGCAAATCCCAGCAATAAAAAATCGCGACTCGGGTCCTGGGCCCGTAGAAACAAGGCCATGCCGGCAAAAGCACTGAGAAGGACAAATATGGCCCGTATTACCATACTGTTTCACTCCTCTCTGTGACCGACCCCGAACGGGCGTTCGAAGCAATCACGGCCTCAACGTCAGATAGATGGCTCGCCCCTGCCGTCTCAACAGAAGCAGCACCGATTGATCCTTCGGCAAACTCGCGGCGAGACGTTCATAGGCCTTCAACGTGCCGACCGCTTTGCGATTCACCTCCAGCACGAGATCACCCTCGCGCACGCCGGCTTCTTCCGCCGGGCTTCCCGATTTCACACGGACCACCACCACCCCATGGTCGCTCGATTTCAATCCATACCGGCCGGCCAGTTCATTGTTCAGCTCTTTCACCTCGATGCCGGACAGCAGGCCGGCGGAGGCGGCGGATTCCCCGCTCTCTTCCGAACCTGCCTGGGCCAAATTCTTGGGCTGCTCGGCAATGGTGAGTTCGATGGACTTCGGTTTCTTCTCTCGAATGATTTTGACCGTGACCTTTTTACCGACGAGGGTTTGAGCGACGGCATTGCGCAAGTGAGTCGGAGAATCCATCGGTTTGCCGTCATATTCCACAATGACGTCGCCTCGCTCAAACCCGGCTTTCTTGGCCGGACTGTCGTCCATCACATCGCTGACCAAGACGCCCTTGGTGTCTTTCGGCACGCCGAACTGTGAAGACAATTCCACTGTCAGCTCCTGAATCGAAACCCCCAGCCATCCGCGCACGACTTTGCCGTGCTGCACCAACTGCTCCATGATGGAATGGGCCATGTTGCTCGGGACCGCGAACCCGATGCCCATATTCCCACCGCTCTGGCTATAGATCGCCGTGTTGATCCCCACCAGCTCTCCGCGGACATTGACCAGGGCGCCACCTGAGTTGCCGGGATTGATTGCGGCGTCGGTTTGAATGAAATCTTCATATTCGGCGATGCCGGCCGATCGCCCGAGGGCGCTGACGATCCCCAGCGTCACCGTCTGCGTTAAACCGAACGGATTGCCGACCGCCAGCACGAATTCTCCGACCTCCAGCTTGTCGGAATCGGCCCAGGCCACGGTCGGCAGGCCGTCAGCCTCGATTTTCAGTACCGCAACATCGGTCTTGGCATCTGTCCCGATCAGCTTCGCCTTGAACTCGCGCTTATCGGATAAGAACACCTTGATTTCATCGGCTTTGTTCACCACGTGATTATTGGTGATGATGAGCCCGCTCTGCTCGACGATGACGCCGGACCCCAACCCTCGCTCTTTTCGTTCCTTCGGAGCTTCGAAACGCTTCATCCACTCATCGCCGAAGAAACGCCGAAAGAATGGATCGTCGAACGGCGTGCCTTGGCTTCCCTCGCTTGATCCGCTGCGCGTCGCGAAAATATTCACGACCGCCGGCTTCACGGACTTGGCGACATCGACGAAACTTTGCGATCCGGAGCCCGGCAGCGATGGCTGTACCGCGCTGGCGACGGGCCGGGCGGCCTGAGGAGGAACGGGCGCCGGTTCCGGGACGGCGTGGCCTGTCGGCAACCACCCGAGGTCCGAGCTGACGATGACGCCGATGAGGACGCCGGCGATCAGCAGCAGCAGCGGAAACATCCAGGACCGTCGAGGCGGTTTCTCACCAGATGATGGAGGGAAAAATTCCATAGTCGTTCGTATCGGGAGGAGGGCCGATTAGGGCTGCTCACCCGCATACAGCCCCATGACCGTTCTTAAAAATTTCACCGCTTCGGCATTGGGCCGTTGGAAGGAATTGCGGCCGATGATCGACCCGAACCCTCCACCGTCGCGAATCGCGCGCACTTCTTCATAGACCGTCTTGTCGTCGCTCTTCGCGCCACCGGAAAAAATCACGATCCGGCGTCCATCGAAGGAACTTTGCACGACATGTTTGACCCGTTCCGCCAAGGTCTTGATCTGCACCTGTTCGGCTTCATACACCTTCTTGGCGGCAGCTTGTTCGAGATGCGCCGTAGGCAATTTGACCTTGATGATATGGGCGCCCAATTGCGCCGCGATCTGAGCCGCATAGGCGACCACATCCATGGCAGTCTCGCCTTCCTTGCTGAGCGCGGACCCGCGGGGATAGGACCAGACCACCACGGCCAGTCCGCAGCTCTTGGCCTCTTCGGCAATCCCTCGCAGCTGTTCATACATGTGGTTGCAATGGGACGATCCGGGGTAAATGGTAAATCCCACCGCCGAACAGCCCAGCCGCAAGGCGTCTCGCACGCTGCCCGTCACCGACGACAGAGGATCCTTTTCATCGTGCAGCACATCGTGGTTGTTGACCTTGAGAATGAGCGGAATTCTACCGGCAAAATGGCCGGCGCCTGCCTCGATGAATCCGAGAGGAGCCGCGTAGGCATTGCATCCGGCATCGATCGCCAGCTGAAAATGGTAATGAGGATTGTACCCCGCCGGATTGGGCGCGAAACTTCTGGCGGGACCATGTTCGAACCCTTGGTCGACCGGCAAAATCACCAGCTTGCCGGTCCCGGCCAGTTTCCCGCTGTTCAGCAGCCGGGCTATGTTCGTCTTGGTTCCCGCATTATCGCTCCCGTACCAACTGAGAATTTCCTGTACCCGATTGCTCATGATCAACCTCCCAACACACCTCAATCATCGTTAAATCGTTACGCACGTCCTTGCACGTAGGCCTCAGCCTGACCGACATCCTCGGCGCTCCCGATGATGAGCGGCACACGCTGATGGAGCGCCTTCGGCTCGACGTCAAGAATTCGCATCGTGCCCGTGCTCGCTTGGCCCCCGGCCTGCTCCACGACCAGAGCAAGGGGATTACCTTCATACATCAATCGGAGTTTACCTTCCGGCTTGGCCGTCTCGCCCGGGTACAGGTAAATCCCGCCGCCCAACATGATGCGATGGACGTCCGCCACCAGACATCCGCTATAGCGACCGCTGTAGGGCCGCCCGGTCGCCTTGTCCTGCATCTTCACATAGTCGAGATATTTTTGAGTACCGGCCGGCCAGCGATGATAGTTGCCCTCGTTGACCGAGTAGACTTTTCCCTTCTGAGGAATCCGAATGTTCTCGTTGGACAGGAGATACTCGCCGATCGAAGGTTCGAGCGTGAACCCATGCACTCCTTGCCCGACGGTAAACACGAGCATGGTGCTGGCGCCATACAGCATATACCCTGCGGCAATCTGCTCGGTTCCTTTTTGAAGCAGCTCATCCTCCACGGGCCGTCGCTGTCCCATCCGCGATCTGCGGATAGAAAAAATTGCTCCCAATGGCATATTGACATCGATATTGGACGATCCGTCCAGCGGATCGACCAACAGCATGTACTTGGCTCCTTCATGCACCATCGTCAGTGGTTTTTCCATCTCCTCAGAGGCCAACACGCATACAAGCCCGCTGTGTTCGAACACCCGAACGAACGTGTCATTGGCGATCTGATCGAGTTTCTTGACCACTTCGCCTTGGACATTGATCTCTCCGGTTGTGCCAAGGATTTTATTCAATCCGGCCCTGCGCAAGTCATGGGCGATCATTTTGCCGACCAACCCGATTTGATCCAGCAGGATGGAAAATTCTCCGGTGGCCTCGGGATGCGCCGCTTGCTGCTCGATGATAAACCGGCTTAACGTAATAGGAAACTTAGACATAGCGTCCCTGTACTCTACGCAGAAAACCCCCTCTCCCTCCATCGAAAATCCGAGAAGGGCTTACCGTCGGCAAACTTTGCGCAAGTATAGCTGTTTCTATCCTGATGAGTAAACCACGAGGAGCGAGAGGCGGGTTAAGACCGTCCGACCGGACCGTATCCCTCCATGAGCTGTGCCACAATTGATCCAATGATGACTTTGGCCTTCATTTTGACCGGCACCCGCCGCGCATCGGTTGTAAACCAGACGCGCACATTGCCCTGATTGAGAAAGATTCCCTGAAACGGCATGACGACCAACACGCGAGCGGTCTGCTGTTTTCCCCACGAGCCTTTCAGCGTTTCCAGCGCTTCGACCCGCACCTCCAACGTGTAATTTTTCTTGTCGTGGTGCACCGTCATCGCGAGTGAAGAACCCGGCACCATCGGCAGGACCTTGCGCACATAGTACAGACAGGAAATGGCATCCTGCGCATCGGACGGAATCGGAAGCTCCTCGCGGTTGCCGTCCTTCACGGCGGTCACCAGGCCTTCGTGGTGGCGAAAGGTATACTCGAAATCGTTGGACCGTTTGCCCTCGCGGCGCCTGAAGGTCATGTGCGTCGGCAGAAACGGATCGAGAGCCACCGTGGAGAGCACGCGATTTTCGACCGGATAAATCTTGGTCACAGCCGGGCCCGATCGGGCCACCATGCCCAGGGTGATCCGGCGGGGGTCTGGCTGGCCCTCATCCTCCTGGACGAACAGAGTCGCAATGCCCGCGCGCATCGCGAGCCACGTCAGGTCATAGGTGAGGCGTTCACCGGGCGGAAACGGCATCGTGGCCGAGGCCGGAGCATTTGGATTTTCCGTCATCTCGGACAGAGAGAGAGGCGGGGAAAGGGAGACGATCAGGAACAGGGCAACAAAGAGCAGGATTCGACGAAGCGGGTCTGGATAGGATAGCCTGCTATGTCGAAAGCACACGCCGCGCCTGCGCAAGTTCGGTTTCGATCGTGGCACGGATCACGTCCAAACGAGCCGGCGAAGGAGCCTCGAACCGCAAGACCAGCGCCGGCTGAGTATTCGAGGCTCGAATGAGTCCCCATCCGTCCTCGAAAATTGCGCGTACTCCGTCTATGGTCACCAGATCCCGCAAGCGGAGAGTGGAAGCGCCCACCGGCCTCCCGCCATTCAGACAAGACATCAATTGCGTCCGCACCTGATCGACCAGTTGGAACTTCAAAGTGTCGGGGCAATCGACCCGAATCTCCGGGGTAACCGTCGTCTGCGGAAGATCAGCCGTCAGGCTCGACATCGTCTGTTTTGTCTTGGCCAAAATTTCAACCAGCCTACAGGAGGCATAGACGGCGTCGTCGAATCCAAAATAGCGATCGGCGAAAAACATATGACCGGACATCTCGCCCGCCAGTACGGCCGACTCTTCTTTCAATTTCGCCTTCATCAGGGAATGTCCGGTCTTCCACATGATCGGACGTCCGCCCTTGGCGGCGATGTCGTCGTACAGGCATTGCGAGGCCTTCACCTCGGAAATAAAGGTGGTGCCCGGCCGCTGCGCCAGGATGTCCCGCGCATACAGCACCATCAAGCGATCCCCCCAGAGGATCTGTCCCTGCTCATCGATGGCGCCGATGCGGTCGGCATCCCCATCGTAGCCGATGCCGACATCCGCCTTCTCCTCTTTGACGGCCGCGATCAAGTCCTGCAGATTTTCGACGACGGTGGGGTCCGGATGGTGGTTGGGGAACCGCCCATCCAACTCGTCATAGAGTCCGGTGACCCGGCAGCCCATTTGTTCCAGGGCTTGCCTGGCCACGAGCGAGGCCGCGCCGTTGCCGCAATCGATGACCACATGCAGGTGGTCCGCGCGCACGCCGGAAAAGTCAGCCTTGAGATGCTGCAGGTAGTCCGGAATAATGGCATGCGCCGAGAGTTGTCCAGAACCGGAAACGAATCGTCCTGCCTCCATGATTTGCCGCAGCCGTTGAATCTCCTCGCCGTGAATGGCCTCTTTTCCGATACAAATTTTGAACCCGTTGTATTCGGCGGCATTGTGGCTGCCCGTAATCATGATCCCGCCCTGTACCGGCAGGTGAAACAACGAGAAGTACAGGAGAGGAGAGGCACAGAGCCCCAAATCAACCACATCCAATCCACCGGCCATCAGGCCATGGAGGAGCGCCGCCTGCAACCCTGGTGAGCTCAACCGCCCGTCTCGTCCAAGACTGATTCGCGAGACCCCCTGCTCCCGGACCATCGTCGCGTAGGCGCGTCCAACCTGTTCGGCAATCTCTTCCGTGAGCTCTTCCCCGACAATGCCTCTGAGATCATATTCACGAAACAGCGCCATCTCGATCTCCTAACATGCTGTGGAAACCAGGTTTCGCTCAATAAGCCGGCAGTTTCAGCAGAGCGCCGGCACAAGAACGGCTCGCGGGGTGCTCAAAAAGGCGACCTTCTTACCCGCCCAACCTTGGCGCGGCAAGACGCGCCTTGTCCCAGAGCGGCCGCAGCGAATGAAGACCCGAGGCGTACCCTTCTTACGGTACGTTGAGGGTCTGAATGATGCGAGAACGAAGCTGGCGGCCTTTTTTGAGCATCCTGCTAACGCGCCAGCCCCAGCCGTCCATAGTCGTCCTGAAAGCGCACGATGTCGTCCTCGCCCAGGTAGGGACCGTTTTGTACCTCGATAATATGCAGGATGTCGGTCCCGAGATTTTCCAGGCGATGCGGCGTTTCCACCGGAATCGCCGTGCTTTGACCAACCTGAAGATCCAGCAGCTCTTCTCCTCTGGTGACCCGGGCGGTCCCGGCGATGACGACCCAATGCTCACTCCGCTTATGATGAAGTTGAAGGGACAGCCGCCCGCCGGGATTCACGGTCACGCGTTTGACCTTGTATCCGGGTCCTTCTTCCAGCACGGTGTAAGATCCCCATGGTCTGAATATCGTCAGGTGCTCCAGGTGTTCCGGCGCGCCCTGCTTCTTCAAAATCTCAACCATCTTCTTCACATCCTGCGAGCGGGACTTGGGACAGACCAGGGTTGCATCGGGAGTATCCACGACCACCATATCGGAGAGGCCGATCGTCGCCACGACCCGGCGATCTGCATAGAGGACGGAATTGGAGCTGTCCAGATCGATGACCCGGCCGCTCACCACATTGCCGGCCTTGTCACGTGGAGCGACTTCTTCGAGGCTGCTCCAATTGCCGACATCCGACCAGCCGAACCCCGCGGGAATCATCGCGGCATGGGCAGACTGTTCCATGACCCCGTTATCGATCGACACCGAGGGAACTTTTTTATAGGCCTCTTCGATAAGCCGTGGCTCAGCGCCGGAAACCATGAGCATATGGACCCGCTGCACCGCCTTGGCCAGCATCGGCTGGTGTCGTTGTATTTCCTCCAGGATGGTCGAGGCCCTCCAAAGAAACATTCCGCTGTTCCAGAAATAGTTGCCGTTTTTGAGGTACTGGGCTGCCTTGGCTCGATTAGGCTTCTCGACAAATCGGGCGACGGCATGTCCGGTCAAACGTCCCTTTCTGGCCAGCACAGTCCGCCGGTTCGGTTGAATGTAGCCATACCCGGTTTCAGGCCTGATCGGCTTGATCCCGAACGTCACGAGATGTCCCTTGTCGGCCAATTGAACCGCCAATGCCACCGCAGCCTGAAACGCCTTTTCGCCCGTGACCACATGATCCGCAGGCAAGACCAGCATCATCGCGTCAGGGTCACGCCGAACGAGTTCCGCTGCGACCAGCGCGATGGCCGGAGCGGTATTTCGTCCGATGGGCTCGACGACGTAATTGTCCTTCAATTGATTCTTCCACTCAGACAGTTGCACGCGAATGGAATCCGCCTGGCCCGGATTCGTCGAGATGAGCACATGATCAGGCAGGGCGCAGCAGAGCACCCGCCGCATCGTCTGTTGGATGAGCGTCTCGTCGCCGATGATCCGGAGGAGCTGTTTCGGATAAAGATGGCGGCTCAACGGCCAAAAACGCGTTCCGCTGCCGCCGGCCAAAATCACGGGATAGAGATGTTCGTTCATGTCCATGGCGCCGCTCACCTTCCGCATGACTATTGTCCAACCTTCGACGTCGCTTGCTGGGCCGTTAAGATAAGATCCGCCACTTCACGCACCGCGCCTTCCCCGCCTTTCAATTTGCAGACATACCGGACCTTCTTCAGAACAGACTGCATTCCGTCCGCCGGGGCGGCAGAAAATCCCGCTGCGCAGAGGGCCTGAAGGTCATTGACGTCATCACCCATATAGGCGACTTGGTCCATGGAGAGACCGTGGCGCGCCACAAGCTCCTTCAACACGGCCAATTTATCGAACGCCCCCTGGTGAACTTCCGGAATCGTCAGTTTTTGGGCGCGGCGCATCACGATCTTGGTCGATTCTTGCGTAATGATGGCGGTGAGAATCCCCGCCTTCTGCAAGAGCTTGATTCCCATTCCGTCCCGGGTGTTGAATTTTTTCAATTCGTCGCCCGACTCGGAATAGTACATGCCGGCATCGGTCAACACCCCGTCCACATCCGTCGCGAACAGTCGGATGCCGCGGAGAGTCCCTGGCAACGACCAGCGAGCCGTTGGAGATTTTTTAGGGGGGCGTCGTGTGATGGGCATGCGGCCACTTCGGCTGGGGCGATGTTAACAAGCCATCGATGGAAACTCAAGAAAACTCAGCGAGTGCCGTATAGCCGGCGTCCGTCATAGCTAAGTGAACAGATAGGGAGCCGACAGGGCGATCAATAGGCATGGCGGTGGACAAACCCTCTCCAGACTGTGAGCAGCATGATTTTGAAATCGAACCAAATCGACCAATGTTCGATGTAGTACAGGTCATGCTCGATACGCTTCTCCAGGGAGGTATTGCCTCGCCAGCCATTGATTTGGGCCCAGCCGGTAATCCCCGCCTTCATCTTATGCCGGAGCATGTATTGCGGCAGCGTTTCGCGAAATCGCGAGATGAATTCGGGTCTTTCCGGCCTGGGGCCCACGATGCTCATCTCTCCCCGTAATACGTTCCAAAACTGCGGCAACTCATCCAGGCTCGTGCGTCGCAAAAACGCGCCGATGGGAGTCCGCCGGTCGTCATTGGGTTTGGTCCAAACCGGGCCGGTCTCCGATTCCGCATCGACGTTCATGGAACGGAACTTCAGCATTTCAAATGCCTGCCCGTCCAGTCCCATGCGCAACTGACGGAAAAAGATCGGGCCGGGGGACGTGGTCTTCACCAAAGCCGCCACCGCAAGGAGCAGCGGCGCGAACAATACGAGCGCGGCCGATGCCCCGACTATATCCATGATGCGCTTGATGACCAGGTTCCAGCCGTACAACGGCGACCCTTGCAGCGTGATCAACGGCAGTCCGTCGAACATCTCGGCTTCCGCCCGCAGGCTCATGAACTCGCAGATCGCCGGCAAGGCCTTCACCTCGACCATGGTGTTGGACAAGATGGCAAACATTTTCTCGGCCCACTGTTCGTCTTCCGGAGGCAGGCAGACAAACACGATGTCGATGCCGGACTGGGCGCGTTCTTGGAGGTCGTCGTAGCTGCCCAACACGGGGATATCGTGAATACGATCTCCGACTCCCCTCGTATCGGAGCTCAAAAACCCCTGTACCCTGACACCGAGTTCAGGATGGCGAGCCAGCGCGTCCGATACCCGGCGTCCCAACCGGCTGGTGCCGATGACCAATGCATGGCGTTGATTGTAGCCATGCCGCCGAAGAAATCGGAGGACTTCTCTGAAGAGCACACGCGAAAACCCCAAAGCGATCAGGTTGAGCAACCAGAAATACAGCAACACCAGCCTGGAATACTCATACTGCCGCAGAAAAAACGTCACCGCGACCAGGATGAGAACGGACAGCGTATTGGCTTTGGCCACATCCAGAAACTCGGCTAAACGAGTCCCCATCCGCCTTGGCCGGTAGAGATCAAAGGCCTGAAACGACATCCCCCACACGGCGATGATCGGGATGAGCAACAGCAGATAGTTACGCAGGGGAGGAATGCCCTTGGTCACGGGTTCCACGATCTCAGAGAACCGGAGATAGTAGGCTCCGACCCAGCAGAGGCAGATCAGCCCGAGATCGACCAGAAAAAGCAGACTTTTGAGAAATTGGGCATGGCGCTTGAGCATGCCACTCCTATCGGCCGATGTCGGCCAGGGCCGCCATCGCGAAGGCCTTCACTCGTTCCTTGAACGACGCCAGATCAAAACCAGCCACGTGAGCCCGAATGGCATGCGGATCGAACGCGGCCCGGCGACATTCGAATAGCTCCATCGCCTGAGCGAGCGACTCCGCGGATTGCTCGCAAAAAAACACTCCGGTGGCAACTCTGCCCGGATCTCCCCCCCGAGCGTGATCAGCTCGTTCCTTGTCGACGCCGGCTGTTTCCGCCAGGGGGAGAACCGTTTCCAACACCCCGCCACGTCCGAAGGCGATCACGGGCTTGCCGCAGGCCATGGCTTCCAGCGGGACGATACCAAAATCCTCTTCTCCTGGAAAGAGCAGAGCCTGGCAGCGCGCGTAATGGTCCCGCACCACCTTGTCCGGTTGCCAGCCGAGAAACTCTACCGTCGGACCCGCGAGTTTCCGCAACCTCGACTCTTCCTGCCCCTTGCCGATGATTTTCAATCGCCGTTTCATAACATTGCACGCCTGAATCGCCAGATCAATCCGTTTATACGGAGCGAAGGCCGTCACCATCAGGTAGAAGTCCTCGGATGTTTCCGCCGCCCGAAATGCCTGCCAATCGATCGGTGGATGGAGCACGGAAGCCGGCCTGCCGTAATACCGCTGCACCTTGCCGGCGATGTTATGGGAATTGGCCACAAATTGATCCACTCGCTCAGCGGAGGCCACATCCCACGCTTGTAGACGGGTTCGAAACAGACCCATGCCCAACCTGGCCACCAGCCCTGAGCGCCCCTCTCCGGAATAATTCTCGAACTGATCCCAGACATACCGCATCGGCGAATGGATGTAGCACAGGTGCCTCGCCCCAGCCGGCGGGCGAATGCCCTTCGCCACGCAATGGCTCGAACTCAAGATCAAGTCGTAGGATTGAAGCTGGAACCGCTCGATGGCGAGAGGAAACAACGGTAGATAATACCGGTACCAACGTCCGGCCAGCGGCAGCGACTGGATGAAACTGGTCCTGATGCGGTGGCGTTCGATCGTCGGTGAGACGCTCCCTTTGAGGTGGAGAAGGGTATAGAGATCGGCATCGGGGAACAGTTCACAAAACGCTTCCAGACAGCGCTCGCCGCCCCGCATCCCGGTCAACCAATCGTGAACTAAGGCAACTTTAAGGTCCTGCATGACAAAGAATGGAGTCTGCCTGTTAAATTCCGGCGCTCTGTGAGAGCGGTCCGTCCGACTTGGATCGAGGAATCCGGCGAACCGACAAGAAATGGTAGACCAGGAGCAGACAGGCCGCCAATTCCAATAGGATCCAGCCGGCGACCGGCCCCCACACACCGAGATAGAGGATCAGGGGTGGAATCAGAGCGACCCCGACCACTGCGGACAAGACGTTGATGCGACAGACGGCCCGCTCCTGATAGAGCGCCAACAGTCCAGCAATGAGCGGACGTTTCAACGAGCTGAGGCTGATCGCTACAAGCGCCCATCTGAGGAGCGACAGGGCAACCGACATGTCATCGGACACTTTCATGACCTGTTCGACGTAGATGGAGATTATTCCTACCGACAGAGCCACGCCGGCCATGACGATCCCCGTCAACCGGCTGGCAGCAATCATGCGGCTGCGAACCTCATCAACGCCGCTTCCGGAGGCCGTTTCGCTGTATGACTTGAGCAGGAGCTTCGACAGAGAGGCCCATGCCAATTCAACGATCGCCGTCGTCCGCTGGACCAATCCATACAATCCTACCGCTGTTTCACCGAGCATAATTCCCAGAATGACCAAGGGAGCCCGCACATCCACGACAATAGCGGCTTGATTCATTCCGAGCCAGCGCGCAGCCCACCAAGCCTCCCGGTAGCCTGCCGTGCCGGGAAGACTCGGAGGCAATGATCGCGCGACATACCAGGCGGAACAGATCAGCATCACGGTGCCTGCAAAGGCTGCGGTCTGCAGAGCGACATATATCCCCGCATGCGTAGAGGCCTCCGCGAGGACGAATCCCAGAAACAGCGGAACAGCATACATGGCGAGGCTCAATCCGCTCCTGAACAGGGAAATCAGACGATACCGGTGAAGCGCCAGACCGATCGCTTCGCAGGCCTCCGCCAACCCCTGTAGCGTCGTGAGAAACAGACCTGCCGCCATGACCGGAAGCGGCGTGATGCTCCACAGGCCCGCGCCGGCCGATCCGATTATCACGGCCATTCCGAGAATCGACAGACCCGCCTTCGCCAGAAGCACACGGGTAAATGCCATCCTGCTAAGCACAGGATCCGATGATGTGAGACGAATCCAATGCTGATTGATCCCGAAATCGACGATCACCGACAACAGAGCTCCCAACGCCGCTCCAAATAAAAAGGAGCCCAGCAATGACAATGAATAAGAGCCGAGGAAGAGAATGAACGCGTACCGGGCTCCTTGCAACAGCGTATCCGAGACAATTAACGGCAGCGCTGCACGACCCAAGCCCGGCAACCGGGACAGCGCTCGTTGAACCCATCCTGCTGCACTGACCATACCCCTACATCGCTTGTCCGAACATGTGGCTGATTTTCGATGTGTCATTCCCGGCCTGACCATGAACGAAACGACTCAGCTGTTCACCTGCGGTTGCCCGCCTGGTGATGGTCGAAGACGGTCGCGACCGTCACGGATCTTTCGGCAGACGAAGCCAGGCTGAAGAGCCCCAGCAAACCCCGAACAGCATCGTCCAGTGCAAATTGAAGATTATCGGTAAACATCCCTTCACAGGCGAGATTCCACATGCGCACGACCGCCTTACGTGGTTCTTCCGTGGGTGGTGAACACGTGCCGACCGCGCTTCGTTGTCACTCTGATTGGTTCACCGTTTCTTCAAAGCGGTCCGGAGAGGGAAATGATGCAGGCACATGTTGCCGGTGTTTCTGTATGAAAGACGAGATTGTTCATGTCACACTTTCCCATCAGCTGGTGAGGCGGCGAAAGCATCCACTGATCCCAACAGCTTCAACCGGTGAGACGAATACCGAGTATCTCACGATAGGCACAATCCAATTCATCCAGCATACGAGGCAAACCAAAACACCTGCGCCGCACCTCCAGACCGGTTGCGGCTAATTGCGCTCTCAGCGGGCCATCCATGGCCAGTCGGATCTGAGCCTGGGCCGCTCCGGCGGCATCGTGTGCGGGGAACAGATGACCCCATCCCTTCAAGACATCACGATTGCCGACCACGTCGCTGGCGGCAATGGGTACCCCCTGCTCCATCACTTCCAGCAACACGAGCGGGAGTCCCTCCCATCGCGAGGTCGAGACGTAGAGATCAAATGCTCGAATCAGGCCGCATGCGTCGTTGCGGGCTCCGAGAAAGATCACTTTCTCCGCCTGACCACGACCCGCCATGCGATTACGCCAGAAAGCCACATCTTCGCAATTCCCATCGCCGATCACCACCCAGACGATATGCGGCATCCGAGCCGACACCTCGGGGACGGAGTCGAGCAGCAGGTCCAATCCCTTGGCGTAATCGAACCGACCGATCCATCCGATTACGAAACGCTCCGCGGGAATATTCCACTCGCGAAGCAGCGCATCACGTGTCGATTGGTAGCCGGGCTCACAACCTCCTTCCCTCATCAACCCCGACAGCACGACTCGCGATCTCTGAACAGGAAGATGATGGATTCTTGCCACCTCCTGCTCTCCAGGTGAGACATAGAGGACGGCATCGAACAACACACGAAACAGATATTCGAAACACCATTCGGGTATGAACCGCCACCCGCGTTTGTAGGCATAGTGCGGCCCATGCGGAGTATAAATGACCGGTACGCGCACGAGGATTTTTACCCAGACGGCGAAGAACGCGGCGCCGCGTCCATGGGCATGGATCGGAGCCGGAGCGCGCAGCAGCTCTTTCAGCAATTGCCATATCGACTGGATGCTTGGCCGGCGCATGGGAAGGACCGAGACATCAATGCCCATTTCCTTCCAAATCCCGACAAAGGGCTTTTCGTCCGAACAAAAAATCCGCGCCTGCTTCCCAACTCGGACTTGATGTCGCACGAGCGCCGTGACGTACGTCGGGCCGCCCCCGATACCGGCCGTCGCCGTCATATGCAGAATGCGGTTGGGCATCCAGGTGGCCAAGGCAAGCCCGCAGAGCCCGAGTAAGAGGCCGAACAATACGGTCCAATGCAGCAGGAGGTTGTCGGTGAGCATCTCCTCCCCGGTAAAACTCAATAGCATAAGCGCCGGCCAAATTGAGATGAGCGTCCAGGCGATCCCGATACGGCTGATCAGCTCGGAGCCGCGAATTGGAATGAGGACGCTCTTGAGACCGATCCAAAACAGCCACAGGCAAGCGGCCAACAGGGGAATGAGAGGGGCAATGCCACCCTTGACCAAAATGTCGAGAAACAGATTGTGGGCGGTTTGATAATTGAAGTTGTATCCTTCGTAGGGAAGGCCGATGACCTCTTCGACAAATCGCCGGCGGTCATAGCCGATGCCGAGTAGGATCGTGCCCGGATGGTCCGCAAGGTACCGGATCGCCTGGCCCCAAATCCAGACACGGATTTGGACATTTTTGACGGATCGCCTCGTCGGACCGTCATTCTCCGATGTGGGGGAGATTTCTCCGAGCGCGGTTCGTTCGATCTCGAGCGGACTCACCAATGTTTCCTGCATTCGGTCGAGGGTAGGCAACGCCGCGCTGAACGATCCATGGAGGAGAAATACCGCGATGGGAGCGGCCAAAATCATCGCCACGAACGCCATACGTCGCGGCTTGGGAAGGCAGTTTCCCGGGTTGAACAAAAGCAGAATAAGCAGGATCGCCATGGCGCAGAGGAGCATGACGAGACTCGAGCGCGAGCCGGTCAGAAGAATGCCACCCACGATAAGAGGACAAAGGATGAACGCCTGGACGGCGGCAAACCGGCGGTCGACGAGTCCGTCCCAGCCTCGAAAAAGCGCGAGACACAGGCTGAATATCAGGACGAAGGCCAAGTACATGCCGTATGCTGTGTGACTCATCGTGTCCGATCGCACCGACAACCCCTCGACGGACAGCGCTTCCCCAAACATCCCCATGGCAAAGAAATTCAAGGTCCCATCGACATAGGCGTTGCTATAGCGGCCTTCCATCGCTTGCAACAGCCTGAATAACGAATACAGCAACGTACAACACGCGACCGTAGGCACCAGATAGCTGATAAGCCTGACCACGTGCCGTTGCTTACGCAGCGTCAAAAGTGTCGTGAGCGGGAGAGGGGCCAGGTACAGCGCCCACTTCGCCAGCAGTAACCATCCCGTCGCTTGCAGAGTGCCGAAGCGGATCACGTTCACCGCTAAACTGAAGGCCAGCCCGGCAACGGACAATCCCAAAAGAATAACTGGGACGTTCCATGCCTGCCACTCAGCCGCATACCATCCGCATTGAGCCGATGAGAACGTACTTCTGCTCACCCAGCCTACCCATGCCCATGCAGCGACCAACAAGGGGATGAAGGGATGAACCACCAGGCCACCCGCAAGACGAAGTTTGAACAAGACAGGCGACAGGAGGAGCAGAGCGAGCAACCCGATCCCGATTCGATCGGACCGTGGAACAGTTGGCTGGTTCGTGATCATTGGATCACCGGTCGAAGTTCAGGACCTGATGGCAGTCTATTCATCGCGAAGAACCAACTCATAGACCTGTTCAAGATCGGCGATATGGCCCTCGAGCGAACGCGGATTCCGCCAGTAATGCCGGTAGGCGCCCTCCCCCAGACGCCGGACGACCTGACCATCCTGCAAACGTGCCATCGCGGCTTGAAGATCCCGGTCATCACCACCCCGAAAGTGAAAGCCGGTCACCCCATTGATAACCAGATCGCGAGCCGCACAGGAATCGGCCACGACCGCAGGAATGCCAAGCGCGGCTGCTTCCAACACCACAAGGCCTTCGGTTTCGTACCATAGCGATGGAAAAATCAGAGCACGCGCGCCGGACAATTCCTTCTTCACCGACTCATGAGCCAACCAGCCGGTGACCACCGACGTTGGAGACAGGCGGCGGACGTCGTTCGCGCATTCACCTTCGCCGATGAAGCGGACCGGCCATCCGGTTCTGTGCGCGACGGCGGCCAGGAGATGCGGCCCCTTCTCCCGAGATAGCCTCCCCACCATCACAAAAGGCGCATTTGCATCCGGAACGACCGGCTCGTCTCGCGCGATCTCGATCATATTGCGCACGTGATGAATGTGGGTTCCGACAGGAAGAAACGGTTCCAGAATGCGCCGGCTGAATTCCGAGACGACGATGGCGTGCTTGATGGACCTTGGTATCCCTCCCCATTGCTGTTGGGCCGTATTCCGGGCGACCCGCCACAACTTCTGCGCATACCCCCGCCGGTCGCATCCTTCGAGAATGCAGGAGGTCGAGAGCGGTCGCAAGTGACAGATTTCATCCTTCGGATGGTTATAAAACCCTCCGTTCGGACAGACCGAGACATAATCATGGTAAGTACAGACCACCTTGGCGCCCATCGTGAGGGCGGTGTTGATCACACTCGAAGACAGAACCTTGTCCCAGCCGTGGAAATGTACGACAGTGTGCGAAAGATCCATACTCTCCAGCATCCGGGCCATCGTCCGCGCCGCCTTGGTATTCCAAATACCCTGGACCATGGCTCTGGTCCGTCGCGGATCATCTCCGATGGACTGCTGGCCGGTACAGACCACTGAGACAGGGCTTGACTGGAGGCGAGGATGGACGGGTCCTGCTCCGGCAAACAAGGTCACGCTGTGCCCGTGGTTTGCCAGCCCGGCTGCGCTCGACAGAGCAACCGTGGCGTTGCCGCCGTTCACATAGGCAAAATCGCTGACCACCATGATATTCACAGCCACTCCCTCGATTGTATTCCTTGGTCACGCCCCTACCTCGTCTGAACACCGAGCTGTGCAAGAATGGTTGCCACCCGCTCTCTCCAGTCATGTGCCTCCGCATAGGCCTGCAATGTCGTTTTTTCCGGCCGGCTCGAGATCGCCTGCCCGATCGCAACAATGAAGTCTTCGGCGCCGCGACAGAGCTGTGCGGGGCTTTTGAGATGCGTCATCTCCTCCCACTCCACCGCCACAATTGGCAATCCGCAGGCTGCATACTCGTAGAGCTTCAACGGATGGATGCTCCGCACCAGCTCCGCGTGATTCACCACATCGAATGGAATCAGGCCGACATCCGCATGGTGCAGATAACGAGGCAACTCGCTGTATTCCCGCCGGCCGAGGAGGTGGAGATTGGGACGTGCGCGCAACCGTCGCTTGGCCAATTCGTCCGGTCCGATCAAGACAAATGAGACGTTCGGCAATCGGGCCGCCACCTCATCCATTAATCGGTAATCGAACCAGACATCCATTGCCCCGACGTAGATCGCGATCGGACGAGAGATCGCCGCATATTCCGGCGGAAGGATCTGAGGTCCTTCGCTGAAGTGTGCATAGTTCACTGCGTTGGGAAGGTACGCCATGGACTTCGGCAGCAATTTTTTCACATAGCCTTCCAAACTCCGCGCGGCATAGAGCACCAGATCCACAGATCGGGCAAGCTCTTTTTCCAGTTCCAAGGCCGCAGCCGTTGTCTTCCTGAAACCTAACAAGGAATCGGCTATTCGATAGACCGATTTCTGACAGTTGACTTTCTTCAGCCACCCCTGGTGGACGACACTATCGCAATACAACACATCAACGTCGGCAAAACCCTTTCGCTGCAAGGTCTCGACAAGATTTGGCCGACTGAGTTGCACCCACCGCTCAGCGACCCACTTGTGGTCGAGGAACGGTTTGTTATGAGGCGTGAACAGAGCGGCAGGAACATAGGCCCAGAGCCGACCGTCGCAGTCTCTCACCCCGCCGCTTTTGTGGAGCTGATAGCGTTCCTTCAACTCCTCCGAATTTCCGCCGAAGAGATGCCATGGAGAGATCGGCTCCGAAACGAACCCCACTTCCCATCCGGCTTGGACGAACCCTCGCGCGAGGTGGTGACTTCCCACTTGAAAGGGCGAATGCCATTGATTCACCGTGGCCATCAGCGCACGCCTTCGTCTCATAGACGATTCTCTCCCAAACCCATTACTTTCGCGCGCGCACTGTGATGAACCAACCCCACCGGTCAGGAAAAAACCGCCGCATCCAACGTGGAAACCACTTGTGGTCATAGGGAGTCAGCATCTGCCTGGGGTCACAAGACGAAAACTCGGACCACAGCCTCTTCAGTTCCGGAATGGTATAGGCTTTGGTCCCGGGGCTTTCCATGTGATGCGCGACCAGCTCCGTCCATGATCTCCAGGGCCTTCCTTTCATCAAGGCATGTTTGATCCACAGTTTGAACAGCACGAGGGAATGCCGGGCATAGAGCATCCCGATGAATGTGCCGTTCGGCTTGAGCACTCGCCTGATCTCGCGGATGATCTGTTCGGGGTGGGCCGAATGATGAATCACTCCCCAGGAATAGACGATATCGAAATACTCATCCGGAAAGGGGATGGTTTCGGCATCGATCCGCTGCAGATTTGAGCTCAACCCATGCAGCGCCAAATGCGCCCGCGTGGTGTCGATGGCGCGTTGCGTGAGATCCACCCCGTGACAGACCGCTCCGGCGCGAGCCCATTGCAGGTGGTCCGTCCCGGCGCCTACCCCGACCTCGAGCACCTTCTTTCCGCGATGCGTAGGAAACTGCGCAACCGCATGGATAAACGGCTCCATGGCATATCGATGCTGCTCGACCAGCGCGAACCACTCCCGGCTGAGCTCTGGGAATGTCCCCACCACGGACTTGTACGTGCCGCAGGCTTCCTGATCCCAATACTGCCGGACATCCTCATTCTGGGATGATCCGGACTGTGGTGTGGCAGTGCCCTGCTCCGTCGCCGAAGTTCCCCGCGCTATTCGCATACCGTTGTCTCCGCCCTTCCTTATCATGCCTCTTCGTACCAGGATCTCGCGGTTGACGGAGTTATGCTTCCTCCTCCTGCAGGCCCCTCTCACGCCCGCCTGGAAGCCGCCGCGAGACAGTCCCAAAAAGCCGCTCGCACCTTTTCAGCATCGTGCCGCGCCAACGCCACGGTCTGAGCTCGCCGCCCAAGCCGTTCCCGCAAGGACGTATCGCCCATCAGAACCTTCAACGCCGCCGTCACCGCCTCTTCTCCCTGGAGAGATACTACGTAAGCCCATCCCTGCTGTGCGGCATATCGCGCCGTCGCGGCATCCGCCGGAGCATACACCAAAATCGGAGTGGCGGACATCATATAGGCCGGCGCTTTGGTCGGAAGCGAGAGCCGGATATAGCGGGCGCTTCGTGCATCGAAATTGTAAGGCAATACCAGCAGGTCCGACGAAGCCAGCAAACGCGGGACGAGCTCAGCGTCGGGCGGTCCCTCGATCGACAGGGCATCCGACGGCACATCCAAATCTCGAAGGTAGTCGGCATCCGTCCAAGGCGCATGGATCCGTAATTGAATCTTTCGCCCATCTTTCCTCAAACGCGCCACCGCCTTCGCAATATCTTTGAGACTCTCTTTTTGGCCTGCCGGGACAATGGAGCCGACATAACGGACGATGAACGGCGCACCTGCCTGCCACTCGTTCCGCGCAAACGGCAACCATTGGGCAGGATCCAACGCATTTTGAAACGATCGGAATTCATACCCGTAGCGACGCTGATACTCTTCACCCATCTCGTCGCAGATTGCCAAACGCGCTCGCGCCTCTTTCAATGCGTTCCTCAGCTCCTGTCTGATGAGCGGCCCCATGATCGGACTCAAGAGTCCGCTGGTATGCAGCACCGCCGGCCAGTCGTCCATCATGTGAATCACCATCGGCAGTCTGAACCTGGCGGCCAACGACCGAATCAACGTGATTTGCTCCAGCGAGCCAAGAAACCCATAGAGCAAGGCCGGTCGAAAGGTCTCAACCCACTCGATCAACGCGGGGGTCAGCCGCGCACGTTTCGGCGCCCCATCTCCCAGGACGCGCTTCACGCGACTGAGCCAGCCGTCACGGCCTGGACCGGACGCAGCGCCTCCCGATGAAACCGCCTGCTGCTTCTTTCGCCCGTACCATGCGCGTGCCAGCGAAAACGGCCAGATCCAGCGGATCTCCTCCTCCGTCAGCCGATAGAAGGTGCGGCAGACGCTATGGTCCTCCGGCAACGCATCGTCATGAAGATTCGCCAGGCGATCATGAGGCCATCCGCGAAAGAGATTCGTCAGCGTAATGCCGCCGCCGTTGACGAGATTGAAATTGTTGGACGTGACGACCAACACCCTCGGCAATTCGTCGCTCATGCCACGCACTTTTCCCGGCGTTCGAGGAGAAACATCCAGTCGGCCGCCCATGCGAACGGAAGCGCATCCGCCAACCGATTGTTAGCGCGGCACAGCGCCTGCTCAAAAGGCGCCAGGCGGAACAGCAGGTCCACATAAGGACCGCAGAGCAGCGTCCTGGCGCGTCGCTCCACGATGGTGAATCCGCTTTGCGCAAAGAGCGCTTCCAGTCGGCCGACTCGAAAGAACTGCACGTGCGTCGAGTCCATGTTCAGGAATCCGGCGGATGGGACCGTCCCCTCCCCTCTTGTGGATGCCTGCGCCGTACGCACACCAGGTTTCTTCCTTAGACACAGATGGGCGACCTGTCGAAAGAATCGGTGCAACCCCGCCCGATCCAATGCCTTCTGAAGACTCGTCAACCATTCGAACGATCCATAGCCGTTCGGCGTCGTGATGATGAGCCCGCCTCCCGCAGGCAGCAACCGACTGACGGCTTCAAGAAACTGCAGCGGCTCGTGGAGGTGTTCGAGCACTTCGGAACAGACGATGAGATCGAACTGCTGTCCCTGTTTCACCAGCTCATCGATCTCCCCCTTTTTGAACGAGAGGTTCGGCGATCGATATCGGCGCGAGGCCTCGCTGATGGAGGCTGCGTGAAAATCCAATCCCAGCACGCGATGACCCAGACAGGCAAGTGGGTAAGTCACATGATCGCCCGTTCCGCAGCCGTAGTCGAGAATCGTGAGAGAAGGTTTCTTCAGGCGTCGCGCAACCGACGCCGTCCAGGCTTCCACGGTTCCCAAGCGCTTCACGATGCCGTAGGAAGTCTCGGGGAAACTCATGCCGGGCATCCCGGCCGCCGGTCCGGTTCGTCGCGTACGTGCCGGCCATCCTTCATGACCGCCCGATACAACTCTTCGAACCGACGGATTTGCAGAGCCATGTCATATTCGGCCTGGGCGACTTCCCGACAGCGAGCGCTCAAGCGTCGTCGAAGATCCGCGTCGTCCAGGATACGCGCGATTCCCTGCGCGAGGTCGCCTGCATCCTTGTACCGCGCGAGATATCCTGTCTCCATCGAACGCACGGCCTCTCCGACACCGCCCACATCGAACGCCACCACCGGCGTCGCGCAAGCCAGGCTTTCCAACACGCCGTTCGGAAGGTTATCGGCCAAAGCGGGGTGGACAAACAGATCCGCAGCCGAATAGAGAGCGGCCAGGAGATGATCGTCTTTCACCGTCTCGATCGCCGTCACGGGAACGCCGACGGTCGTCTCCCACTCTCGCGCGCGGTTGCCGACTACCAGCAGGCGGAAGGGCTTGCTGGTCTTGCCTCTGAGCCTATTGACGGCCTCTGCCATGAATGTCCCGCCCTTTCGGTACGCCTGGGTCTCCACAGAACTGAACAGGACTACCTGTTCCTCCTGCGGCAGTCCCAAGACTTCTCTGGCAGCCGTCCGGCTGATCGGCCGAAAGACACTCAAGTCGAGGCCGTTCGGAATGACCTGCACCGGCCAATGCCCCACCAGCGGACTCTGTCTAGCGAGGCCGGCGATCCATTGCGACGGCGCCACCAGGGTGACATTCGCCTTGGCATAGATATGCCGCTTCGTTCGCCACAGCCACGCGGTCCGGTCGGTCTTCAAGGCCGGATCATCATCCAACAGGGGACAGGACCCGCAGCCGGTCTTCCACCGGTCGCAACCATACGAATAACAGCAATGACCCGTCATGGGCCACATGTCCGACATTCGCCAGACGAACGGCTTGCGCCGGCTGGCCACCCCCAGCACGGAGTGGCTGAAATATCCTCCGTGCGTATTGAAGAGCTGGACGACATCGGCCTGCCGAAACCACGGATGGCGCAGTAATCTCCAGGAAGAAGGCAGAAAGAGATATTGCAGCTGAAGAAGTCCGGCATGAATCCGATAGGCGGCGCGGCCTGACCCGCCCAAGTTATATTCGGTACTGAGATGCAAGATATTCATATCCGCTTATGAAAACCGCAACAGCGCGCGCCCTTCCATTACCTAAAATCCCATTGCCGCCCAGCCGCACCCGAACATCGTCCAATCCGGCGGTCGCGTACCACTCCTTGACCGTTATTGGTAAAACAGGCGTCCACAGCGGTGCTGAGATCGAGCGCATACATCCGCCCCGGCGTCCAGCATGATTTCGGTAAACGTCCGGCGCCGCAGCCGACCTCCAGACCGAGGCACGAACCCTCTGATCGGCACGATGCAACAGCCGGCCGCGCAGGCCAATTCT